>NZ_JBIVLW010000001.1:930110-1008471 GCF_044752765.1 Streptomyces sp. NPDC088706
GCCCGCCCGCCGGCCTCGGCCACGCGTGCCTGCCTGCCGGTCCCGCCCTCGCGCGCCGCTCTGCCGGTCTCCCCGATACGCGGTGTCCTGCCGCGGACGGCGGGCACCGCCTTCGCGTCGGACGGCGAAGCAGGCACTGAAGACGCAACAAACACGGAATTCCCCTCCGGGCGAGACCTTCGCGCGTGGTGCGCGTGTGGGGAATGCCCCGCCAGCAGACTCAAGTGACCCATGAGCTCTGGGAATCCTAAGGACCGGGCGAACCCCAGTCCCCCGTACCGCCCCCGGTCAACCATTCCGAATCGGAATCGTTATCGCCGGGCCGCCCCTCCCGACCAGCCCTTTCAGGACACCGCCACCCTTTCCCGTACGGTCGGGGCCACGTCCACCCCGCTTCCGAGGCCGTGGTCCGCACCGGCTCCCGGTTCCCCGCCCGACCGGCCGTCAGACCCGTTGTGCGAGGCGGACGTCAGCACCGGCTCGGTCCGCACGACCCGGCGGAAGGCGGCGGTCCCCCGGCTCAGGTCGTGGCCCACCGCGACCGCCTCGACGTCCACGAACGTCCTGCGTCCGCCCTCCCGTTCCTCCTCACGGACCTTCAACCGGCCGTGCACGAGCAGGGGTTCCCCGATCGCCACCGAACCCGCCAGATTCGCGGCCAGCGTCCGCCAGGCCCAGACCGTGTAGAAGCTGGTGGGCCCGTCCATCCAGAGCTGTGTCTCGCGGTCCCGGCGCCGCGGGGTCACGGCAAAGCGAAATCGCGCCATTCCTCCCGTCGCCGTCTCACGGAACTCCACCGCCGTGGCGGCGTTTCCCACCAGCGTCACCATCGTCTCGTTCATTTCCGACCCCCGCTTTCCGTCGTTCGTGTTCGTATCCGTCCACCGACGTACCGAAGTACGCACCGCAGCGCCGAAGCACCGACTTCATGGTGGACGCCGGAAGCGCAGGGCGTCGGCGCCTGTGGACTACTGGCCGGTTGTGGAAAACTCCGTCACCGCCGCGTACCGCTCGCGCACCTCCCGGTACCGCACCAGCTCCGCCGAGACCGGGTCCAGGACCCTGGCTCGGCCGCACCCGGCCGCCGCCTCGCGCAGCCGTCGTTCGGCGTCCTGCCCGTAGCGCCGGGCGGGGCCCCGGATCGCCGCGGCGCAGGACCACTCCACCAGCGGCCCGCCGACGACTCCGGCCAGCATGATCAGGGCAGGGGCGACGAGCCCGGGCTCCAGGACCCCGACGATCTGGCCGAGCAGCCACAGACCGCCGAAGACCTGGAGCAGCGTCATGGACACCTGGGCCAGCACCGCGGCGGGCCACCACTTCGGCCGGGGCGGCTTGGCCGGCCGCCCGACGAGCGCCACACCGGTGGCCGGGCCCCGGCCCTTCGCCCGGCCGGCCCGCCCGGTGCCACCCGAAGTGCCCGAGGCCTTGGCGGAACCGGCCCCCCCTCCCCCCTGCGCCGCCAGCTCGTCCAACGCCTCCGGCAGCCCCTTAGCCCCGTGGAACGCCGCCTCGCGCACCGCCTGCGCCCAGGGTGCGGGCAACCCGTGGGCAGCGCCGTCCGCGACGATCCGTACCGCCTGCTCGACGCGTTGCCGGGCGGTCGGCTCCTCCTCGGGCGGGGCGAGCGCCTGGCCCATCCGGTCCAGGCTGCCCGGTAGCCCCCGGGACTCGTACCAGCGCCACAGCCGCAGCCACGGCGTCCCGCAGGCGCGGCCCGCGTTCCTGCGCCACTCCCGCTCGGCGGCCTGCCCGGCGGCGGCCGCCCCGACGGCCTCGGCCAGCCGGTCGGTGAACTCCTCACGGGCCCGCTCGCCGAGTCCGGGCCGCCCCTCCGCCACGTACACGGGGCGCAGCCGCGCCGCCGCCGCGTCCACGTCGGCGGAGAGGCGGCGGGTGGCGGCCGTGCGGTCCTGGACGAACCGGCCGACCATCTCCCGCAGTTCGGGCACCCCGTCTCCGGTCAACGCGGACAGGGACATGACGGTGGCGCCGGGTTCGCCGTGCTCGCCGACCGCCATGCCGTCCTCGTCCAGGAGCCGGCGCAGATCGTCGAGCACGAGGTCGGCGGCCTCGCCGGGCAGCCGGTCGACCTGGTTGAGGACGACGAAGGTGACCTCGGCGTGGCCGGCCAGGGGACGCAGATAGCGCTCGTGCAGGGCGGCGTCGGCGTACTTCTCCGGGTCGACGACCCAGATCACCGCGTCGACCAGCGCCAGCACCCGGTCCACCTGGTCCCGGTGGGCGGTCGCGGCGGAGTCGTGGTCGGGCAGGTCGACCAGGACGAGCCCCTGGAGTGCCTCGTCGAAGGCGATGGGTCCGGGGTGGGGCCTGCGGCGCAGCCGGCCGGGGATCGCCAGGCGGTCGAGCAGGCCGGCGGCCCCGTCGGTCCAGCTGCACGCGATGGGCTGCGAGGTGGTGGGGCGGCGCAGCCCGGTGTCGGAGATCTGGGCGCCGGCCAGGGCGTTGAACAACGTGGACTTCCCGCTCCCCGTGGCCCCCGCGACGGCGACGACCGTGTGCCGGGAGGAGAGCCGCTGCCGGGCGGCCGCCTCGTCCAGTACGCGTCCCGCCTCGGCGAGGGTGTCCCGGTCGAGCCGGGCGCGGGAGAGTCCGACGAGTTCGCGCAGGGCGTCGAGCCGGGTCGGCAGCGGTCCGCCGGGGGGCCCGTACGCCTCGACCTGCGGACGTACGTCGCCCTCGGCGGAGGCGGAGGCGGAGGCGGTGAGGTCGGCGGAGTCGGCCGAATCCACCGAGCCGTCATCCGCAGGAGAGCCGGTAGGAGAGCCGGTAGGAGAGCCGGTAGGAGAGCCCGCACGTGAGTCCGTACGGGAATCCCCGCTTCCGGGATCATCGCTCCGGACGTCGACCGCCGCCGCGCGCCGCGCGATGAGCCCGTCGTCCCAGCGCCCGGCGTCCTTCGCCGGAGCCTCCCCCTCCTTCCGCTCGCCCGTCTCCGCCGTGCCGTTGCCCGGGTCCTCGTCCGTGACGGCAGTCATCGCTGCCACCTCTCCTTCTGCAGTACGGAAAGCGCGGCGATCAGTTCGGCCTGCGGTTCGGGGGCGACGTCGAGCGCGTCGAGCGGGGCGAGTCTGCGGTCGCGTTCGCTGCCGAGCACCTGCTCGATGTAGGTCGTCAACAGTTCGCCGCCCTTGTCACGGAGGTGCAGCGCACCCTGCGCGCCGATGCGTTCGGCGAGCTGCTCCCCCGCCGTGCGGGACCGCCGCCCGCCGAGCAGGGCCGCCGCGAGGAGAGCGGCGACGGTCTCGGGGTCAGGGGCCACGCTGCGTTCGAGTTGGCGCACCTCTTCCTCGGCGAGCTCCTCCAGGACCCGCCGCCACCGCCGTACGGCCACGGCGATCCGCCCCTCGACGTCCTCAAGCGGTCCCCACCCGCCGGCTTCCCGCCCGGCGCCGTCGAACCGGAACACTCCGGCGGCGGGCTCCCGGCCCCACTGCGTACGGATCTGTTCGTCGGCGGCCGATACGGCGCACTGGAGCAGGGCGATCAGACTGTCCACCAGCGCTTCGAGGAGTTCGCCGGGCGCGCAGTAGAGGGGAAAGCCGCGCCACCGGGTCCGCGCGTCCCCGGACAGGACAGCCCCGCTCTGCAGCCTGCGCCGGATCCGGGCGGCCTCCTTGCCGTACGCGTCCTCGACCACGCCGGTGAGCCGTACGGACGCCGCGTACTGCGCGGCGACGGCGCCGGCCAGCTCGGGCATCCGTACGTTCAGCGATTCGATGAGCCCGGAGGCCGTACGCCCCACCGCCTGCTGCCGGGCGGCGGGGTCCTGGACCCGGTGGGTGAGCCAGGCGCGCAGCGGGGCGACGGCGGTGGTGGGGAGCAGCCCGCTGCCGCCGCCCGCGGACTCGGGGAGTTCGGGGATGGTGAAGCGGGGTACCTCCCCGAGTCCGGCGCGGGTCAGGAGCGCCGCGTACTGCCGGGAGACCTCGGCGATCACCTGGTGGGGCACCCGGTCGAGCACGGTGACGAGGGCCGCGTCGTACTCCTTCGCGGTACGCAGTAGATGCCAGGGCACCGCGTCGGCGTACCGGGATGCCGTGGTGACCATGACCCAGATATCGGCGGCGCAGATGAGTTCGGCGGCCAGGATGCGGTTGCGTACGACGAGGGAGTCGATGTCGGGGGCGTCGAGGATCGCGAGCCCCCGGGGGAGGCTGACCGCGGTCTCCACCCGCAGCACGGTCCCTTCGTCGTCCGCGCCGGGCCCGAGGTCGTCGAGCCCGTCGGGGTCCCGGAGCCGGCCCGGCGGCAGCCAGACGCGGGTGAGTTGGGGCAGCACCCGTACGCCGGCGAACCAGTGGTGGTCGTCGGGGTGACAGACCAGCACCGGGGTACGGGTGGTGGGCCGCAGCACCCCGGCCTCGCTGACCCGGCACCCCACGAGCGAGTTGACCAGCGTGGACTTCCCGGCCCCGGTGGACCCGCCGATCACGGCGAGCAGCGGGGCCTCGGGCTCCTTGAGCCGCGGCAGGAGGTAGTCGTCGAGCTGTGCGAGGAGTTCGACCCTCGTCTGCCGGGCGCGTTCGGCCCCCGGCAGCGGGAATGGAAGGCGCACGGCGGCGACACGGTCGCGCAGGGCGGAAAGTGCGTCGATGAGCTGAGGCCGTACGTCCATGGTCACCACATGTGAAGAATGCCCAATTTTAGCGGCTTTTTGAAGCGTATAGACCCCTCTGCGCGGCGGTTCCACCTTCCTGCGCGTGCCGAAGGACTCCGGGCAAACTCCGGACACAGGGGACGAGTGGGGCGCAGGCATAACGAGTGCACAACACCCGGGCCGCATGACGCGAAAACCAGTGCGGGATCCGCACCTACCTGCGATTATCGGTTCGCTTCACCGAACCTCCACATCGTGCCACGCAGGTGAAGCAACCGGGTCCAGGCGATCGGAGCCCTATCCTTGTCCCGGCATGGCCACGGAACCACCCGATCAGGGCTCCCGGCCCCCGTAGCTCAGTGGATAGAGCAGGCGCCTTCTAAGCGCTTGGCCGCAGGTTCGAGTCCTGCCGGGGGCGCCAACATTTCGCAGGTCAGCGACCTGCGGAGCCCTTCATGGGATCACCCGAGCAGTGGCTGCACGTCTCCCGGGAGGGCGTTTGTCCGTGTTTGCGGGGCGAGTGCCTTTCACTGGGCCCCCTGGCCCGGAGCGTTCGCATGGGCTCCGTTTCCCGCGTTTTCCCTGGTCAAAGCCCGTGGTCAAGATATTACGAGGCCGACGCATCCCACTGACACCGGCCGCCTACGGGTATTCATCCCACATGCGTCCCACGCCAGACGCCCCTCTGTCGGAGCCACGCCCCCTTCAACGCGGAGAAAAGCGCAGGTCACCGAGGCCCTCGAAGGCGTCCTTGAACGGACAGGGCAGGCGCTGCACGGACGCCTGCTCCATACCAGCGCGTCAGGACGGGCCACTTGGCCGACTGGTTGCTCCGGCCCCACCCCGGCCGAGAGCGGCGAGTGTGAACTCCCTCTCGTCAAGCGGCGAAACTGCGGCGCTCACTGACGAGCGCGTGGACGTGCCCGCGGCCGTCACAGCTCTGGTCGACTTCCTGGAAACGGACGGGATCCTCGACCCCAGGTCCGACAGCCCGCAGGCGCCGTACAAGGTCGCCGCCGCAGAGCGTGCCGGGTGGCGCCAGGACATGTTCGACCCCAGGTTCATGGGCACGGCCAAGTTCGTCATGCTGTCGGCCGCCGCCCAAAGCGTCGACGTACGGGAGGAAGAGGCGCTGGACGTCTCCTCACTCGGTCCGCGACGGCCGGGGCGGTCTCGACGAGGATCAGTTCTCGCAGATCGCCCAGCGGCAGCGGATGGAGGAAGTGTTCGGCGCGGCCGATACCTTCGCCAGGGCCGGCAGCCTGCTGCGAGAGCGCACTCTCGCCATCGCCCCCGTCACCCTCGCGCCGCTCGAGGAACTTCGGGAGCAGGCGGACGGTTCGGTACTGCGCGGACTAGATGGTGTGAGCTTCCCGAAGTGCCCGAGTTCCCAAACGTCTGCGGATCGCCGAGGCGACCCGGTTATGCGCACCGGCTACCTCCACCTGGCGGACGACCAGCCGGCCCAGACCGCCACGTCATGGAAGCCCATGGCAGTGACCGGCCAGCCCACAATCGTCCTCCCCGAGATCGGGCCACATGCCGGATCCGTGTCGCCGTTCTTAAGGACACGCCACGCCGGACTGTCGGGCGTCCGTCTCTACACAGGGCAGCGCTTGCGCGGCCTCGACGCGGTGGAGGACGTCTTGGGCCTGCCCGGAGACGCACTGTGTGTACGCCGCGAACAGCATCGCGACGCTGGTACCGCCCCACTCGGCCACCTGAGCCGGCGGCACCCCGTTGTTCAGCCACACCGTCAAGCAGGTATCACGCAGGTCGGCCACCCGCCGCCCGGCCGAAGAGTGGTACTCGGATGTGGACAGCACCGCTGCACGCGCTTTGCCCCACACCCTGCGGTAGACCGATCCAGCCAGGGGCCCGCCCCGCTCACCCGCGAACAGCAAATCCCCACGAGCCAGGCTGTCGCCCTCGATCAGGTCACGAAGGATCTCCACCAGCTCAGGATGCAGCGGCACCACGCGAGTCTCACCCTCAGGCCGCCCCTTGAGACACCGGCTCTCGCGCACCTCACCGTCATCGGACCAGCGAGAGCCGACCTCAGGCGTCGCGGCACGCACCCGCACCTCACCCCAGCACCGTTCCGGCAGCACCACTTCGCCCACCCGTAAGGCCCGCGCCTCCTCCGGACGCAGACCCGCGTAATAAAGCGTCGCGAAGAACGCCCGATAACAGCGGCCCATCCGCACCCGACGCCCGACCCACTCCAGCAGGACTGCCGCCTGAACGCCGTTGAGCAAGCGGCGCGGGTCCACCTGCTTGGTCACCCGTGGAAGGTTGTTAAGCCCTTTGGGCAGTGGATTGGCCGACAGGATGCTCCGCCGCACCGCGTACTCCATCGCCACATTCAGAACTCGGCGGTGCCGCATCCTCGACGAGGCCGCCGCGACGGAGTCGTCAAGACGGTGGTACAGCGCCCGCAGCACATCGTCCACCACCTCCGGGTCCTCCCAGACCTCCATGACCGGCGACTGACGCCTGATCCAGCCCAGCACGGCAGCAATATCGTCCGGCGCGGAAGCACGGCACCGCGTGTTGAAGGCCCACTGGAACAGCGCTGTCCGCACTTGCTGCCCCCTGACCCCACGAGGCAGCCTGCCGAGCAGCGCCTCCGTAGTGATCATCAATACTCGAGCGGTGTTCCGACGCGTGTTCCCCGAGGACTGCGGCCAACGGGAATCCACGAAATGTACGGCGAAGTCGTACCAGTTCACCGACGAGGCCGACACGCCGCGCCTGACCGGCAAACCGGTGACCACACCGAACGGCACACCCTGGTGCACCGCATGCAGCAGCTCCGCTCGAAAACCGTCCGCCAGCGCATACGTCTGGAACGTCCTGCCGCGCCTGCGCCCGGCCACCGACCAGCGCACTCCGAAAGAAGCCCGCTGCTGCCCCTGCCGACTCTCGATCTGCCACACCCTGACGTCATAGGACGTATCCACGGACCCACCTCCCGCGAAGCCCTCACCGACGGACCCGGCAAAGCGCCGCCCATGCCGACCGGATTTACCCCCTCAGAGGTGTCTACCCTATGCGCCGTCTCCCACGGCAGGGCTCAATCGTTCGCCCGCTCCCCCACGCGAACCGCGCTGCCAACACCTCGGCCGACGACACCGCCGACCACGCACTCGCCAACCCGAAACCGCGAGCCACGCCCGACCCGCGCATCCCATAAGCGACCCATACCCCGTCCGACATGACTTGCAAAGAAGGACATGCCGCCACCGACCGACGAGAGCTAGAGCCAGCGGACAGGCTGGTAGTTCACCAACAAACCCTGGCTGCTGTTCACTGAAGTGGGGTCATGTCGTCGTGGTGCGGCGAGGCCGCGAAGGCGGGGTGTCGGGGCAGACTGCACGATCCGTACCGCCGGTGCTCCCAGGGCGGGGAGACGAGTGGCTCGACAATCCCGAGGTGGAGTCGGGGCACGGGCTGCCGTTGGTCGCTTGCTCGCACCACGGTGGCGGGTCACGGGGGTAGCGCCGGTCGGTGCGCAAGTTCGCTGCTGGGTTTTGCCTCGGTACGAGAACATGGTCTGACAGGCCGAAAATGTTGCTGGTCGGGGCTCCAGGAGTCGACGTTGCGCCTACCCTGGAACGGAGTTGATCGCCTGCGGCCCGATCGTCCGGTTCCGATGTATTGCCGAACGCTTTGTCACCGGATCCGACACGCCTGAATAGGGGATCGGCCTGTCGGCGTATCCACTCGGACAAGGACGTTCGAGAGCGGGTGGGGCATGGCGACGGAGCGCGAGCACATCGGGGCGAGCAGGCCCGAAGGACACTGGACTGCAAACGGAATCTGCCGGTGCTGGCAGCGGTTCTTCGAACAGAGGCCGAGCCTAAGAGGTTTGACCCGGCTGGAGTTCACCGAGCACATCGCATATCTACTCTTTCTCAAACTCGACCACGCGCGAGGCCAGGCGCAGAGGAGCTTCCAGGTCGTGCTCAACTCGCTCAGTTGACGCTCGTTCCCATGCCGCCCTCTTTCGCCGCTCTCGCTCCCCATTAGCCGTACAGGAAAACCATGAACGCGACTCCCCAGCAGCCCGCCGTGCCTGCCCCAGTCCGCCAGACCGCGCGTGCCTTCGACATGACGTACTCCGGCCTCATCGACATGAGTGACTTCGGTAACCGGCCGCCTGACAAGATCCAGCCAGCGTTCCGCTCCCGCGCTCTGGCAGCGCATGCTGTGCGCATCATGACCGGGTGGAGCCCCGAGCAGGCGGCCGACTGCGTCATCGACGGTGGCCAGGACCAAGGGATCGACGCCATAGCCATCGACGAGGCGAACGCCCACATCTACCTCGTGCAGGCAAAGTGGAGCCCTGAAGGGACGGCCAAGGCGGACGAGACCGCTGTGCACAAGCTCTTCGCAGGGCTTACCCTCATCGACTCCGGGGAATCCGCCCAGTTCAACCCCCGCGGACAGATACTCGCCAAGCGGGCACACGGCCTGATTGGCGAGAAAAGCACCCGAATCACCCAGGTGATCGCCCTAATGGGCGTCAAGCCGCCTTCGCCGGGTGTGCTGCAGGTCATCAAGAATGGCGAGAACGAGTTCAACTCCCACGGTGAATACGTCGACCACCGCTTCCTGCATGCCCCCGGCATCCACGGCCTGGTCTTGAAGGACCAGCAGAGCGAGCCCGTCACGCTGACAGCGACGCTCCACCCCTGGTTCAGCGTGTCCTCGCCCTACCTCTCCTACGAAGGCGTCATACAAGCCGAAGAAGTCGCGGCATGGGCCGAGCACGGCAATGCACTGTTCGCCCGCAACATCCGCGATCCGCTGGGGCTCACTCCCATCAACAAGGAACTGCTGAACACACTCGTCAGCGAGCCGTCCCACTTCTGGTACTTCAACAACGGCATCACCGTCCTGTGCGATTCCTTCGAAGCAGTCCCTGGATCGCAGAAGTTCCCCGAGCGCCATCCCGTCCGCATCACCGCCAAGGGCGCAAGTGTCGTGAACGGCGCCCAGACGGTGCGTTCCGTCATCGACGCAGCCGAGCAGTCCGATGAAGCGGGGCTCGCTCAGGTCACCGTCCGGTTCATCGTCACCGGCGGCGACACCGATTTCGCCAACCGCACAACCCAGGCCACCAACCGGCAGAACCACATCACCGAGCGTGACCGGATCGCGCTCGAGCCCGTTCAGGCGGTGCTCATCAAGGAGTTCCGTGCAGAACTGGGCCTCGTGTACAGCGTGCGCCGCAGCGAACTCGAACCCCAGGACGACGAGGGCTGCTCCGTCGTGGAAGCCACGTGCGCGCTCGCCTGTGCCCACAGCGGCAGCCGGTTCGCGGCCCGGCTCGTCGCGTCCGGCACCACCGATGTGCTGTGGGAACGAGGCGGCAGCGGCATCTACGACCTCCTCTTCCGGTCCGTGCCCAGCGTGTACGAAACCTGGAACGCCGTGAACATCCTGCGGGCGGTGCGCACGGCACTGCGTGCGGAACGCGAACAGTACGCCGGACGCGCGGCCGCCGTCATCGACGACGGCACGTTCCTCATTACCCACCTAGTGTTCCGGCAGCTCCTCGCGCAGGACGCCGGCATGGGCGAGCCGGACCAGTCACTCATCTGGGCCACCGAAGCCAAGAAACAGGTGCCCGACCTGGTCAAGCATGTTGTCCCGGCGCTCGTACAGGCTCTGGACGGAGTGGGAACCCGGTCGAGCCTGCAGCGCGTGTGCGCTGATCCGGGGCAAGCCGCCGACCTCGTGACCGCGGCCCTGGCAGCTCTCGAAGGCGACGGAGCCGAGGACGCCGCCGCGCAGTACCGACGCGAGCAGAACAAAGCTCGCAAGCGCCGCAGGCCCAACGCAGTGCACGTCATCGTCGACAAGGGCGCTCTGGAAGAAGGAGCACCGCTGCATCTGGCCCTGTACCTGCAGCCGGAGAAGGATGCGCTCGCCTCATGGCTCGACTCCAACCCGCGGCGGGCACTTGCGAAATGGACCAACACCAATCGGGCACGCCCGATCGTCTGGGCCGCCGACGGCAACGCCTACTCGCCCAGCGGTCTCATCGCACGGATGTGGGAGCTGGCCGAATGGGAAGGGCGCCCCGTATCGAACCAGGGCACCGCCCGCTGGGCCACCCAGGACGGAGAGACCCTCGCCATCCTCGCCCGGCGGCTTCTCAACAGCATGGAGGAAGAGGAAGACGAGTGATGACGAACGAGGCCACGGGGTTTCGAGCCGTGACGCGTCCCCGTCGTTTGCGGTGACAAATAAATGCCATATAGCACAAACAAGGCGTCGCCATCCTGCACGCGTGGCCGGCGGGTCCCGACGCCACCCGGCCGCGCCGCGTCGACGCGCTGGGCCCGGCGCGCAACGCGGGAAAGCCCCGTCCCCGCCCGCGAGCGCGCGGCCCGAATCATCGCCGGCGGCGACTTCGGCGGCCCGGACCAGCTCGTCCTCGGCTGGGGCCCCGCCTGGATGTCCGACCGCTGGTGGATCCTCTCCGGCCCCGCCGGTTCGAGGGGCTTCACCTTCCGTGCCGACCAGCTGCGACGTCAATGAAGAGAGCCCCCTTCAGCGCAGGTCTCCCATCCACATTCGCCGCCCCACCTCGTCGAGCTCGGCCCGCCGGGCCGCGTACTCGGGCAAGGCGAGGCCCAGGAGCCGCCAGAAGGCGTCCCCGTGGTCCGGAACCCGGACGTGTGCGAGTTCGTGCGCGATGACGTAGTCGACCAAGTGCATGGGTAGCTGGAAGAGCGGCCAGCCCAAGGCCATCAGCCCTGGCCCGCCCCTGCGCGCATCTGGCCGGTACGACCCCCAGCGGTCTTGGAGATCGCGCACCTCCAGCTCCGGTTCGGCCACCGCCATGCGAGCCGCCCATGGCTGGAACCGGTTGACGGCCCAGGCGCGGCCAACCCGGGCGTACCAGTCGACGAGGGCCGCCCGCCCCGCCGGCGGGTGCTCGGCGAGGTGCTCGGCCATCACGAGCCGCCCGGCCATCAGCCGCACCCGGCCGTCCTCGGAGGGGCCGTCGGAGATCGCTAGTCGGTAGGTCCTGCCCAGGTAGCGGAACACCTCGCCGTCGGCCAGGTGCTTGGCCGGGTGCAGGGATCTGGTCCGCTCCCGCTCGCCGAGCTTCGTCGCTAGCCAACCATGGTGAGCCCGGACGAAGTCCTCGGCCTCCTCCACTGTGCGGTCCGGCGGAGTGTGCAGGGTCAGGGTGGCGTCGGGCTCCACGGTCAGCGCGAACCGCTTGCGCCGGGGGTGGGCGCGGACCCGCAGTGAGAACCCGTCGACGTCGATCGACGCACCCCCTGGGCGGGAAGCCTTTGCCAGGGTGTCCCAGCTGCTGTCGGCGTGCTTCTTGGCGGGTGCGGTCACCCGCCTATTCTCCTCTCGCCCTGCCTAGGAACTGGCGGCGGTTGTCGTTCGCGAAGGAAGCGAGTCGCTCAGCCATCGCCTTCAGCGGAGCCCAGTCCTTGCCCGCGGGCCGGAGCCCGCCTGCCAGCAGCCTTCCCTGGATGACCCCGGCCAGGGTGGCCAGGTCTTGGCTCTGGCCCTGGTAGGACACCTTCACCATCGTCTCGGCCGCCACGTCGCACAGCTGACCGACGAGCGGGCGGATGTCGTCCCCAGTGTTCCTGACCTCGCTCCTGTCCGCCATGAGCTGGACCAGCAGGCGGTAGGTCCTCTGCTCTAGCGGACTGAGGCCGACGAGCTCCGGGTCCTCCTCGTGCCCCTGCCTGGCCTCCTCGATCAGGCGTGCGAACTTCTCGGCCTGCTCCTCGAACCGGTCGGGAGTCGTCCGAAGGATCTCCTCAAGGCGTGCCGACAAGCGCTGGTACTTCTCCGGGTCCTCCCGCCGGACCCGCTCCTCCAGGTGGAACCGCAGCGCGTGGCCCATCTCTGCCGCAGCCTCGCGGGGCGGCAGACCGCGCACTGCGTCGTCGAAGCCGTCCGCGGTGATCCATACGGGCGGGATCGCTTCCTCGATCTCCGGCCCCTCCAGGTGCTCGGCGATCATGGCCCGGACCTTCCGGCCGTACCTGCGGAGGGTGAACGTGCCGCCCTCGGCATCCCGGAACAGGCGGCGCACGCGCTTCTGGAGCAGCCCCCAGTGACGGGCGTCGTTCACGTAGTCGAGGGCAGCCTCGTGCGGCAGTACGCGTTCCATCGTGTCAAGGAAGTCGTGCAGTGCTGTGTCGAACGCGAGCCGGGTGTCCTCGTCCTCGAACCGGTCCAGGGCGGCACGCAACCGCACCGGGTCGGTCAGGTCGGCGTCCGTGACGCCGAGGCCCCGGAGGAGGCCGCGCACGGCAGCGGCAGCGGGTTCGAGACCTTCGATCTCCACCGACATGCTGCGCATCGTGTCGTGCTGGTCGGCCTTGCGGTATCCGGCCAGCGCCTTGTTCAGATGGCCGAAGACGCCGTAGTAGTCGACGACGTAGCCGATCTCCTTGCCTGGGTGCGGCCGGTTGACGCGGGCGACGGCCTGGAGCAGTTCGGCGCCGCGGATCGGGCGGTCCAGGTAGAGGACCTGCTCGCGGGGGGCGTCGAAGCCGGTGAGCAGCATCGACTTCACGATCAGCATCGCGATGGGGCTGTCGGGGTGCACCGGGTCGGGCACGACCCCGCGCGGGGACGCAGGGGGCTCTGTGACGGCGTGGGACCAGGGATGGTCCGCGTTCCGCTCGGCGGCCTCTGCTTCAAGGGTCGGGGCCGGCGGAGTCACAGCAGTCGTCGGGGCCCACACCGAGTCGGGGGGCAGCAGTGGGAACGCCTTTTGAAAGCGCGCGATGTACGCCTCTTGCCGCCTGGAGTCGGTCCACTCCGCCCACTGACCGTGCTTGCTGCCGGTGCTCGGCGAGATGACGGGCACGAAATCGACACGGCGCAGCAGGGCCCGGAACTGGTGGGCCTGGTGGAGATAGCGCAGCCGGCCCTCCAGCTTCTCCGGCGGAGTGCCGGCGACCGACTCGGGATCGTAACCGTCCAGTTCCTCCAGGAGCCGGTCGCGGGCCGCCCGCAGCGCGTAGTGGTACTCCACGGCGGCCTTCCGGCTGACGGCCGCGACCTGCGCCTTGAAGCCTCCAGGCAGCACGCTGGTCACCCAGTGCTTCAGCATGTCCTCGGCCTTGGCCGCGATCATCGGCTCGGACTCGGCGACGTCGCTTCCGGTGGGCCAGCGCTTCAGCAGCGCGGCCCTCTCCTCCGGCGTGCGGTCGCGGACCAGGTCGTCGAACCGGCGGTCGAGGCTTGCCCCGTCCTTGACCTCTCCCTCACCGGTGCGCCCCTCGTAGCGGATGCGGACGACGACCTCATCATGCTCGGCGTCCTCCATCCGGTACTCGTCCAGGAAGCCGCGCGGGGAGTCACCGCGCCCGAAGATCCGACGGGTGTCCTCCTCCCGCCCAGTGGTGATGGGCGTTCCGGTGAACCCGATCTTCGCCGCGTTCGGGACGGCTTTGCGCAAAGCGGCGTGCAGCACGCTGGTGTGCGAGCGGTGCGCCTCGTCGACCAGAACGAGCATGGCGGGGGACGTGTTGCACTCCGGGAAGTTCGGCACGGGCGGCGCCACCTCGGCGCGCGTACCGGCGCGGGTCCGCTCGGCCTCCGCGTACTCCTCCGCCAGGTCGCGGCCGTCCTCGTCCTGCTCGGCGTCCCCGGAGAAGTTGAGCCCGACCCCGTACTTCTGGATCATCCCGAAGACGACCCGCCGGCCGCCCGCCCGCAGCAGGCCCTCCAGTTCGGTGCGGGTGTCGGCCGTCACGACCTCGGACCCGCTCGTGTCCAGCGCCTCGGTGAGCTGCGTCTGCAACTGGGTGCGGTCGGTGACGACCACGACGGTGAACTCGCTCAGCCTCGGGTGCGCGTGGACCCGCCGAACGAGGAAGGTCATAGTCAGGCTCTTGCCGGAGCCCTGGGTGTGCCAGATGACGCCGCCGCGCTCGTCCTCGGTCATCGGCCCGCTCCGGGCCCGCCCATCGAGCAGCCGCCGTACGGCCTTCTCCGCGGCCCGGTACTGCTGGTGACGGGCGACGGCCTTGACGGTCACCGTGGCGCCGGAGTCGGTCTCGACGGGCAGCTCGATCACGTAGTGCAGCACGATGTTGAGCAGCGCTGCGGGACGCAGTACCACGCCCACCAGCTTCTGCTGCTCGCCGAGTGCGGCCGGCGCGGACCCGTCGGCGTCCGGCACGAGCCCCGCCGTAAGGAGTTCACGCCGCAGGGTGCCGCCGACCTCGGGCTCGACGCTGCGCCAGGGGTGGAAGTGCTCGGGACCGGAGGTAACCGTCCCCAGGTGGGCGGTCTCACCGGTCGCCGCAACGAGCAGCTGCACGGTGCGGAAGAGCTCGGGTACGCCGGCGGGCCGGGTCCCCTCCCCTGGACGGGCCCGCGCTCCCTCCTCCTTGACCGGGTTGCCCGCGTAGTGCCGAAGGTCGAGAACAGCCTCGCGGATGGGCTCGGCGAGGTCGGGACTCTTGCACTCGACGGCGACGAGCGGGATGCCGTTCACGAAGAGGACGACGTCGAGGACAGAGTCCTTGCCCGCGCGGTTCCTGACCCGGAGCTGGTCGACCACGGTGAAGTCGTTGAGACCGAGCCGGTCAGGATGCCACTCGATGTACTGCACCGTGGCCGATGCCCCGCCGTGCCCGGCGGAGGGCTTACTCAGCACGAGTCCGCTGAGCAGCAGTCCGGTGGCCGCCAGGTTGGCCTTAACGACCCCCTCGCCCAGCGGAACACGGGCGAGTGCCGAGATGGCGCGATCGATGTCGCTCGCGCCCATCCAGGGCACGCCGTCCAGGGCCCGGGTGTTGATCCGGCGCAGGGCAGGGTCGAGAAGGTCGGCGAGCAGGGGCGTGTCGACATCGAGGGTGCCGATATCGCGGCCCGACCGGTGCGTCCACCCCATCGCCTTGAGCTGCGCGACCAGCGGCCGCTCTACCTCGTCCCGCTCCACCTGCATCACCACGAACCCGCGCCTCTCCCCATACGTCCCCTGGAGATCCATTCTGCGCGGCGGCATGGGGGCGCGCCAGGAGCACGGGAGAGAGAGCGGTGAACAGAGGTGTAGACGTACCGGATTGCGATGGTACGTCCGCCCGGAGGCACGCTCCGACCAGCGCTCGGCGGCGCTTCCGCGGGGTCCCGACCTCCTTCTCTTCCCGCTCCGAAGGCGGTTGTCGGCCAGCAGGCCGGCGGAGTGGGCGTGCAGCTCGGCGGTCATGTCGAGTTGGAGGTTCTCGACGGTAACGGCGACGCGGGAGATGCGTCCGGTGCCGTCGCCCATGACCTAGCAGGGCTTGCCCTCCGGCGTGGTCCAGGGCAGGAGCCGTTCTGCGTCCGCGGCCGACCGGGCGGCGTGCGTGGGGATCTGTCCGGCGGTCTGCCGTGCATGGCCGGTCACGCAGCCACCTCCACGGATGAAGCGGGGCCCGACATTGACGCCGTGCACGGCGAGCCACAGCGCGCGGCGCCGTGCGCGCTGCCGTCGGGCCTCCGCTCGGCGTTCGCGGACGATCCCGTACCCCTGCCCGGCAGCGACTGGACGAGGCGCGGCCCGCGCGAGCGGGGAACGGGGGTGGTCAGCGGGCGGCCACAGGAACCGCGGCAGCGGCAATAGGGGAGGGCAGCCAGGTGCAACATGTCGCCAACTCCGTGTGCTGATGGCCATTGTTGATGGCCATGCCCCCGGGTCGTTTCCGCGACGCTCGGGGGGGCTTCAATGCGACGGAGCCCCTCCGGACGAGCGGATGTATGCACATCCCTGTGTAGCGATCCACTCACAGAGTGAGACGGGGCGGTCTAGGCTCGCCAGGGGTTACAGGCGACCAAGTCATCACACGGGAGCTGACGATCCCCCGACAAGCTGGTCCGCCTTCGTCAGTCCTGCAGTCCGACACCTCCCCCGCCCACCCTTCCCACCCCCGCCCCCGGCGGGGGTCCCTCTACTCCTCAGCCACCGGCCACCGCAACGGCAACCCGCCCGGACAGCAAGTCGTCCACGAGTCCCACTTTCAGCTCGCGCAACTTCGCAAGCTCGCCTTCCTCTTGGGCGATCCGTTCATCACACGAGCCGACCAGTTCGACCGTCCGGCGCTGCCCTTCCAGAGGGGGACAAGGAATAGGCATGGCCTTGAGCTGAGATGAGTTGATCGAGGCCAAATTCGTCGTCTGCTTGACAACTCTTAGAAAGTAGCGGCGGCCAGCCGCTGATGACATATACAGGTTGAGGAAGTGGGGGTCCAAGAATTTCTTGTCACAGCGGACACGGAAGACGTGGTTCTGATTCAAGCAAGGGTCGATCCGCCCATCCCAAACAGCACCCCGTCCTACTTTGTCAAAATCCCCCCCTTCCGTAACCAAGACGTCATCGCGCCTTAGCCGAAAACGCTCCATGTCGCCCGGCGTAACGCGCACCGATTTCATTTCGAGCGTCGAGACAAAACCGTCCTGAACGTTCGCCACACGCAGATATGGAACTTCCAGTAGGGTGCCACCGGAGGAGACGCCGCCGAGAGTGAGGCCACCACCAACGTCAGCAAGCGAATCTAGCGTACGCATACGCGATGTCGGCGACCCACCTTCCGCGTACGCCCGCGAGAATTGCTCGGAGATAATACCTTGCCGCACGCTTCGCAGCTTGGCAATCGACGCCGCGATGCCGCGTTCCGCGTCTGACAAGGAATCAAGAAGAGCAATAATCCTACGCTGGACCCCCCACGATGGGACTGGGATCTTGGTAAGTGCTAGCTGGTGTCGAGATAGCTCGATCTGATTCGTCGAACCCGCGAAGCAATGTGATTCCAGTCGCCTCTGCCCCCAAGGGGACCTAATCATCAAATTGATCCACTCCGGATCAATTCCTTCGCGTGGCCTGGCGATCGTGATGTGCGAGTCGACAATGAAATGCCCGTCCGCTCGAAAGACGCAGCTTCGGCCGATAGTTCCCGAGCCGGTGGAGTTCACAAGAACATCACCCGCTTCCGCAATAAGCGAGCCCTCGAGTAGCTTCGAATCATGGGGCCTCGCCTTATCAGCGTGAAACCCCGAATCTTGCACGCATCGCTGCCCAATTGCCCGCACTGAGCTTGCTGACACATACGAGGGAGCTGTACCTCGTCGTAGAACTTTGCAAATATCGGCAAGGGCCATTTCTGGCCAGTTCTGAAGGTTGGGGATACCCAACGAAGAATCACTCATATCCCAGCTCCTTCAGGAACCCGTCCAGTTTCGCCGTCGCCCGCTCGCGGTCCGCGCGAATCTCAGCCAGCGAGACCGCGTACTTGTGTTCCCACGTCTCGTAGGACGTCGCCAACTCCCGCTGCCAGCGGACCACATGGCCGTTCAGCTTCGATGCGAGGTCGTCGCGGAGGAGAGCGAGCACGACTCGGCGCTCCGCGGCCGGGTCCAGCTCCGCGCGGGCGCGGAACAGCCGGGGCGGCTCCTCGCCCAGGGTGGGCGGGTCACTCGGGTAGGGGAACCAGAAGTCCGTTTCCAGGCGCTTGACCACCGCGCCCGCCTTCGCACGGTCCTTCTTCACGACGGCGATCTCCGCCAAAAGTGTCGCCAACTCCTCCACTGAGAGGGTGACTTCCTCGACGTCGACGTCGGACTCCTCGCCGCCGTCAGCGTCGGCATCGGCGTTGGCCTCCGAACCCGCCGAGCCACCCCCTGCCACCGGCTCCTTCGGCAACCGTCCGTTGAGTTCCTTCCACTTCGCGTCGAGTTCCGCCTTGCGCGCGTCCGCTTCCTTCAGCTCCGTCAGGAAGTCGGGGGCGATCGCGGCGACAAGCTTGTGGTCGTATGCCTGACGCCGCTCCGCGGCGGTTCGCTTGCGCAACTTCTGGGTGCGCGGGTCCTGCTCGGGGGCGAGCAGGGTCTCGACGTTCTCCACCCAGCCGTCGATCACGCCCGCGAACCCGTTCTCCGACAGGGCGAGCAGGTCGTACTTGGCCTCGTGCCACCACCCGGCGACCGCGCCCGCGAGCGCGTACCGGTCGAGGAGACCGACCTGGGTGAGCCGGTCGACGAAGGAGCCCATCAGCGAGCCGCGCAACCTCATCAGCGCGGCCTTGCGCTCGGAGGCGGTGGACTCGGCGAGCAGCTCCGGTGTCGCGGCCACCGCTTCCAGGTGCTTCGCCTCCGCCGCCCACCACTCGGCGAACGCGGCCCGCAGCTCCTCTTCGCGCGGCCGGGCGAGCGCGCCCAGGTCAGGGCGGGCGTCGGCGGGCCGGAAGTCCAGGTAGTCGGTGTCGGCGGGCGACCGCTCTGCGAACAGGTCGTCCGCCCCGATCCCGTACGCGCCGAGCAGCTCGCCCTTCGCCTCGATCTCCGCGCGCGGCACCCCGCCGACCAGGTGCGCCCTGACGTCCTGCGGCTCGGGTGGCGGCGTGTTGTCCACGTAGCGGCGGATGTTGAGGTTGTCGTCGTTCTCCGCGAGCTCCTCGCGGGTCACGACGCGCGAGAAGCCGGGCACCTCTGCGAACGTCCGGAACGTGGTCGTGATCTTCTCGGCGTGCTCGGGCAGCAGCACGTTCTGCGCCCGCTCGGCGTGGAACTCGCGGTCCGCGTTGATGAACAGGACCTTCCCCGCGCGCTCCGGCTCCCTCTCCGACCGGTCCCGGTCCTTGCAGCCCGGCGGGCGCAGCACCAGGATGCAGGCCGGGATGCCAGTGCCGTAGAAGAGGTTCGGAGCGAGGCCGATGACCGCCTCCACGGCGTCCTCGTCGAGCAGCTTCGTACGGATCTGCTGCTCGCCGCCGCCCCGGAACAGCACCCCGTGGGGCATGACGGTGATGACCATGCCGCCGCGCCCCTCCTTCTTGGTCTCCCAGAGCATGTGCTGGAGGAACATCAGGTCGGCCTTGCCGCGCTCGCTGGTCAGGCCGTAGTAGGTCCGCTCGGTCCTGTGCGCCAGGTCCGTGGCCGTGTAGTCCATCGAGAACGGCGGGTTGCTGAGCACGCCGTCGAAGCGGTCCGCGTCCGAGGTCGGGACGTGGGTCGGCCTGGCCAGCGTGTCGCCGGTGGTCAGGTCGAAGCGGCGCACGCCGTGCAGGACCATGTTCATCGTGGACATGATCCAGGAGCCGCTGTTGGCGTCCTGGCCGGCGAAGAACATGTCGGAGGTGTCCCCGCCGTGCTCCTCCACGTACTCCGCGGCGTGGATGAGCATGCCTCCCGAGCCCACGCACGGGTCGTAGATCCGCATGCCCTGGGTGGGGGCGAGAAGTTCGACCATCATGCGCACCACCGCGCGCGGGGTGTAAAACTCGCCGCCCTTGCGGCCGGCCGAGTCAGCGAACTCCTTGATCAGGTACTCGTAGGCTGCGCCGATCAGGTCCGGAAACTCGAAGTCGTCCGTGCGCAGCCGGACCCGGCCAAAGTGCGCGATGAGGAGTTCCAGGCGCTTGTCGGCCAGCGTGGCCGTGCCCGCGGCCGCGCCGGAGCCGCCGATGCGGTTGAAGTCCAGATGGTCGAAGAGACCCGTGAGCTTCTCGTTCTGCCCTTCGAGAAGTTGAAGGGCAGGGCGCAGCACACTCTCGTTGATGTTGCGCGTGACGCCCGAGATCTCGTGCCACCTGGCCTTCTCGGGGACGAACAGCACGTCGCGTTCGCGGTACGGGGCCTCTTGCTCCAGAAAGGCGTCGAGTTCTTCGCCGTCGAAGCCCCAGTCCCTTTTCGCCTGCTCCTTGATCCGCTCCCGGGCCGCCTCGAACTCGTCATTGGCGCGCTTCAGGAAGAGCAGCCCGAAAATGTAGTCCTTGTACTCGGAGGCGTCCATCGTCCCCCGGAGGATGTCGGCTGCGGCGAACAGGTGCCGCTCCAACTGGGCGAGCGTGAGCTTGGCCACGTATGACTCCCTACGACCTGAGATGACGGTCCGACCTTATGGCCGTCTGGCCCCATCCCGAAATCAGCGGCGGCCGGTCTGCAGGGGACGTCAGTAGGAGACGATGCCGAGTGCGTCCTCGACGAAGGTATGCATGTCCGTGTACGGGTCGCGGTCGAACCTGGGCACATGGTCACCGTGCTGGTCGTTCATGCGTCGGGCGTTGTCCCGGGCCTGTGTAAACCTGCCGAGGACCTGGCCGGGAAGGACGAGCTTCGGATTGGCAGCGTCCTCACTGCCACGCTGGAAGGGCAGCCGGTCGGCCGCGAGATCGCACACCCCCTCGAACGAACCGGTGACCGCTTTGTAGTGGGCAAGCCGCCACACCTCGAAGCACGGATGCGAGAAGGCGACATGGACACCGGCCTCCTTGGCCAGTTTCATCGCCTCGGGGACACGCGGGTGGTTGTCGTGGTCGAAGAGACACCAGACCTGCGGCTGGGCGGCGGCGCCCTTCAGCTTCGCGCGCTTGGCTTCGCGGGTCTTCTCGCGCAGGAAGTCCGCCGCCATCTCGACGAGGTCGATCGGCTTGCGGTCGCTCTTCTTCTTTCGGTTGGCGATGCGCAGCTCGACCTTGGCGGCAGGGTTCTTCAGTACCCCCACCTCGGTGATGATGTCGAGGTACGAGGGCTCGGTCACCTCGCCCTCGGTGAAGACGAAGACCACCCGTCTCCGCTGTCCCGCCCCCCTCGAGGACCGTCCCAACGCGTCGTTTCCCCGCTGCGGCCTCGCCATCAGCTCTGTCCCGCCCCTTCGTACGCCCCGGTCTCCCGCGCCGTCGCCAACCGCCGCGCGATCTGCCCCTCGAGCAGGGACGGAACGCCGCCGAATGCCCCCGCGAGGTAGGACTGGGTGAGGTCCTCCTCCTCGCCCGGTTCCGCGTCCGTCAGCGGGTAGAGCTCGGTCGCCCCGTCCTTGTCCTTCTGCGTCAGCCACACCTGCCCGGGCTCCAGCAGCCGCCCCCCGCTGGGGGTGGTCAGCATCGTCGCGTCGTGGGAGGTAAAGACGAGCTGCGCACCCCTGGGATTCGCGAGGGGGTCGTGGAAGAGCCGCACAACCTCGGCAGCGAACCGGGAGTGCAGGCTGGCGTCGAGCTCGTCGATAAGCAGCACCGCGCCCTCGTCAAGGGCCAGCAGCAGCGGGCCCAGAAGGGCGAACCAGGAGCGGGTGCCGTAGGACTCCTCCGACCAGTCGAAGGCTACGTCCCCGCCCGCCGACCGGTGGGTCAGTTTCACCGAGCTCTTCCCCGGGTCCTCCTGCACGACAGAGGCCCCTGTGATGCCGAGATCCGCGACCCTGAGCAGTTCCCGGATCCGCTGGGCGCGGTCCCCGGCGAGCTCCCGGGTGGTGAACGCCTCGCGCTGAGGGCGTTCGGCCTCCGGGTCGATCGACCACAGATTGCGCCGGAACCAGTGGAAAAGCGGGGAGAGCTGCGGATGGTTGTCCGTGCCGGCCGTGGAGAGCAGCAGGGCGTTCGGCCGGGTGCGGCGCACGAGTTGGGATCGGTCGCGGACTCGGCCGCCCGGCCACCTGTAGACCTCGGTCCGGGACGCGTCGCGGTCCAGCCACTCCTGGCGGCGGCCGCGCGGGTAGCTGTGCAGCCACTCGGACTCGACCCGGTCGGCGCCGAGCTCGAAGCCGTACGTCCAGCGGATGGAGTCGATGACGATGTCAACCTCGAAGAAGGACGGTTCATCCTCGCTCTTCGGGTTCAGCGCGAAGACGTGGCGGGGGACGCCCTCGTAGGATGCCCAGCGAGCGTAGGAGTTGAGCACCGCGTGCCGCATGTCGCCGAGGGCGCTGAGCACGTTCGACTTGCCGGAAGCGTTCGCTCCGAAGACGGCGAGGAGCGGGAAGACTGCCACGGTTCCGCCGCCCGCCAGCTCCACCGGGTTCGCCGACCCGTCGCCCCCGCTCTCGCCCTCGGGCGCGATGAAGGACAGTTCTTGCTCGTCACGCAGGGACCGCACGTTCGCCACGCGGAATCTCAGCAGCACACCGTCCTCCTCTCCGCATTCAGCCTAGTCGTGGCCTCTGACATCGGCCCGGCGGGTGGCACCTGGCCTGCGGTGCCGCCCCCGCGGACCGGAACATACCGTCCGGGACGGCCCAGCGGGAGGGTTTGGGGGATCTTGGTCCAGGTGCGCTCAGAGGCGGGTCGGGGCGAAGAGCTTCAGGGCCGCTGGGAGGACGACGACGGAGGAGCCGGGGTGGCGAGGGACTACGCGAGGTCAGCCTGGGGGTGGCGGGGGACGACAGTGTGGCCGGGATACCGAAAGACTCGGCGAGAGCGGTGAAGTAGGGGCGGGCGAGCTCGGTGTGGGTGGTGACGCCGACCGCGTCGGTCATGTACTCGCGCAGAACCCCGTAGCCGCCGTCGTTGACCCACCGGTCCCCCGTACGGTCGAATCCCACATGCGTCCCACAAAACGCCTGATCACCTGTCAGCTAAGGGCTAAGTTGCAGGTCAAACGGGGTCTGAGCTATATGCAATGGGTGCCTTCTAAGCGCTTGGCCGCAGGTTCGAGTCCTGCCGGGGGCACACGTTTATGCAGGTCAGAGGCGGTTTTAAGCCCTCCGCAAGATCACTTGCGGAGGGCTTTTTCGTTGCCCAGGAGGGTGTTTTACCCCAATTTATTCCCTCGGTTCCCACCCTCCGTCCCACATACGTCCCCCAGATCAGGAGTCATCCCACGGTGCGGCACCATCGATGGGCAAGTATTGCCTGGTCAGGGCCATTCTGACGGCCCATCGGGGACGAACAGGACAGGCGCCAAAGCGGTGCCTGCCCTGTTCGTGACTGCTGACTCAATCTGCTCCATCTCGGCGCTAACCACACAACGTGACGCCGCCGCCGAACCCCGCAAATCGCGGAGCCAGCGGCTGTGCATCGGCCGCTCCCCCGGAGCAGCGCTTCGTCCGATAGCTCAAGGACCCGCCAGAGACGAGCCTCGCCCCTCGTCATCTCCCCCTTCGGGTTCCGTGGTCAGCCCCGCCGCGTCCATGAGGTCCGGGTCCGAATGGTTGTCCGTCGTGCTCGCCTGCTCCTGCTCCACAGTTGGCCCCGCCGTCGCTCCTGTTGAAGCCTCATCACTCTGTACGAGCATCGGGAGGACGTATGCCTGGGCCAGTCCGGCCAGGTGAAGCGGGAGCGGCAGGGACAGCGCCGCCGCATAGTCCGGTGCCTGGCGCAGTTGGTGTACGGCGAGGGCCAGAGCCTCGGCATCGTCCGGCTTCCCCAGGGCGAGGGCGCCCGGGTAGTCGTCCGCGTGACAGCCGAGCACCGCGATCTCGAGCAAGGTCGGGTTCCGGCACTGGTGCCCGCCTGCGAGGTGAGGTTGCCCGCAGCGTTGACCCTGGTGGCCAGGCGGTCGAGAGCGGGCGACACGGCGTGGGTACCGGGGCGTTCCGTTGTGCTGTAGAAGATCCGGTCCCCTGATGAGGCCCCGCCCTGCGACGGGATGGTCTGGGCCCAGAAGTCGGCCGGCTGGTCGTGCGGCTTACCGGGTTCCGCCAGGCCCCACCACTGCGCGGCCTCCCGCCCGCCGCATTCTCGGATGCGCACAAGGCGGAGTTCGTCGTCGAGCCGGCCTGCGGGGACGTGATCTCGCACGGCGCGACACCTGCCACAAGCCACGCTCCCACCGTGCGCACAACGGCATCGGCCTCGGCCGCTTCCGTCCCGTGCCCCTCGTACACGGGCCGCTCCCGTGGGCGGCGAGGCCCTGAAGTCGTACACTGTCATGTGGTCATAACCGGGGCCCTCGCCTGCCCTGTCCGCCAACAGTCGAGGAGCTCTGGCGCTCAGCTGTAGCCAGGTGCAGGCGAGGCCGCGGGGGAGTTCCGGCGAGCCACTCGGGCCCCGTAACCAGGACGATCCGGCTGCGGGTAAGTCTGACGGCGGCGGCCAGCTCGCCCCGCCTGCCCTCGGCCTCCTCGACGGCAACCGCCTGTCGCGCCGAGAAGAGGTCACGGTAGATGCCCACGGGCTCGAACCCTTCCGCGAGCAGCCACAGCGCCTCAAACTGCTCCTCCGGCATCAGCGACCCGAACGTCTCCAGCTGCACCTTGCCGATGCTGACGCAGGCCGCGCGGGGCGTTACGTCGCCGATGCCGAGGCAATGCGGCACGGTGTCCGACCACCCGGCAAACAAGAGCTTCGGCGCTACCTCAGCCTCCTGGGCGAAGAGCGAGGTGATCTGCCCATGACGACTAGATCGAGACAGCGGGTGGCCACGTTGGCGGAGTACAGCCGCTGGCTTGGCCCAGGAGTGCGCCTTGCCGCAGGAAACGACACGAACAAAGACGAACACGTCACTGCTTTCGTCGGGCGCGAGCAGCACGATGCGCCGCCCGCCGTCGACCGGGAGACGCGCATGAGCGGATCACGGAAGTCATTGACTGCGTTTACAGCTCAGAAGTAGACAAGCCATGGCACGCACCCCGCAGCACACCAGGTGTTGACAACCCATCGCGGGACCGGTACAAGTTTTTTTCTCGACGCATAACAGAGAGAGAAAAATACTCCGAGGAAAGGGGGAGCGGTGCCCGAGCACAGCATCACCGTTGACGCAGAAGTCTTCGCGCGCCTGCAGCGCGAGGCCAAGCCGCTGATCGACACACCAAACAGCGTGCTGCGACGCCTGCTTGCCCTGGACGAGGTGACGGTCCAGCCAGGCGCGCTCGCCAAGTTGATCACCTCAGGACTGCTGCGGCCGGGACAGCGGCTGACCTGGCGCCGCCGCAACCTCGGCCAGGAGCACCGCGCACACATCACCGCCGAGGGAAGCCTTCGTCTGGAGGACGGTCGGATCTGCACCTCGCCGTCCGGCGCGTGCGAGGCGGTGACCGGGGCAAAGGCCAACGGCTGGGATGCCTGGCACACCGACGACGGCACTTCCTTGAGCGCTCTTCGCGGCAGAGCCTGACCACTTCGACGGGGGAATCGACCACGTGGACTTCACTCAGCGCATGCTGGCGCAGCTCACCCTGCGCCAGCAGCTCACCGACATGCCGGGCGAGAGCTTCGAGCAGCTGATCCACAAGCTGCTGAGCCTGCGGCACCCCGACTTCGTGCCCGTACGCACACACGGAAATCTCGGCGACTTGGGCGCCGACGGGCTCCTCCTCTGGGACCGGGTGCTCTGGGCCTGCTACTCACCGCAGACCGACGACATCGCCCGGGTCAAGCGCAAGTTCGCCTCGGACCTGCAGAAGGCGCTCGTGAAACGGCCGGATGCCTTCGACATGTTCCGCTTCGCGGTCAACGATCTCAAGGGCGTGCACCCGGAGTTGAGCGTGATGATGTCCGAGGCTCAGGAGAAGCTACGCCCGCGCCGAGTGGAGCACTACGGCTGGCACCGCCTGTGGAACGACGTCATGCGACTGGACAGGATCGCCACGGAAGATCTCCTCGGCTGTGAGCTGCCGGTCCAGGACAAGACGTACGGCATCGGACTCACCGATCTCGAGACGCTGCTTGCCCGGCTCGGTGAGCAGCGGCGCACGTCGCAGCCGCTCGCGGCCCTCCCTGAAGTCAACAAGTACAAGATCGAGTGGAACGGTCTGTCCGGTGACGTCCGCGGCGCGCTGATCCAGGGAATCGGGCACAGCCATATCGTCGAGGGGTACTACGCCGGGCTCGGCGCACCGGACGAGGCGGACCGGGTCGCGCAGGGGTTCCGGGTGTACTACGACCAGGTCCGGGCCGACACCGACGACCAGGACAAGCTGTGGGCCGCACTGCAGGAGTACATCCTCGGAAACGCCGCGCCGAGTCTGAACTCGATGTACTGCGCCTGGATCGTCATCGCCCACTTCTTCCAGCGGTGCGACGTCTTCGACGTGCCACCCGACGGCTGGATTCCGGGCGCGGCGGACCGGAGCGCCGCGTGATCACGCCGACGAAGGGCATCTCCCCGGACCGCTCCCTGCTCTCCGTCGGTGCGCAGATCCTGCGGGTCCTCGACATGCCGATGACCGTTACCCAGACCTGGTCGAGATTCCGCGCCGAACGTGTCCGGCTCGGCCACCACTCTCCGGTCTCCTTCCATTGGTTCGTCCTCGGGCTCGATGTGCTGTACGCGCTCGGTGTGATCGAATTCCGCGTCGATCTGCTGACGAGAAGGCAAGCCGACTCGCCGACCAGAAGGAGGGACGATGCTGCGTCGTCTGAGCGCTGACGATCCTCGGTTCCGCCCCGTTGAGTTCCGGCGCGGCCTCAATCTTCTGGTCGCCGAGGCCCACCCCGGGGCGAGGAAGACGGACAGTCGCAACGGCACCGGCAAGTCCAGCCTGGTAGAGCTGCTGCACTTCACCCTGGGGGCTCAGGCCGGTAAAGGCAGCCTGCCCGGCCACACCCGGCTTCGGCGCACTCTCTTCACGCTGACCATGGACTGGCCCGGGCACGAGGAGCCGGTACAAGTGAGCAGGCGCGGTGCCCAGCAGGGCATCGTCCTGACCGACGCTCCAGACGGCACCGAGGGCGAGGCCGGAGGGCTCTTCGCGTTCAACCTCGCCCGTGAGATGCCTGTGACGGAGTGGAGAACACGGATCGAGACGAACCTCTTCCGGCTGCCCGCCGACCACCCCGGCATCTCGGGGCGCGCCCTGCTGTCGCTTCTCGTACGCCGCGTCGGATCACACGCCTTCAACGACCCGGTGCGGACCTATCCGCAGCAGCCGACGGCCGAGGCTGCGGCCAACCTCGCCTATCTCCTCGGCCTGGACTGGCGACTCGCCGCCGGCTACCGCGACATCGCCGCACGGGAAGCGACCCGACGGCAGCTGCGGTCAGCGATGAACGATCCGTCCTGGCACCAGGTCGTCGGTACGACGGCGGACCTGCGCGGACGGATCATCGTCGCGGAGGGCGACGTGAACCGGCTCCGCGAGCAGATCGCCTCCTTCCACGTTGTGCCCGCGTACGCAGAACTCCAGGCGCGAGCCGACGGGTTGGACAAGAGAGTCCGCTCGCTCCCGGAGCAGGACGTGATCGACCGTCGAAACCTGGCGGAACTACGGCGGGCGGTGGAGGAGGCAAACGAACCAGACACGGCGTACGTGGACGCCATGTACCGGGAACTAGGCATTGTTCTGCCCGACCGGGTACACCGCTCCTTCGAGGACGTACGCGGCTTCCACGCGTCCATCGTCCGCAACCGCCGCCGCTACCTCGCCGACGAGATCGAGGAGACGCAGGCCAGACTCACGGCGCGCGAACACGAGCGCGCCCGTCTCGGTGAGGAGCTCACCGAGACACTGAGCGCACTGCGCGACGGAGGCGCCCTCGACGGCCTCACAGCGCTCCAGCAGTTGCTCGCCCAGAAGCAGGCGGCACTCGAAGCGCTCCGCAAACAGCATGAGACGGCGCAGTTCATGGAGGCCAGCCAGCGGGAGATCACGGCGCAGCGCGCCGAGCTCCAGGAGGAACTGGAGCTCGACCTGGAGGAGCGCAGCGAGCAGACCCGGGAGGCCACCTGGCTCTTCGCCCGCTTCGCTCGCCGCCTCTACGGGCAGGACCGGCAGGCATACCTCACCATCAGGGCCGGCACCAGCAGCTTGGAAATCTCGGCACATGTCGACAGTCAAGGCAGCGTCGGCATTAACAAGATGGTGATCTTCTGCCTTGATCTCACGGCCGCGGTGATCGCCCTCCGTCACGACCGTGGGCCCGGCTTCCTGGTCCACGACAGCCATCTCTTCGACGGGGTGGACGACCGCCAGGTGACTGAGGCGTTGACGCTGGCGTCCGAGGTCGCCGAGGAGGAAGGTCTCCAGTACATCGTGACGTTCAACTCGGACAAGCTGGAACGCGCCCGCCTGGACGGCTTCGACCCCTCCCCCTACCTCATCGAGCCCCGCCTGACCGACGCCTACGACGAAGGCGGACTGTTCGGGTTCCGCTTCTGACACGACTCTCGCACCTCACTGGCGGCACATGGCCCACACCATCTTGTCTCCGGGGTGGTGCGGGCGCACGCCCCAGTCGTCAGCGAGCGCCTCGACAAGGCGCAATCCATGCCCCGACTCGCCGGTACTGCCGAGGTGTCGTGGCGTCGGCCACCTGTCGCCGCAGGCGTCAGTGACCTCGATCCGCAGTTCACTCCCGTCCAGGCGGACGTCGAGGCGGGCCTCACGACCGCGCACCCGGCCATGCATGCGGCATTCGCGGTCGGCTCGGCGATGAGGAGGGTGACAGTGGTGATGAGGCCGCCGTCTCGAGGACCGTCCGGAGACCGGTGCACAGCGAGCCCGCCCCCGGCGACACGGCAAACGCGCGGGCGCCGCGACGTGTAGCGGCGCAGAGAGCCGTGAAGCTCAAGAGGTCGGCTTGTGCGCCTGAATGAGGGGGCCACGGCCCCCGCTTCCTGGTTCACATCACCGAGAGTGACGTGCCCGATCTTCCGCGGGGAGCGCCCGACGCCGCACAGAGCGTGACCGTCCGGCGGTGCGGGCAGGCTGTCCGGGTGGGCGGCCTGGCTTGTACGGGCGTTGTCCGGCCGTGACGTACGCGAGCGGCGCTCGGTGGGCAGGAGATCCACGGAGGGCACGGCTGGGCTGCGCCCCCTCTGCGTGACCTGCGTCCCGAGACCCCCTCGGACCTGGAAACCCTCGTGCTCGAACTCCTCTCAAAGGCACCGAACGATCGCCCGGCCCACGCCGGCGAGGTCTGGCGGCGGCTCGCCGCCTGGCTCCCCGAACGCGGCGACCCGGCAGCTGCACTCACCCCCTGGGTCGAGGTCGACCCACCGCGCCCCTTCCGGCACCCGATGGGGCCGGATGCACGCCCGGTCCGCTCATGGGCAAGACCTTCACGACCGGGACGGCCGGGCCGATACCTGCACCCACCAGCTGCGCTGCGAAAGAGCGGGAGGCTGCACGTCACGGCCAAAAAGCCCACACCAGCGACGGAGCTGCCGGCAAGGGCAAGGAATCACCTCAGCGACAGGTTGACTCCGTGACAGAATTATCATGTCATGGAGTCATGCTGTACAAAACACCTTCCCTGGACGCCGCCGACCGCCGCGCCCTCGACGAGATCGAGAGCATGCGCCGCTCTCTGCGCCACATGCTCCGGGCCACTCCGCGCTGGACCCGCCAGCTGCGCCGCAACCTCACCGCCCGGGCGATCGCCGGATCGAACACCATCGAGGGGTACGCGGCGACGGTCGACGACGTGGAAGCCCTCATGTCGGGTGAGGAACCCCTGGAGACCGGAGAAAAGACGCGAGCCGAGTTGGAGGGCTACCAGCGCGGCATGACCTACATCCAGGCCCTCGCCGACGCCGGAGACGGCTTCCGGTACGACGCCGGCCTGCTCAACGGGCTGCACTTCATGCTCCAGGGCCACCACCTCGACAAGCGCCCCGGCCGCTGGCGCGACGGACCCGTCTACGTCACTAGCCCCGACGACCCCTTGGTCCCCGCCTACACCGCACCGGACCAGGCGGACGTCGCCGCCCTCATGTCGGAGTTCATCGACTGGCTCAACGAGGGCGATCTCGACGCACCCGTCCACGTCCGCGCCTCCATGGCGCACCTCAACCTCGTCAAGGTCCATCCGTGGAAGGACGGCAACGGACGCATGTCCCGCGCCCTGTCCACGCTCGTGTTCTCCCGCGAGGCTCTAATGCCCCCCGAATTCTCCTCCATCGAGGAATGGCTCGGCCGGGGACAGAACACCTACGCCTACTACCAGATCCTCGAGGATGTGGGCGGCCCGCACTGGAGCCCCGAGCGGGATACCCGCCCCTGGATCCGGTTCTGCCTGACCGCCCATCACCGACAGGCCCAGCAGGCCCAGCGCCGCTTCGACGTCATGTCGCGGGCCTGGACCCGTCTGGTCGAAGGCGTCGAGGCCACCGGTCTGGACGAGCGGGTGGTCTATGCCCTGCTGCCCGCCTTCTCCGACGCGAAGGTGCGCCGCACCGTCTACCAGCAGGACGCCGACCTCAGCGACCAGCAAGCCATCCGCGACATCCGGGAGCTCGTGGCCCGCGGCTGGCTCGTCGCCCACGGCAAGGCCCGCGCCCGCTACTACGCCCCCGGGCCCCTCATGGACCCAGTCCGGGACGAGGTCCGCCAGTCCATGGAGCCGTACACGGACCCCTACCGACGGGAGCGGTGACCCTCACCGGCGATCACGCAATCAGGGTGGCCGAGGCGTCCGGCATCTCGTCGAGTCGCTGCCGCAGATCTTGCTCTTGACCACTGATGCACTGCGCGTACGTGGCGAACAGCATGGCAACGCTGGTGCCGGCCCACTCGGCCACCTGAGCAGGCGGGATGCCGTTGTTCAGCCACATCGTCAGCCTGGTGTGCCGAAGGTCGTACACGCGTTGTCCTGTCGGTGACGCGTATACGTGGGGTGGCAGGGTTGCCCTGCGGGCGTGGTCCCACGTACGGCGGTAGACGGAACCGGCGAGGACTCCGCCGCGTTCCCCGGGAACGAGTCGATCGTCGGGGAGCAGGCTCGCCTCCTGGATACGCGCCCTCAAGAGGGTGGACAAGGTCGGAGGGCACGGCACTATGCGCGTTTCACCCTCTGCTCTGGCATTCAGACGTCGCTGATCGTGCCGGGTTCCACTGTCGGTCCACGTGCGCCCGATCTCGGGCTCGGCGGTGTGGACCACGATGTCGGCTCACTGTCCTACCCCCGAGGTAGGCAGGACAAGGTCTGAGACATGCAGCGCGACAGCTTCTTCCGGACGTAGCCCCGTGAAGTACAACGTGGCGAAGAATGCTTGCAGCCTTTGCCCGCTGCGCGGCCGACCGCGGATCCAGTCGAGCGACTGTGCCGCCTGCCGCTCGTTCAGCAGCCGGCGCCGGTCGATCGCACCGGCAGACTGCGGTGTGAGATTCCGCCCCTCAGGAACCGGATCGGACCGCAGAATGCCGCGGACGATCGCATACCTCATCAGCAGATGCAGGACCCGTCGATGCCGCTTCACAGACGAAGCGGCCGCCCGTCTCCCGTCCAGCAGCGTTCCCAGTACCAGCAGAACGTCCTGGACGATGAGCGGATCGGTCCAGGCGTCCATGGTCGGAGTATGCCGCCGCACCCAGCCGAGTACCGCGACCACGTCATCCGGGTCATCGTCGCGGCGGTTGGTGTTGAAAGCCCAATCGCTCAGGGCCGTACGGACCCGGCGGGAAGGGACGCCCGGCGGATCCCGGTCCATCAGCGCAGTGGTGACGATCATCAACGTGCGAGCCGTGCTTCCGGTGATTCGCCGACACACGCGGCCACTAGGCGTCCGTGAACTGGACGGCGAAGTCGTACCACCCGACCGAGGAAGTTCTCGGCTCATGCCGGTCCGGCAAGCCGGTCGACATGTTGAACGGCTCTCCGGCGTGCGTCGCGGTCACCAGCTCCGCTCGGAAACCGTCGGCCAGCGCGAACGTCTGGAACGTCTTGCGATGGCGCTTTCCACCGACGGACCAGCGGACCCCGTAGGACTCGCGCAGCTTCCCGGAGCCCCGCTCGATCTGCCAGACCCTTACGTCAAAGGTGGTATCCATGGTCGGCACCTCGATCAGGTCTCGCCCGTGGCGCCCCTCGTCAAGGAAACGGGTCCCCGAATCGCTACGGACTCTTCCTCCATGATCCCACCACCAGTCAGCGAGCAAGATCGTCCAACATGCGCCCCCCAAAACAGCTGACGATGCATCACTGGCCTATAAAGTGCCAGGTCAGGACGGTAGAGATACGTTAGAATAAGTGCCTTCTCAGCGCTTGGCCGCAGGTTCGAGTCCTGCCGGGGGCACACCGACCGCACGACCGTGAGGCCCTCCGCACCGGAGGGCCTCTTCGCCGGTCCGAGCAGGTTGGCGCCCCGGTGACCCACGACGCCCGGTTCGACCACGACTTCCCGGCCCGTGCATCCGTGCGGGCCCGCCTCTGCCTGCCGGTCTCCCAGCGGCTGCGCCCCCTCGTCCTCGACCGGTAGCACAGCCTTTCTCCAGCGGCAGTAGCGGCAGCGGCAGCGGAACGGGCGGCAGGACGGGCGGCGGGACGGGCCGGTGCGGGAACGCCCGTGCCCCCCACAGCCGGCACTCCGGCCCCATCCACCCCCCGCGCCCCGCTAAGCGGAATCCCGGGCGCAAGAGTGGTGGGCCGACGAAACGTTCGGGCCGAAACGACGTTCAGGGCGGCGCAAGAACGGGCAAATCGTTCCTGTACGGCCCGCATACGGAATCCTTCCGCCGGGCACTCTCCCACCTTCCCGCAGACCCGTTCGGGCGCGCGCAGCTTTGGCGTGCCGTCCGTCGGCCGAACCTGCCCTCCACCGGCCGAACACCCCCGCGAACCGCCGCACCACTTGGAAGGGAGCGCCACGATGGCGACGCCGCTGTCCGCCGACAAGCTGCTCAAAGCCCTCCGCGACGAAGGCCTGACCGTCGTCCAACACCGGAGCTGGCGTACGAACAACCGGAATCACAAGGGGCCTTGGGGCCCGACGCACGGCGTCATGATCCATCACACCGTCACGTCGGGCACCGCGACCTCGGTCGAGCTCTGCTACAACGGCCACTCCGCCCTCCCCGGCCCCCTCTGTCACGGCGTGATCGCCAAGGACGGGACCGTGTACCTCGTGGGGAACGGGCGCGCCAACCACGCCGGGCTCGGCGACGACGACGTGCTGCGTGCCGTGGTCGCGGAGAAGGCCCTGCCCCCGGACAACGAGGCCAACACCGACGGCAACCGGTACTTCTACGGCTTCGAGTGCGTCAACCTCGGTGACGGGAAGGACCCGTGGCCGGCGGCCCAGCTGCTGGCGATCGAGCGCGCCGCCGCGGCCGTCTGCCGGGCGCACGGCTGGTCGCAGCGGTCGGTGATCGGGCACCTGGAGTGGCAGCCGGGCAAGATCGATCCGCGCGGCTTCACCATGAACTCGATGCGCACCAGGATCGGCAAGCGGCTGGACGGCGCGCCGGACGGGCCCGCCGAGCCACCGCCGAAACCGACGTACGAGCCGTTCCCGGGGGCGTCGTTCTTCACGGTCGGCCGCAACAGCCCGATCGTCGCGGCGATGGGCAGGCGTCTGGTGGCCGAGGGGTGCGGCCGGTACACGGTGGGCCCCGGCCCGGCCTGGTCCACCGCCGACCGGAACTCCTACGCCGCCTGGCAGCGCAAGCTGGGCTACACGGGCACCGACGCGGACGGCATCCCGGGGAAGGCCACCTGGGACCGGCTCAAGGTCCCCAACGTGTGAGTCGCCCGGCCGATGGACCCGGGCCCGGTGTCGAACTGCCGCCTGCCGGGCGGCGCCCGGCCCTACAGCGCGATGGCCAGCAGGACGGACGCCCCCAGCACGAACGCGGTGCGGATCCGGTGGAAGGTGTTCCAGCGGGGTTCGAAGGCCTTGCGGGCGGCGCTGTCGTCGCCGCCCTCCGACGTCGCCAGGGCGTTGTTGAGCGGGATGTTCCCGGCGATCGTGACCAGGTGCCCGGCGACCACGCAGACGAGTGCTCCCACGAGCGCGGGGCCTTCCACGGCGTCGTGCTCGCCGAGCCCGGTGAAGAGCGCGGCGGCGGGCAGGGCGACCACGCCGAGGAAGAGGACGAGGAAGAGGGGCCGGGGGACCTTCTCGTTGAAGCGGCGCATCGCCGCCGTGAACTGCTCGTCCGTCAGCGCGGCGAGGCCGGGCATGATCGCGGTCAGGAACGCCAGCATGAAGCCCGCGTAGAGGCCGGTGACGATCACCGAGAGCACCAGGAACAGGGAGGTCATGGCCGACATCATGACGGGTGACAGCCGTTCGCACAGCTATATTCCGCATGACTGTGCGAACACGGTGCTCCGTCGCGCCGCCTGCCGGATCAGCCGATCTCCCCCTCGCCCGCCTCTCCCCCGCCCTCCGGCTCGGCCCCGTTCCTGAGCGCCTCCGCCTGCCCGATCGCCTTCGCCAGCTTCCGTACGGAACCGTCGTCGGTATCGCCCGCCAACTTCGCTGCCCGGGAAGCCAGTTCATCGAGCGTGGGCGTGCCGGGCAGGTCCCCGCCGCGCAAGGAGTCGGCGAAGTAGGCGGCGATGGCAGCCACTTGGAGCCGCTGCGGCGCGGAGCCCCACAGCTCGCCGTCGATCGTCCCGGTCCGCACCGAGCCGCTCTCCTCGTGCGCCTCGCGGGTCTTGGGGTCGAGCCAGCGCACGGTCGCCTCGGCCACCGGACCGGAGGCGCCCTCGCGCAGTCGTACGGCGTAGAGCGCGGTCACCGTGTGGCCGGGGCCGACCTCACCGCCGTCGACGCTGTCGTCGCGGAAGTCCTCGTCGGCGACCTCGCGGTTCTCGTAGCCGATCAGCCGGAACTGCTTCACGGTCCTGCGGTCGAAGGCCACCTGGGCCTTGGCGTCCCGGGCCCGGAGTTCGATGTGGGCGGGCAGTTGGTCGACGAAGACCTTGCGGGCCTGCTCCTCGTCACCGACGTACGTGGTGTGGCCGTCGCCCCGGTTGGTGAGCCGCTCCATGAACGCGTCGCCGTAGTCGCTGCCGACGCCGACCCCGAAGAGGGTGATGCCGTACTCGCGGCGGGCGGAGTCGATCCGCTCCAGGATGTTGTCGGCGTCGGTGTCGCCGGTGTTGGCGAGGGCGTCGGAGAGCAGCACCACCCGGTTGTTGACGCCCTTGCGGTGTCCCTCGACCGACTCCTCGTAGCCGCGCTCGATGCCCGCCTCCACGTTGGTGGACTGCGCCGGCTCCATCGCGTCCACCACGTCCCGGATCCTGTTCCGGTTGCCCTTGAGCCGGGTCATCGGCAGCCGGGTCTCGGCCGCGGCGCTGAAGGTGACCAGCGAGACGGAGTCGTCGTCGCGCAGCTCGTCGGTGAGGATGTCCAGGGACGTCTTGACCAGCCCCAGGCGGTCGGGGCCGGCCATGGAGCCGGAGATGTCGATGACGAACGTGAGGGCGGCGGGCGGCCGTTCGCTGCTCGGCGGAGCGGCCCCGGTGGCCAGGCCGACGCGCAGCAGCGACCAGTCGGAGGGCCCGGTTCCACCGCCCTCACCGTCGGTGCCGATGCGCGCTCCGTCGAGCGTGACGGAGAATCCGTTGCCCACGGGCCGCTCGTACCCCTGGCGGAAGCTGTTGACGAACTCCTCGGGCCGCACGTCCGTCGCGTCGGGAAGTCTGCCGTCGCCGAGGGCGCGGCGCGCGTAGCCGTAGCTCGCGGTGTCCACGTCCAGGGCGAAGGTGGAGAGGTAGTCGGGGGCCGCGGTGCCGGGCCGGGCCGTGTCCCCGCTCTCCTCGGTCTGCCGTCCCCGCTCCGCTGGAGCCGAGCCGGGCGCGGGCTGCGCGCCGCCGGTCGACCCCTGCGCCGGGCGGGTGCCGGCGCGCTTGTCGGTGGCGGTGCCGTCCGCCGGACCGGTGCCGCTGCACGCGGTGAGCAGCATCCCGGTGGCGAGCAGGAGCGCCACCGCCGGGGCGCGGCCCCCTGCCCGTGCCCCTGCCCGTGCCCCTGTTCGTCGGCCGGTGGTTCGCTGTCCGTTTCGCTGGTCCATCCGTAACCCCCCACGTCATCACGGTGTCTCCGACACCTGTGAATGTGACGTACGAGGGCGCCGACCGGAGTCGACGAAAGCGTTGCGGAACCATCTCGATGCGGCAACAGCGGTCCAGCAGGGCCCGCTTGTGGACGGCAAACCCGCGGAACATCAGGTTCAGGACACGATGTCCTTACGACTGAACCCGCGGAAGGCCAGAGCGAACAGGATCAGGGCGTACGTCACCGAGATCGCCGCCCCCTTGATCATGCCGCCCCACTCCAATTGGGGCTGGAGCGCGTCCGCCCACGCGAACTGCCAATGCGCGGGCAGGAAGTCGCGCCAGGAGCCGAGCGCGGTGACGGCGTCGAGCACGTTGCCGACGATGGTGAGGCCCACCGCGCCGCCGACCGCGCCGAGCGGGGCGTCCGTCTTCGTCGAGAGCCAGAACGCCAGTCCGGCGGTGACCAGTTGGGAGACGAAGATGAACGCGACGACGAGCGCGAGGCGGGGCAGGGTGTCCCCGGCCGCCAGCGCTCCCCCGGTGGGCAGTTTCAGCGGCCCCCATCCGTAGGCCGCCGTGCCCGCCGCCAGCGCGACGAGTGGCAGCAGCACCATCGCGGCGAGGCTGAAGCCGAGCGCGACGACGAGCTTGGACCACAGCAGCCGCACCCGCGGCACGGGGGCGGCGAGCAGATAGCGCAGCGAGGACCAGCTCGCCTCGGAGGCGACGGTGTCCCCGCAGAACAGCGCCACCGGCACCACCAGCAGGAACCCGGCCGAGACGAACAGCGAGGTGGCGGCGAAGTTCGCGGCGGACTCGGTCGCCACGTCCATCAGGTTGATCCGGCTGCCGCCCCGGCCTCCTCCGCCGCCGTCCTCGCCGTCCGGCGAGCCGCCGATGGCGAAGGCGATGATCAGGATGAAGGGGAGGGCGGCGAGGATCCCGCCCATGAGCAGGGTGCGGCGCCTGCGCAGCTGCCGCATCGCCTCGACGCGGAGGGGGAGGGTACGCCCGGCCCGGTAGCCGGCGGCCTCCGGGTGCTCGGCCGCCACGCGGTCCGCTGGGGGCTGGACGGGGGCGCTCATGCTGCTCCTCCGGAGATCAGGGTGAGGAAGGCGTCCTCCAGGCGGCGGTGCGGTCCGACGCCGGTGACCGGGACGTCGAGCCGGACGAGGTCGGCGACGAGGCGCGCGGTGGTGGCCCCATCGAGGCGGACGAGGAGCCCGCGGCCGTCGTCGGTGCGGACGGCGGAGCCGATGCCGGGCAGGGACGCGACCTTCTCCGCGAGCGGCTCGGACACCTCGTCGGCCGTGGTCACCAGGATCATGTCGCCGGATCCGGTGATCTCGGCGACCGGTCCGGCCTGCACGAGCCGGCCCCGGTCCATGACGACCAGGTGGGTGCAGGACTGTTCGACCTCGGAGAGGAGGTGGCTGGAGACGATGACGGTCCGGCCCCCGGCCGCGTAACGGATCATCACATCCCGCATCTCGCGGATCTGCGGCGGGTCGAGCCCGTTGGTAGGCTCGTCGAGGATCAGCAGGTCCGGCATGCCGAGCATGGCCTGCGCGATGGCGAGCCGCTGCCGCATGCCCTGGGAGTACGTCCGTACCGCACGGGCGAGCGCGTCGCCGAGCCCGGCGATCTCCAGCGCCTCGTCGATGTGGGCGTCCTCGGCGGGACGCCCGGTGGCCTGCCAGTACAGGTCCAGGTTGGCGCGCCCGGAGAGGTGCGGCAGGAAGCCCGCGCCCTCGACGAAGGCGCCGACGCGGGAGAGGACCGGGGCACCGGGGCGGATGGCCTGCCCGAAGACGCGGATCTCGCCCTCGTCGGGGGTGATGAGCCCCATGAGCATGCGCAGGGTGGTGGTCTTGCCGGCGCCGTTGGGGCCGAGCAGCCCGAGGACCTGCCCCTTCTCGACGCGGAAGGACAGCTCGCGCACGGCGTACCGGTCGACGTACTTCGCGTACTTCTTCGAGAGCCCGGTGATCTGGAGCGGTACGTCGGTGAGCGCGGGGTCCGGCGCGGGCGTGGCGGTACGGCGGCGGGCCGTGAGCAGCAGACCGGCCGCGATGACGAGGGCGGCGGCCGGGAGGCCCCAGGTCCACCACGGGAGGGTGGCCGCGGCGGTGGTGACGGCGGGTGCGGTGGGGACGGTCAGCGGTCCCTTGACGGTCACGGTGTACGCGGCGGGCTCGGCGGGGGACGCGTAGCCGAGGTCGGTCGCGGAGAGGACGAGCCGCATCCGGTGCCCGGCGTCGAACTCGTGGTCCACGGCGGGCAGCGCCAGCTCCACCGGCTTGCCCTGCTGGTCGGGGGTGATCCGGTAGGGGGCGACGAGCTGGGAGGGCAGCACCTGCTGCCTGCCGTCCGGCGACACGTCGTACACCTTGCCGAAGAGCACCGCGTCGCGGCCCTCGGTCGCCCTGACGTCCACGCGGACGGTGGGCGTTCCGGTGACGCGTACGGCGGTGGTCAGCGGGGCCGACTCGAAGCGGCCGAACTGCCCGGGGAAGTCGAGCGAGAGCCCGACGCCGAGGGAGGAGAGCTGGGAGAGCCCGCCGCCGACGCCCGGTACGGCGGAGATGGCGGGCGGGGCGGAGCCGGCGGGGTTGCGGAACGTCTCGGTGGAGCCGGTGTGTTTGGTGGCGGGGCCGGCTCCGGTTCCGTTGGCGGGGCCGACTCCGGTTCCGTTGGCGGTTCCGTTTTCGGTTCCGGTTCCGGTTCCGGTTCCGGTTCCGGTTCCGTTTTCGGCGGACGCGCCGCCTCCGCCTGTCGCCCGCAGCGGGATCTCCCGGCCGCCGCTGCGCAGCCCCGGGTAGGTGTCGCTGCTCGCGCCGCGCTTGAGGGCGGCGCCGTCGGTGGAGTCGACGCCTCCGGTACGGGTGACGCGGAAGGCGGGTCCGGTGTCGGTACCGGTCTCCTCCTTCAGGTAGCGGTCGAACCAGGAGCCGACGCGTCCTTCGACGCGCGCGGTCTCGTTGTCGCCGCCGTCGTGACCGCCGGAGATCCAGTCGACGGAGACGGGTGCGCCGTTGGCGCTGATCGCTTTCTGCATCGCGTCCGCGTGGCCGAGCGGGAAGAGGGAGTCGGACTGTCCCTGGAGGAGGAGGGAAGGCACCTTGATGCGGTCGGCCACGGCGGAGGGCGAGCGCTCGGTGAGCAGGGCACGGGCCTCGGCGTCGGGCTTGCCGCTGACGGCGACCCGCTCGTACATCTCGCAGAGCCGCTTCTCGAACTTCTCGCAGCCGCCGCCGGAGGTCACGAAGATCCCGGCCCAGAGCTTCTTGAAGACCCCGTCCGGGAAGAGGGCGTCGGCCAGGTTCCAGTACGTGATCACGGGCGCGATGGCGTCGACCCGCCGGTCGTGTCCGGCGGCGAGCAGGGAGACGGCCCCGCCGTAGGAGGCGCCGGTGAGGCCGACCCGGGGGTCGCCCTTCGCGTCCAGCTCGACCTCGGGGCGGGTCGCCAGCCAGTCGATGAGCCCGGAGACGTCCCTGACCTCGCCGTCGGGGTCGTTCAGCGAGATCGGCCCGCCGGACTTGCCGAACCCGCGTGCCGACCAGGTCAGCACCGCGTACCCGTCGGCGGCCAGCTTCTCGGCCTGGGCCCGTACGTCGTTCTTGCTGCCGCCGAAGCCGTGGCCGATGAGCACGGCCGGCCGCTTACCGGAACCTCCGGCGGTGAAGTACGAGGTGTCGATCGGCACCCCGGCCGGGCGCAGCGTCCGGTCCTCGCGCTGCACGGCGGGCGGGCCGTCGTCGGCGACAGCGGTCCAGGTGCCGCCGCCCACGAGCACGGCGAGCGCGGCGAGCGCCGCGGCCCACCGGCCAGGGGTACGGGGCAGCAATCGCCGCCGTCGAACAGTAGGGGTCTCCATCCCTCGACCCTAAACGGAGGACGCAACCGGTCGAAGTGCCGCCAGGGTGAGGTGGGCAGCCTCCCTGAGAGGTACGGTGCGCCCTCCCCGTACTCCGGATGCGGTACGGGCCTCATCCCGGCCGAAGGCCATTGCGGACATCGGCTGCTTATCGGGCGGGCGTGGCCGGGGGCTCAGTGTTCCGCCGGCGTGCCCTCGCCCGGACGACCCCTGACGTTCGTCGGGGGTGGACCCTGCCGTTCGGCCCCTGCGTCCGGCCACCGCGCCTTCGTACGTTCACCGGCATGGCGAACCACACACATCGACACGCGCTGCCTCGGCGGCTCTTCGGATCGGCGGCCCTGCTGGCGACGGCGGCCGCCCTGATCGTCCTGCTGTCACCGGGAGGGCTCGGCCGGCCCGGCCCGGTCGAGGTCGCGCACGGGACGTCCGCAACGGCGTACCGGTCACTGACGGGGGCGGTCGCGGACGCTCCGGGGTGGCTGGGCCACGTACTGGAGGCGGCCTCGGAGGGCACCCTGGCGCTCCTGGGGCTGCTGCTGCTCGGTCTCGGCTGGGCCGCCGTACGCCGACGGGACGCGGGCCTGGCGGCGGGAGCCGTCCTGATCGGCGCCGGGACCGTGGTGGCGTACGGCATCAGCGAGGCGCTGAAGCTGGTCGTCGACGAGGAGCGCCCGTGCCGGGCCCTTGACGGCGTCGAGGTGGTCGCCGGATGTCCGGAGCCGGGCGACTGGTCCTTCCCGAGCAATCACGCGACCCTCGCCGCCGCCCTGGCGGTCGGGCTGGCTGTGCGCAGGCCCCGACTGGCCGCCGTGACCCTGCCGTTGGCGGTGGCCGCGGCGCTGCTGCGGGTCCTGGTGGGGGTCCACTACCCGCATGACGTGCTCGGTGGCGGAGTGCTCGGCGGGGCAGTCGCGGCGGCGGTCCTGCTCACGTTGGGGCGGCCCGCCGAACGCCTCGCCTCAGCGCTGTTCGGGCGGTGGCGGGGACGGGATCCCGGCCTCGTGGGCGACCACGGCGGCGGCGGCCCGGTTGTCGACGCCGAGGCGGGTCAGGACGGAGCTGACGTGCGCCTTCACCGTTCCTTCGACCAGGTGCAGCCGCCGGGCGATCTGCCTGTTGGACAGCCCGTTGCCGAGGTACGACAGCACTTCGCGCTCCCTGGGCGTCAGCCCGGCGACGCTTTCCCGGGCGGCTTCCCGGCGGCCGGCCAGGGCCTCGGCCCCGGTGGACGCGAGGTGCGCGACCACGCGGGCGGCGACCTTCGGTGACAGATAGGCGGCGCCGTCGGCCACGGCCCGTACTCCGGCGAGGAGTTCCTCGGGTTCACCCGACTTGATCAGGAATCCGGCGGCACCACAGCCCAGTGCGCGCAGGATGTAGTCGTCCTCGCCGAACGTGGTCAGCATGACGACGCCGGTGGTCGGCAGCGTGCGGCGGATCTCGGCCGCGGCCTCGATGCCGTTGGCCTTGGGCATCCGCACGTCGAGGACCGCCACGTGCGGACGGTGGGCCCGGACCAGCTCTACGGCCTCGTGCCCGTCGGCGGCTTCGGCGACGACCTCGATGTCCGGGTCGGTGGCCAGCAGGGCCCGCACACCCGCACGGATCATCGGCTCGTCGTCGGCGACGAGCACCCGGATCGGTCCGGGCCCGGTCGCATCCGCCGCCTGAGCTGTGCCCGCTGCCCTGGCCGCTTCCGTCGGAGTCGTGTCCGCTGCCCTGGCCGCTTCCGTCGGAGTCGTGTCTGCTGCCCTGGCCGCTTCCGTCGAGGGCGTGCCCGCTGCTCTGGCCGCCTCCGTCGGAGTCGTGTTCGCTGCCCTGGCCGCTTCCGTCGAGGGCGTGCCCGCTGCTCTGGCCGCCTCCGTCGGAGTCGTGTCCGACGCCCAGGCCGCCTCCGTCGAGGGCGTGCCCGCTGCTCTGGCCGCCTCCGTCGGAGTCGTGCCCGCTGCCCTGGCCGCGTCCGGCCCGCTCATCGGGCGCTCACGGCGTCAGCGCGTCGCGGGAGACCAGCCTGCCGTCCCGGAAGCAGAGCCGGTACGCGTCTCCGGACCGGTCGTCGAAGCGGTCGGCCGTCATCGCGTAGAACTCGCACGTCACCCCTCGTTCCTCCGGCCCGGCGCCCGTCGGCCGGTCCACCGACTGCCGCTCCGGCAGCACCTCTCGCAGCTCTGTCCGATCCTGCCCCACCCGCAGGCGGGCGTAGTCGCGCGGGTCCAGGACGGACCGGGACGCGGCCACCGTCTCCCACGCCCCCACCACGGCGAGCAGCACCGCACCCGTGGCCAGCGGCACCGCCAGCGCGGTGAGCAGGGTACGGCGGACCCGCCGCCGGGCCTTCCCGTATCCGGCGGGCGCGGGGCTCGCCGGATACGGGAAGGCCCGGCGGCGCGGAGGCTGCGCGGGGGCACGATGGGGCAGCCGGGCGGCGATGACGAAGCCGCCGTCCCGGGGGCCGTGGTCGAGGGTGCCGCCGACGAGCCGGACGCGCTCGTCCAGACCGACGAGTCCGCGACCCCCGTGCCCGGGAGGCGGTCCGGCCGGCGCCTCCGGGGCCTCGTTGCGGACCACCACCCGGGTCTCGGTCGCGGTGTGCGCGAGTTCGACGCTCACGGGCGCGCCGGGCGCGTGCTTGGCCGCGTTGGTCAGACCTTCCTGGACGACACGGTGCGCGGCTCGTTCGACGGCGGGAGGGAGGCCCGCCGCCGCCTCCCCGTCCACCGAGAGTCCGACGGCGAGCCCGGAGGCGGCCGCGTCACCGACGAGCCGGGCGATGTCGAAGTCCCCCGGCCCCTGCGGCGGGCCCTCGCTCTGCTCGCGGAGGACACCGATCACCTCGCCGAGGCGCTCCACCGCGGCGGCGGCCCTGCCCCGGATGTCCTGAGCGGCCCGCCGGTGCGGCTCGTCCAGGCCGGGCGCCAGTTTCAGGGCGCCGGCCGACAGGGCGATGAGGCTGAGGTCGTGACCCAGGACGTCGTGCATGTCCTGGGCGATGCGGGCCCGCTCCAGCAGTCGCGCCTGCTCGGCCACCAACTGCCGCTCCCGCTCCATCTGTTCGGCCATCGCCCAGCCGGCCCGAGCCAGTTCCCGGTACTGGCGTGAGAACCGCCCCACGAACCAGGGCACGAGCACCGCGAGAACGACCACCGCGACGAACTGCGTCCCGAGACCGAGCAGGGAAGGCACCACGGCCACCGCCACCGCCCCGGCGACGAGGGCTCCGGCCAGCAGGAGGGCGAGCGTCCTGCCGCGCCCGGGTCCCCGCCCCGCGACGAACGCGGCGAGCGCGGTGGGCAGACCCCACCACCACCCCACCAGACTCAGCGCGCCGAACGCCGCCACGGCGGACACCAGCAGGCCCCCCGGCCCCGCCCGCCGAAGGCCGGGCACCGGCCCGGGGCGGGATCCATCAGGAGTCCCGTCCACGACAGAGAGGCTCTTCGCGAAGGGGAGGCAGCGCACGAAAGGGAGGCTGCGCACGAGGGGAAGGCTGTTCACAGGAAGAGGCTACGAAGGCCGGCGGCCTTCCGGCACTGCCGAAAGTCACGTCCCGGGCGCCGGGACCGCACCCCGCACCGGCCGCGGAGCGTCGAGGTCGAGCGGCGTCTCCACCGGCAGCAGGGCGGCGGCCCGCTCCCGCTCCCCCGCACGCACCGCCGCGTGCACCTCGCGGGCGAGCGGGGTGACATCGCGTACGGAGACGGTCCACTCGTCCGCGTACCGCCGGGACGCCTCCCCGCTCAGCCCCAGCTGGAGGGATCGGTACGGGAGCGGGCTCAGGTCCAGGTCGCGCTCGGGGTCCCACTGCACCCGGGCGGGGGCGGTGCGCAGGCCGCGCTTCCAGGCAGCCTGGTCGGCGTGGACACCCCGTACGTAGTGGGAGAGTTCGGCGTGCGCGAGGGCCCACTCCAGGCCGCTCCGGTCGATCTCGACGGCGAGCACGACCTCCTGGCCCTCCTTGGTGCCCCAACTGCAGCGGTACATCATCCACAGGAAGCTGGGCTTGATCCACGTCATCCGGTCCCGCTTCCACTCGGCGGGGAACCGCCCGTCGCGCGCGGCGGGGAGCCCGATGGCGGGCCGGTACGCCTGGTAGACGGTGACGGTGGATGAGGTGTGCAGCGCGCGGATCTCGTAACGGGGCGGGAGGGCGGGGGTGTTCATGGGCCCCAGGATGCGGTACGGGTCCGGGGCCCGGCATCCCGTTTTCCTCAGCCGCCCCTCTGTACGTCCCGCTGCGCCGCCCCTCTGCACGTCCCGCTGCACGGTCCGCTGCGCCGCCTCTCTGTACGTCCCTCTGCGCCGTCCTCTGCGCCGCCCCTCTGTACGTCCCACTGCGCCGCCCTCTGCGCCGTCCCCTTGCGCCGTCCCTCCACGGACCGCCGTCTCCTCCGGCCGGTTCGCCCCCGCCGACCGGCGGGGGTCATCCACCGCCGCCGGACGGATTCCCCGGGCGGGGGCCCGCTGCCAGGCTGCTGGGCGTTGTTGTTCACCAGGGGCCCGCTCCCGGGCCGTCAGCAAGGACGCACATGTCTCGCACCACCGATCGATCCATCCGCCGTCACCGCGGCGCCGCCCGGTTACTCGTCGCCGCCTGCACCGCCGGTGCCGTACTCCTCACCGCGACGGCCGCCCAGGCCGACACCGCCTCCACCGCCCGGGTCGTGCAGGCCGCCGAGGCGGTGGAGCGCGTCACCGGGACCGCGGACCTCGTCCCCGGGACCGCCCTCGCGGACGGCGCCACCCGCTTCGAGGTGCCCGCCGACGCGCACACCGCGCGGATCACCGCCCCCGCCACCGCCGACGGCGCGGTGGAGTCCACCTACGGCGACGACACCGTGCGGTTCGGCCTGCCCGGCGGAGCGCACTCCTCCGCCGCGCGCAGCACCGGCGGGACCGTCGTGTACGCCGACGCCGAGGAGGGCTTCGACCTCGCGGTGCAGCCGAACCGGGACGGGGTGCGGGCCCTGATCACCCTGCGGGACGCACAGGCGCCGACCGAGTACCGGTTCCCGCTCGACCTGCCCGCCGACGCGGTCACCGAGCACCTGGAGGACGGCAGCGTCCTGGTCAGCCACGGGGACACCTACCTCGGCACCTTCGACGCGCCCTGGGCGAAGGACGCGAACGGCGAGGCCGTGCCCACTGAGTACCGCGTCGAGGGCGGCGCGCTCGTCCAGACCGTACGCCCCGGGCCGAACACCGCGTACCCCGTGGTCGCCGACCCCGCCTGGTTCATCCCGCTCGCCATCGTCGCCGGGCGCCTGCTGCTCTCCACCGGCGTCAAGAGCATCTCCAAGCACGCCGCGCCGCGGATGGCCCAGCGGGGCATCAGCCCGCAGACCCGAACGGACCAGCCGCTCGTCATCCACGACGACGACCCGAATCACCTGTGCTCCCCCTCGCCCCGTACACCACAAGTCCCCGTACACCACAAGTCCACGAAGGGTACGACAATCACGAAAACGCCCGCCCGTGGCGTCATCGTCGCTACGGGCGGGCGGAGACCAGCGTGAGGGCGGTCAGTGGTTGCGCGGGAACCCCAGGTCGACGCCCGACGGCGCGTCCGCCGGGTCCGGCCAGCGGGTGGTGACGACCTTGCCGCGGGTGTAGAAGTGCACGCCGTCGTTGCCGTAGATGTGGTGGTCGCCGAAGAGGGAGTCCTTCCAGCCGCCGAAGGAGTGGTAGCCCACCGGGACCGGGATCGGCACGTTGACGCCGACCATGCCCGCCTCGACCTCCAGCTGGAAGCGGCGGGCCGCGCCGCCGTCGCGGGTGAAGATCGCGGTGCCGTTGCCGAACGGCGAGGCGTTCATGAGCGCGACGCCGTCCTCGTACGTCTCCACGCGGAGCACGCACAGGACCGGGCCGAAGATCTCGTCCCGGTACGCGTCGGAGTCGGTGGAGACCTTGTCCAGGAGGGAGAGGCCGATCCAGTGGCCGTCCTCGAAGCCCTCCACCGTGTGGCCCGTGCCGTCGAGGACGACCTCCGCGCCCTGGGCGGGGGCGCCCGTGACGTACGAGGCGACCTTGTCGCGGTGGGCGGCGGTGATCAGGGGGCCCATCTCGGAGGCGGGGTCGTTGCCGGGGCCGATCGTGATCTTCTCGGCGCGCTCGCGGATCTTGGCGACCAGCTCGTCGCCGATCGCGCCGACCGCGACGACCGCCGAGATCGCCATGCAGCGCTCACCGGCGGAGCCGTACGCCGCCGAGACCGCCGCGTCGGCCGCCGCGTCCAGGTCGGCGTCCGGGAGGACGAGCATGTGGTTCTTCGCGCCGCCGAGGGCCTGGACGCGCTTGCCGTTGGCGGAGGCGGTGGCGTGGATGTAGCGGGCGATGGGGGTGGAGCCGACGAAGGAGACGGCCGCCACGTCGGGATGGTTGAGCAGGCCGTCGACGGCGACCTTGTCGCCGTGCAGGACGTTGAGGACGCCGTCCGGGAGGCCGGCCTCGGCCGCCAGCTCGGCCAGCAGGTTGGCGGCCGACGGGTCCTTCTCGCTCGGCTTCAGCACGAACGTGTTGCCGCACGCGATCGCCAGCGGGAACATCCACATCGGCACCATGGCGGGGAAGTTGAACGGGGTGATGCCCGCGACCACGCCGAGGGACTGGCGGATCGAGGAGACGTCGACCCGGCTGGAGACCTGGGTGGACAACTCGCCCTTGAGCTGGGTGGTGATCCCGCACGCCAGCTCGACGATCTCCAGACCTCGGGCGACCTCGCCCAGCGCGTCCGAGTGCACCTTGCCGTGCTCGGCGGTGATCAGGGCGGCGATGTCGTCGCGGTGGGCGTCCAGCAGCGCGCGGTAGCGGAAGAGGACGGCGGTCCGCTGGGCGAGGGAGGACGTGCCCCATGTCGCGTACGCGGCCTTCGCCGCGGTCACCGCGGCGTCGACCTCCTCCGTCGAGGCGAGCGCCACCTGCGTGGTGACCGCGCCGGTGGCCGGGTCCGTGACCGGACCGTACTTGCCCGACGTGCCCTCCACCGTCTTGCCGCCGATCCAGTGGTTGACGGTCTTCGTCATGACGTACTCCTTCAGGCTGCAGACAGGCGCAGGCGTGGTTTCACAGGTGGCGGCGTCGGGCGGCGACCTGCCGGTCGTACTCCTCCCGGGCCTTGACCGCCGCCGGACGGCTCGCGGTTTCGGCTACCGGAACATCCCACCACGCCTGTGCCGGAGGGGGGCCCGACACTGTGTCGGGCGTTTCGGTCTCGACGTAGACACAAGTGGGACCCTGCGCGCCGCGGGCCTCCGCGAGCGCTTTGCGCAGGTCGTCGACGGTGTCGGCGCGCAGGACCCGCATCCCGAGGGAGGCCGCGTTGGCGGCCAGGTCGACGGGGAGCGGGGGGCCGGTGAGGCCGCCGTCGGCGTCGCGGTGGCGGTAGGCCGTGCCGAAACGCTCGCCGCCGACCGCTTCGGAGAGGCCGCCGATGGAGGCGTACCCGTGGTTCTGGAGGATCAGCAGTTTCAGGGGCAGGTTCTCCTGGACGGCGGTGACGATCTCGGTGGGGTTCATCAGGTACGTGCCGTCGCCGACGAGCGCCCAGACGGGACGGGGCCGGTCAGGGTGCCCGTGGGCGCCGGTCGCGAGCAGGACGCCGATCGCGGCCGGGATCTCGTAGCCCATGCAGGAGTAGCCGTACTCCACGTGGTACTGGTCGCGGGAGCGGGTGCGCCAGAGCTTGTGCAGGTCGCCGGGGAGCGAACCTGCGGCGTTGATGAGGATGTCCTCCTCGGTGACCAGGGTGTCGAGGAGGCCGAGCACCTGGGTCTGGGTGGGGCGCGCGGTGGGGTCGGGGGTGGTGAAGGACGCCTCGACCCGTTCCTCCCATGCGTCCTTCGCGCCGGCGTACTCCGTCTCGTACGCCGGGTCGATCCGGTACCCCCGCCCGGCGAGCGCGGTGGTGAGCGCCTCCAGGCCGGTGCGGGCGTCGGCGACCAGGGGGAGGGCGGCGAGCTTGTGGGCGTCGAAGCCGGTGATGTTGAGGTTGAGGAAGCGGACGGCCGGGTTCTCGAAGAGGGTGCCGGAGGCGGTGGTGAAGTCGGTGTACCGGGTGCCGATGCCGATCACCAGGTCGGCGGTGCGGGCCAGCTCGTCGGCGGTGGCGGTACCGGTGTGGCCGATGCCGCCGACGTCCGCCGGGTGGTCGTGGCGCAGGGCCCCCTTGCCCGCCTGGGTGGCGGCGACCGGGATGCGGGTGGCGGCGGTGAACGCGGCGAGGGTCTCCTCGGCGGCGCTGTGGCGGACCCCGCCGCCCGCGACGATCAGGGGGCGGCGGGCGGAGCGCACCGCCCGTACCGCCGCTTCCAGCTCGGCCGCGTCGGGGGCCGGCCTGCGGACCTGCCAGATCCGCTCGGCGAAGAACTCCTCGGGCCAGTCGTACGCCTCCGCCTGCACGTCCTGCGGCAGCGCCAGCGTGACCGCGCCCGTCCCGGCCGGGTCGGCCAGGACCCGCATCGCCTGCAACGCTGCCGGAATCAGCGCCTCCGGGCGGGTGACCCGGTCGAAGTAGCGCGAGACGGGCCGCAGGCAGTCGTTGACCGACACGTCACCGGCGTACGGCACTTCGAGCTGCTGGAGTACGGGGTCGGCGGGCCGGGCCGCGAACGTGTCGCCGGGGAGCAGGAGCACCGGCAGGTGGTTGATGGTGGCCAGGGCGGCGCCGGTGACGAGGTTGGTGGCGCCCGGGCCGATGGAGGTGGTCACCGCGTGCGCGGAGAGCCGGCCGGACTGGCGGGCGTACCCCACGGCCGCGTGCACCATGGCCTGTTCGTTGCGGCCCTGGAGGTACGGCATCCGGGGCCTGGTCCGCGTCCCGTCGCCGGTCCGCGTCCCGAGGCCGTTCCGCGTTCCGTTGCCGGCCTCCACGAGCGCCTGGCCGATCCCGGCGACGTTGCCGTGGCCGAAGATGCCCCAGGTGGCGTTGATCAGGCGCCGGCGGCGGCCGTCGCGCTCGGTGTACTGGCGGGCGAGGAAGGCCACCAGGGCCTGAGCGGTGGTCAGGCGGCGGGTGGGGGACGCGTTACGGGGGCCGGTGCGGCTCGCGGGGCTCGCTCCGTCGGTGGGGCTCGCGTTACGGGAGTCGGGGTGGCTCGCGGGACTCGTCGGGCTCAAGGCGTTACCTCCGGGCCGGGCGACGGACGCGCCGTGTCCGGGCGGGCCGTCTGCGGATGCGCCGTGTACAGCGGCAGTCTGGCGTCGACCGGCTCGTTCGGCCAGGTGTCGCGGATCCATCCGTGGTCCGGATGGTCGCGGATCAGCCAGGCCCGCTCCTCCCCCGGCCCCGCCATCACGTTCAGGTAGTACAGCGTCCGGCCGGGCGGGGCGATGGACGGACCGTGCCAGCCGTCGGGGATGAGGACCGCGTCGCCGTCGCCGACCTCGGCGAGGACATCCGTACCGCCCTCGCGCGACGGGGAGACCCGGTGGTAGCCGAGGCCGCCGCCCGCCACCTCGAAGTAGTAGATCTCCTCCAGCTCGCACTCCTCGCCCGGCACGTGCTCGTCGTGCTTGTGGGGCGGGTAGGAGGACCAGTTGCCGCCGGGGGTGAGCACTTCGACGGCGATCAGACGGTCGCACACGAAGGTGTCGGCAGCAGCGAAGTTGTTGACCTGGCGCGAGCAGGTGCCGGTGCCGCGCAGCTCGACGGGTACCTCCGGCGCGGGGCCGTAGCGAGCGGGGAGTCGTCGCTCGCACTTCGCTCCTGCCAGGGCGAAGCGGCCTCCTGCGTCGGAGGCGATCTGCGCCCGGTCGTCGCGCGGCACGTAGGCGAAGTCACTCACCCCGCTGAACACGCTTTCCCGGCCCAGCAGTTCAAAGGTGTCACCTGCCGTACGCACCGTACAGCCACCGGCCAACGGCAGGACGATCCATTCGCTCTCCCCGGTGACGAACGTATGAACTCCGCCCGGCTCCAGCTCCAGAACACGCAGATGGGACCGGTCCCATCCGGCCGTTTCCGGATCGATGTCCAGGACATAGGGGCCGCGACCCGCGCTGCCGGAGGGCAGGTGGTGGCGTCCGGCGCGCGTCATGCCGCGGCCGGGATGCTCATGGTGCTCGTGCTGCTCGTGGTGCGTCTCCATGCCCCCTCCCTACCCGTCCTTCTCCGGCTGGAGCAGCGCTACGGCGGTGTCGACGGCGCCCGCCACATCCCCGTCCACCGGGTAGAGCAGCGAACGCCCCACGACCAGCCCCCGCACGGTCGGCAGCCGCAGCGCCTCGCGCCACCTCGCGTACGCCCCGTCCGGGTCGTCGCCCACCTCCCCGCCGAGCAGGACGGCGGGCAGCGTGGAGGTCTCCATGACCTGGGCCATGTCGTCCGGGTCCTCGGTGACGGGGACCTTGAGCCAGGTGTACGCGGAGCTCCCGGCCAGGCCCGACGCGATGGCGATGGAGGTGGTCACGGCGGCGGCGTCCAGGTCGTTGCGGAGGTGGCCGTCGACGCGCCGGCAGAGGAACGGTTCGACGAAGACGGGCAGCCGGTGCGCGGCCATCGCGTCGATGGCGCGGGCGGCGGCGTGCAGGGTGTCCAGGGAGCCGGGGTCGTCGTGGTCGATGCGGAGCAACAGCTTGCCCGCGTCGAACCCGTGGCGGACCAGGTCCTCGGCGCGGTGCCCGGTGAACCGGTCGTCGAGTTCGAAGGCGGCGCCCGCGAGCCCGCCCCGGTTCATGGAGCCCATGACGACCTTGTCCTCCAGGGCGCCCAGGAGGAGCAGGTCGTCCAGGACGTCGGCGGAGGCGAGGACGCCGTCGACGCCGGGGCGGGAGAGGGCGAGGCAGAGCCGCTGGAGGAGCTCGAACCGGTTGGCCATGGCGAGGGCCCGGTCCCCGACGGCGAGGGCGCCGCGTGCGGGGTGGTCGGCGGCGATGATCATCAGCCGACCGGGGTGGGGCGGGCTCTCCCGGGCGGTGGAGTGGGGCGGGCGCGCACGGTCCGAGGCGGTGTCGGGGGTACGGAGCAGGGGGCGCCGCTTCCGTCGTGCGGCGGCTTCGGCGATCGCTTCGGGGCGCTCGGCGCGGAGCCGGACCAGGTGGTGGACGGAGGGGGCGGCGGGGGTCATGAGCTCGCTCCAGGGGGCCCGGAGGCGATCTCCCCGGTCACGGCCCCCTCGGCGAGGGCGCGCTCGACCTCCGCCGGGAAGGGCATCGCCGAGGAGCAGGCGAGCCGGGCGGCGACGATGGCCCCGGCGGCGTTCGCGTACCGCATGATCCGCGCGATGTCCCACCCGGCGAGCAGTCCGTGGCAGAGCGCCCCGCCGAACGCGTCCCCGGCGCCCAGCCCGTTGAGGACCTCCACCGGCAGTGGCGGCACATCGGCCGTCGAGCCGTCGCGGTGGACGGCGAGGACGCCCTTCGGCCCCTGCTTGACGACGGCGAGTTCCACCCCGGCCGCGAGCAGGGCGCGGGCGGCGGCGTGCGGTTCGCGCTCGCCGGTTGCGATCGCGCACTCGTCGACGTTGCCGACGGCGACGGTGGCGTGGGCGAGCGCTTCCCGGTAGCGGGCGAGTGCGACGGAGCTGTGGTCCCCGCCGTCCCAGAACATGGGCCGCCAGTCGAGGTCGAACACGGTCGCGGTACGGGACTCTCCGGCCGGGTCCTCGCCGCGGGCGCTCTCGCTACGGGCGCTCTCGCTACGGGCCCGGAGCGCCGCCAGCGTCGCGGCCCGGCTGGGCTCGGCGCTGAGTCCGGTACCGGTCATCCAGAAGATCCGCGCATCGCGCACCGCGCCGAGGTCGAGCTCCGGCGGGTGGATCTCCAGATCGGGCGCCTTGGGCTGCCGGTAGAAGTAGAGCGGGAAGTCGTCCGGCGGGAAGATCTCGCAGAACGTGACCGGGGTCGGGTACTCCTCGACCGCCGTCACCCACCGGTCGTCCACCCCGAACCCCCGGAGCTCCTGGTGGAGGTAGTCCCCGAAGGCGTCCCGGCCGGTACGGGTGATCACCGCCGTCCGCCGGCCCAGCCGCGCCGCCGCCACCGCGACGTTCGTCGGGGAGCCGCCGAGGAACTTGTTGAACGTCTCGACGCGGGCGAGCGGTACCCCGACGTCCTGGGGGTAGATGTCCACCCCGATCCGCCCCATGGTGATCACGTCGTACGGCTCAGGCATGCGCATCCCTTCGACCCACCGGCGGCCGGCTGCTCCCAGGTCTAGTCCCCTCCCGGGAACCCTGTCAACATTTTGTCCGGACATTCGGACGAAGCCTTGACACTCGTCCGCACAAGCCGCGACGCTGGGCGATATGACCCCCTCCGCACCCTCTTCGACCCGCATCCGCATCGGCTCGGCACCCGACTCGTGGGGGGTGTGGTTCCCCGAAGACTCGCGGCAGGTGCCCTGGCAGCGCTTCCTCGACGAGGTGGCCGAGGCGGGGTACGAATGGATCGAGCTGGGCCCGTACGGCTATCTGCCCACCGACCCGGCGAGGCTGGCGGACGAGACCCGCAGCCGGGGGCTCACCGTCTCCGCCGGCACCGTGTTCACCGGGTTGCACCACGGGCCCGACGTCTGGGACCGGACCTGGGCGCACGTCGCCGGCATCGCCGAACTGACCCGGGCCATGGGAGCGGAACACCTGGTCGTCATCCCCTCCTTCTGGCGCGACGACAAGACGGGCGAGGTCCTGGAGGACCGCACGCTCACCCCCGCGCAGTGGCGGGATCTGACGACGCAGACGGAGCGCCTCGGCCGGGAGGTCCGGGAGCGCTACGGGCTCCGCATCGTGGTCCACCCGCACGCGGACACCCACATCGACAGCGAGGAGAACGTCAACCGCTTCCTCGACGCCACCGACCCCTCCCTGGTCTCGCTCTGCCTGGACACCGGGCACTACGCCTACTGCGGCGGTGACAGCGTCAAGCTCATCGAGACGTACGGGGAGCGCATCGGCTACCTCCACCTCAAGCAGGTCGACCCCGGGGTCCTGGCGGCGGTGGTGGCGGACGAGATCCCGTTCGGCCCGGCCGTGGCCAGGGGCGTGATGTGCGAACCGCCCGGCGGCGTACCCGCCCTGGAACCGGTCCTGGACGCGGCGCGCGCCCTGGACGTCGACCTGTTCGCCATCGTGGAGCAGGACATGTACCCGTGCGACCCGGACAGGCCGCTCCCGATCGCACGCCGCACCCGCGAGTTCCTCCGCTCCTGCGGCAGGCCCAGCACGTCCCGCGCCACACGTTGACCTTCCCGGGGCGGGCTCCGCGTCAGACTCCCGTACGCCCGTCGATGCGCTCACGGATCAGATCGGCGTGCCCGCAGTGGCGCGCGTACTCGCCGATCATGTGCGTGTAGATCCAGCGGAGCGTCACCTCACCCCCCATGAACGGACAGGTGTCGTCGAGCCCCCGGCCCGCGCAGTTCTCCCGGCCCCGCCGGACCTCGCCCTCCCATACCGTCAGCGCTTCCTCGTACGTGGCGTGCTCGGCGAGCTCGAACCCACCGTCGTGTCCACCGCCCCCGCTCCCGCCCCCGCTCCCTCCTCCGTCGCCAGGGGCGAACAGCGGCGGAACGTCCTCCTGCACGAGGACCCGCCGGAACCAGTTCCGCTCGACGGCCGCAGCGTGCTGGACCAGTCCGAGCAGCGTGATCGACGAGGGTGCCGCCGAGGCGTCACGGAGCCTCTCTTCGGGCAGCTCCGCGCACTTCTGGACGAGGGTGGCGCGGTAGAAGTCGAGCCAGCTCTCCAGTGAGGTCCGCTCATCGGCGACGAGAGGGGGCATCGGACGTTCGAAAGTGCTCATGGCCGTCATCGTGACATCCGGGTCTGACATCGCCCGGGCAGCAGGTGGGCGACTCGACAAGGCGTTTACCGTTCGCCCCTTCTGTCACTCCAGTCACCGTTTCGCCACACATATCTCCGTTACGCGGGTTTTCCGTCACAGACGCACAACAGCCCCACCCGGCCTGCCGTTCGAGGTCGTTCAACCGAGCGCAGGCTGAGTGATCACCGGGGGCAGAACCGAGCAGCACAGAGCAGAGCAGAGCAGAAAGGTGTCACGGATGACGGACAGAACACTCTGGTCCTACAAGGACATTGCCGCGCACATCCAGGTCCAGCCGGACACCGTCCGCTCCTACCGCAAACACGGCCTCCTCCCTCCGCCCGACCAGGTGAAGAACGGAAAGCCGTACTGGTACGGCGACACCGTCCGCGCCTGGGTCGCCTCCCGCCCGCGCAACCGGGGCCGCTGACGCCGACCCCGATCCACCGGCGCCCGGGCACTACCGCCCGGGCGCCTCCTTGCGGAACAGCGCCGTCCAGAGGAAGGACTCACCGACCACCTCGGACCCGGGCGCCTCGTCGTGCATACGGCGCAGCTCGATCTCCGTCAGGTCCGAGAAGACCCGGCGCAACTCCTCGGCGGTGTAGGCGAGTCCGCCATGAAGGCTTCCCTGCCGGTAGAGCTCCGCGTCCGGCAGCTCGGAGCCCATGCCGCCCTCGCCTGCCGCGAAGCAGGTGAGCGCGAAACGGCCACCGGGTGCCAGACAGCGGTCGAGGAGGGCCAGGTAGCTGATACGCCGGTGGGGCGGCAGGTGGTGGAAGCACCCGGAGTCATAGATCAGGTCGTACGGGCCCGCCAGCTCCGCCCCGCCCGACGTCAGGGCGAAGGCGTCCCCGCGGTGGAACCGAGCCTCGCCCCCCGACGCTTTGGCGCGCTCCTCGGCCCAGGCGATCGCCGCCGGGGAGAGGTCGATCGCATCGACGTCGAAGCCGAACGAGGCCAGCGCGTGCGCGTTGCGCCCGGGGCCGCAGCCCAGGTCGAGCGCACGGCCCGGGGCGATCAGCCCCCGGTCGACGTACGAGACGAGGCTCTCGTCGGGTTTGTCCACGAAGAAGGGCACCGGCTTCGAACGGTCCCCGTAGAAGTCGTCCCACCATGACGCGGCGTCAGCGGTCCAGCGGTGCGCCTCGGGTACGAACAGGTCGTCCAAGAGCGTCATGACATCGTCCGGCGTGCGGATGTTCCGGTCCATCCGGCCCCCTTTCCCCATGCGCCAATTCTAGTGATCGAGAGGGCGAAAGCCCAGGTCAAGGCAGGTTCGGTGATCGTCCCGAGGGCGCCCAGAGGGTGCGCGGCCGAGCGGGAGCCCTGGCCCACCGCCCCCGGGCGGCCAGGCCGTCCGCGCGCCCGCCACGGCCCGTCAGGGGGCCTTCCACGGCCGGCCCGAGAGCTGTTTCCGAACCGATCCCGGGCCGGCCGCGGCAGAAGCGGGCACCTACGCCCCCGTGGTGACCTTCTCCCCGTCCCGGGCCGTCTCGGGTATCTCCCCGCCGGCCGGGTCGTCCCCGGGGCCGCCGGGCTCCCCCTTCGTACCGGAAGCGGCCGGGGCCGACTCCCCTTCGCTGAGGCCGAACTTGTGGTGGAAGGCGCGCAGCGGCCCGGGCGCCCACCAGGTGGCGTGGCCCGTCAGCTTCATCACCGCGGGTACCAGCAGGCTGCGGACCACCATGGCGTCCATCAGGACGGCGAGGGCGATCCCGAGCCCCAGCATCTTGGTGTTGGTGACCCGTGAGGTGCCGATGGCGACCATCACGACCGCGAGGATCACTGCGGCCGCGGTGATCAGACCGCCGGTGCGGGACAGCCCGAAGGTGACCGAGCGTTCGTGGTCACCGGTCCGGTCGTACTCCTCCTTGATGCGGGAGAGCAGGAAGACCCCGTAGTCCATGGAGAGCCCGAAGGCCACGCAGAACATCAGGACGGGCAGGGTCGTCTCGATGTCCCCCGTACTGGTGAAGGCGAGAAGCCCGGAGAGGTTCCCGTCCTGGAAGACCCAGACCACCGCCCCGAACATCGCCGTGAGGCTGAGGGCGTTGAGCAGGACCGCCTGGATCGGTATGAGCACACTGCCGGTGAGCAGGAAGACCAGGAGCAGTGTCGCCACCACGACGATGCCGATCGCCCAGGGGAGCCGGTCCGCGATGGCGTCCTTGGAGTCGACCAGGACCGCCGCCGTACCTGTCACCGAGGTGTCGAAGGAGTCCGCGGGCATCGCGCGCAGGTCCCGTACGAGCTGCTGGGTCTGCTCTCCGACCGCCTCGCCGTCCGGCAGCACGCTGAAGTACGCGGCCGAGTCCGCCGCGACCGGGCCCTCGACGCGCAGCACGCCCGGGACCTTCTCGATCCGGTCCTTCAGGGTCGCGTACGCGGCGGGCGTCCCCTCTCCCTCGACCAGCATCTCCAGGCCGCCGCTCGGACTGCCGGGGAAGCCGTCCCGGATGTGCTCCTGGACCACCCGGGACTCGGCGCCGACGGGGAGCTGGCGGTCGTCCGCCGTACCGAACTTGACGCCGAGGAAGGGCAGTCCGAGAAGGACGAGCCCCACCGTGGTGACGATGGCGAAGACAGGTGCCCTGCGCATCACCAACTCGGCGAAGCGCGCCCACCCCCTGCCGGACTCCACGACAGCGGCTGCCGTCCTCTTTCTGCCGCGCAGCAGGCGGCGCAGGTCCAGCGCGTTGACCCGGGGGCCCAGCAGCATGAGCGCGGCGGGCAGCAGGATCAGTGCGGCGGCCGCGGCCAGCAGGACCACGGCGATCCCGGCGTAGGCGAAGGACCGCAGGAAGTACTGCGGGAAGACGAGCATCGCCGACAGGGACACGGCAACCGTCAGCGCGGAGAAGAGCACCGTGCGTCCGGCCGTGCGCAACGTGGTGCCGACCGCCGCCCGGGTACCGGCCCCGGCGTCCAGCTCCTCACGGAAGCGGCGGACGATGAACAGGGCGTAGTCGATGGCCAGTCCGAGGCCGAGGGCCGTAGTGAGGTTCATGGCGAAGACCGAGACGTCGGTGAACTCGGTCAGTCCGCGCAGCACGGCGTTGGTGCCGAGGATCGCGACGATGCCGACGAGGAGCGGCAGCATGGCGGCGATCGCGCTGCCGAAGACCATGACCAGCAGGATCAGCGTCACCGGCAGGGCGATGAGCTCGGCCCGCAGCAGGTCCTCCTGGATGATCGTCTGCATCTCGTGCTGGACGGCGACGGGCCCGCCGACCGAGACCGTCACCGGGCCGCTCTCCCCGGCGAAGGCGGGAGCGATCCGTTCGAGCGTCTCCCCCGCCTCCGTCTCGTCGCCCGCTATCCGGGCCGCGATGAGCGCTTCCCGGCCGTCCTCGGCGCGCAGGGCGGGCACCTTGGTCTGCCAGTACGAGGTGACCCCCGATATGCCTTGCTCGGCGGCGAGCCGTTCGGTGAGCCGTGCGGCCTCGGCCGCCACCGCCGGGTCGTCGACGGAGGCAGGGCCGCTGTCCACCAGCAGGAGCAGGTTGGGCTGCGAGGCGGGGAACTCCCGCTCCAGCGCCTCGGTGGCGTAGGACGACTCGGCGTCGGGGGCCTGCCAGCCACCACTGCCCATCCGGTCGGCCACGCCGCTCCCGGCGAACACGGCCAGGGCGGTGATCACCAGGGCGGCCAGCAGGGCGAGCCGGGGCCTGGCGGTGACGAACCGGGTCCAGCCTCCGACAGGACGCGGACCAGGAGAACCAGGAGAGGCGGGCGGACCGGGTGGACCGTTGACTTCGGACATGGTGCGGTGTCCCCTTCACCGAGACCCGGGCGGCACAGGGCAGCATGGGTCAGTCGTTGCCACTTACACTGGCAAACACGAGTGATCGCTCGTGTTTTATAAGAATGCGAGCGAGTACTCGTGTTTGTCAAACGCATCACGAAAGCTGGGGATTGACCGTGTCGGAGGCCAAAGCCAAGAGGGGCACCGCAGGGGACGGCGCAGCCGGAAAACCCGCCGCCGACGGGACGGGCGGCACCGCGGGGACCGCACGCCCCCGCCGCCGCCAGGCCCGTGGCGAAGCCCGTATCGCCCAGCTCCTCCAGGCTGCGGCCAGCGTCTTCTGCACCAGCGGCTACACCGCGTCCAGCACCAACGCCATCGCCCGCGAGGCAGGCGTCTCACCGGGCACGCTGTACCAGTTCTTCCCGAACAAGGAAGCCATCGCCGTCGAGCTCGGCGACCAGCTGCTCCACCGCTGGCGCGACACGTACGGCGCCGCCTTCGACCAGACCCACCTCCAGCTGCCGCTCGACCGGATGCTGGACGCCATCCTCGACCCGCTGATCGCGTTCAACTGCGAGAACCCGGCGTTCTTCGTCCTCATGCACGGCTCGGAGATCCCCGGCCGGATCACCGAGGAGCACGACACCCTGCACATCGCCATGCTGAGCCGGGTGGAGGGGATCCTCGCCGACTACCTTCCGGACATCCCCGCCACCCAGCTCCACCGGGTCGCCGAGATGGCCTTCATGGTGTTCAAAGCCGGGCTGGACCTGGTCATGGCGCACGAAGGAGAAGAGCGCGAGGCCTACATCCGGGAGATGAAGGCGGCCATGTACCGCTATCTGGACCCCCTGATCGGCGACGACTCCCCCCATCTCGCCCCGCACGCCCGGGTCGGCCGCACCCCCTAGGGCGGAGCGCGCCGGCGGTCAGGGCCGAGATCATCGGCGGCGCCCGGCACGCCTGAGACTCGTCGATACCCCCTGGGGGTATAGTATGGAGTGAGTAAGGCACCCCGGGCTTCCCTGCGGCCCCCCGCGCCTCACTCGTAACAACGACAGAACGTGTTGCCCCAAGACGCGCTGACGAACGTGTGTCCGCCGAAGAGGAGAACGTCATGACCGCCGAGACCGAGCCCACCACCCAGTCCCCCGGCTCCTGCTGCTCACCCACCGGTTCCTGCCACGGCGACGCCGCCGACGTGCGGATCGAGCCGACGGACTCGGTCACCACGGTGTACGAGGTGAAGGGCATGACCTGTGGCCACTGCGAAGGCGCCGTGTCGGAGGAGATCTCCGCGCTCGGGGGTGTGACGTCCGTCAAGGCCGTCGCCTCCACCGGCCGCGTCACCGTCTCCTCCAAGGCCCCGCTGGCCGAGGACGCAGTCCGCGCCGCCGTCGACGAGGCGGGTTACGAGCTCGTCGGCCGGGCCGCCTGAGCGCCGGCGCACCACCCGTTCACCGTCGGGCCGTACCTCACCAGCAGATACTGGTGAGGTACGGCCCGACCTGCGTTACCCAGGAGTTCGGACATGGCCAGCACAGCAGCAGCCGACCCTCCGGCCGCGGACGCCTCCGGAGCCGAGCTCATGATCGGCGGCATGACGTGCGCTTCGTGCGCCGCCCGCGTCGAGAAGAAGCTCAACCGGATGGACGGCGTGACCGCCACGGTGAACTACGCCACCGAGAAGGCGCGCGTCACTTTCGCGCAGGGGCTGGAGCTGGCGGACCTCGTCGCTACGGTCGAGAAGACCGGCTACACGGCCCGCCCCATCGCAACCCCGGTGCGGAAACCTGACCAGAAGCCGGAGCGGCTGCGAGGACCCGCACCGGGGCCCGAGCCTGAGCAGGGGCCCGAGCCAGGGCCGAGGCCCGAGCCAGGACCGAGGCCGGCGCAGGACCCCGAGCCCACGAATGCCCCCGAGCCGGCGCAGGACTCCGAGCCCCCGCAGGACCACGAGCGCCCGCAGCAGCCCCGGCCGGCCACCGCCCCCGCCCCGGCCGATGCCTCGACGGCGGCCGACGCCTCGACGGCGGTTGCTGAAGCGGAACAGGCCGCCTCCCTCGCCGCGCTCCGGCAGCGGCTCATCGTCTCCGCCGCCCTCAGCGTCCCCGTCGTCCTGCTCGCCATGGTGCCGGCCCTCCAGTTCGACCAGTGGCAGTGGCTCTCGCTGACCCTCGCCGCCCCCGTCGTCACCTGGGGCGGCCTCCCCTTCCACCGCGCCACCTGGACCAACCTCCGGCACGGCGCGGCCACCATGGACACCCTCGTCTCGATGGGCACCCTCGCCGCCTTCGGCTGGTCCCTGTGGGCCTTGTTCCTCGGGGACGCGGGGATGCCGGGCATGCGCCACGGGTTCGACCTCACCGTCTCGCGCGCCGACGCGAGCTCCACCATCTACCTGGAGGTCGCGGCAGGGGTCATCACGTTCATCCTGCTGGGCCGCTACCTGGAGGCGCGTGCGAAGCGGAGGGCCGGTGCCGCGCTCCGGGCGCTGATGCACCTGGGCGCCAAGGACGTCGCCGTGCTCAGAGACGGTAGGGAGGTACGCGTCCGAGCCGACCGGCTCGTCGTCGGGGACCGTTTCGTGGTCCGGCCCGGGGAGAAGATCGCCACCGACGGCACGGTCGTGGAGGGCAGCTCCGCCGTGGACGCCTCGATGCTCACCGGCGAGTCCGTACCCGTGGAGGTCACCGTCGGCGACCCGGTCACCGGAGCCACGATCAACGCCGGCGGCCGTCTCGTCGTGGCGGCCACCCGCATCGGCTCCGACACCCAACTCGCCCGCATGGCCCGCCTGGTCGAGGACGCCCAGAACGGCAAGGCAGCCGCCCAACGCCTCGCCGACCGCATCTCCGCCGTCTTCGTCCCCATCGTCATCGCTCTGGCACTGGGAACCCTGGGCCTCTGGCTCGGCAGCGGCGCCGGACCCACCGCGGCCTTCACCGCGGCCGTCGCCGTCCTGATCATCGCCTGCCCCTGCGCCCTCGGCCTCGCCACCCCCACCGCCCTCATGGTCGGCACCGGCCGAGGCGCCCAGCTCGGCATCCTCATCAAGGGCCCCGAAGTCCTCGAAACCACCCGCCGCGCCGACACCATCGTCCTGGACAAGACCGGCACCATCACCACCGGCAGGATGACCCTTCTCGCCGTCCACACCGCCGAAGGCACGGACGAGGACGACGTCCTGCGGCTGGCCGGTGCACTGGAACACTCCTCCGAGCACCCGATCGCCCAAGCCGTGGCAGCGGGCGCAACCGGCCGCCTGGGAACCACCCTCCCCACCCCCGAGGACTTCGCCAACATCCCCGGACTCGGCGTCCAGGGCGTCGTCGAAGGGCACGCCGTCCTCGTCGGCCGCCCCCGCCTCCTCGCCGACGCGGGCATCACCCTCCCTCGGGAGTTGGCCGCCGCCCTGGCGGACGCGGCGGAGCAGGGACGTACCGCGGTGGCCGTCGCCTGGGACGGGGCGGCCCGAGGCGTGCTCGGGGTGGCCGACGCCGTCAAGGAGGGCAGCGCGGACGCCGTGGCCCAGCTGCGGGCCCTGGGGCTGCGGCCCGTCCTGCTGACCGGCGACAACCGGGCGGTGGCCGACGCCGTGGCCCGCGAGGTGGGCATCGACGAGGTCCACGCCGAGGTGCTCCCCGAGGAGAAGGTCGACGTCGTCAAGCGCCTTCAGGCGGAGGGCCGGAGCGTGGCCATGGTCGGTGACGGGGTCAACGACGCGGCGGCCTTGACCACAGCGGACCTGGGGCTGGCGATGGGCACCGGGACGGATGCGGCGATCGAGGCGAGCGACCTCACGCTGGTTCGTGGAGATCTCAAGGTGATTGCTGACGCAATCCGCCTTTCCAGGCGTACTCTTTCCACCATCAGGGGCAACCTCTTCTGGGCCTTCGGCTACAACGTAGCGGCACTGCCCCTGGCTGCAAGTGGCCTGCTCAACCCGATGATCGCGGGAGCCGCCATGGCGTTTTCGTCCGTGTTCGTCGTCACGAACAGCCTCCGGTTGCGTGCCTTCACGTAACTTCCACAAAGAGATTTAGATCACACCGGATTCAGGGTAACCATCCGGTGGGTTCATGAGTCTTAGAGTGCGATGCCAGAGGATGTCTTGGGGGACGTCCGATGGAGTGTCTTGGGGGACGCTCCTGTGGCAAGCGTTGAGCCGGGGCACGTGCACCGGGGAGCTTTGAGCGGCCCTCCCGTGCGTACGTACCCCGGCAGACCGCAGCACGACAACGGGAGCTTCGGCTCCCTGCACAGACGCCCGGCCGGATCCCGTGGGGGGAATCCGCTCCGGGATATGGGAAGCGCCCTGACCGTCGACCCGTGGGGGGATCGGCGGCGGGGCGCTTCTCGCTTGTCCGGGGGCGCGGCCAGGGCACGCCGACAGCTCACCCCTCGCCCCCCTCGGACGCCGAATCGCCCCGGACACCGCGCTCTGTGCGAAGCGCGGTACGCGGGGCGAAGGCAGTCGGCCGAACAGGCCGGGCACTACGGGGTGGTGCGGAACCCGGTGGTGCGGTGGCGCGGGTCCGGTTCAGCGGCCCCCGACCAGGTGGTACGAGGCCGGGGTCAGCGGCCCTCGACCGGGACGAAGTCGCGCAGGACCTCGCCGGTGTAGATCTGGCGCGGGCGGCCGATGCGGGAACCTGGCTCCTTGATCATCTCGTGCCACTGGGCGATCCAGCCGGGAAGCCGGCCGAGCGCGAAGAGCACGGTGAACATCTCGGTCGGGAAGCCCATGGCCCGGTAGATCAGACCGGTGTAGAAGTCCACGTTGGGGTAGAGGTTGCGCGAGACGAAGTACTCGTCGGAGAGCGCGTGCTCCTCCAGCTTGAGCGCGATGTCGAGCAGCTCGTCGGACTTGCCGAGCGCGGACAGCACGTCGTGGGCAGCGGCCTTGATGATCTTGGCGCGCGGGTCGAACGACTTGTACACCCGGTGGCCGAAGCCCATCAGGCGGACGCCGTCCTCCTTGTTCTTCACCTTGCGGATGAAGGAGTCGACGTCGCCGCCGTTGGCCTGGATGCCTTCCAGCATCTCCAGCACCGACTGGTTGGCGCCGCCGTGCAGGGGGCCCCACAGCGCCGAGATGCCGGCGGAGATCGAGGCGAACATGTTCGCCTGCGAGGAGCCGACCAGACGCACGGTGGAGGTCGAACAGTTCTGCTCGTGGTCCGCGTGCAGGATGAGCAGCTTGTCCAGGGCCGAGACGACGACCGGGTCCAGCTCGTACTCCTGGGCGGGGACCGAGAAGGTCATGCGCAGGAAGTTCTCGACGTACCCGAGGTCGTTGCGCGGGTAGACGAAGGGGTGCCCGATCGACTTCTTGTACGCGTACGCGGCGATCGTCGGCAGCTTGGCCAGCAGGCGGATCGTCGAGAGGTGGCGCTGCTCCTCGTCGAACGGGTTGTGGCTGTCCTGGTAGAACGTGGACAGCGCGCTGACGACCGAGGACAGCATGGCCATCGGGTGGGCGTCACGCGGGAAGCCGTCGAAGAAGCGCTTGACGTCCTCGTGCAGCAGCGTGTGCTGGGTGATCTCGTTCCGGAAGGTCGCCAGCTCGTCGACCTTCGGGAGGTCGCCGTTGATCAGCGTGTACGCCACCTCAAGGAACGACGAGCGCTCGGCGAGCTGCTCGATCGGGTATCCGCGGTAGCGCAGGATGCCCTGCTCGCCGTCGAGGTACGTGATGGCGGATTTATAGGCGGCGGTGTTGCCGTACCCGCTGTCCAGCGTCACCAGGCCGGTATGGGCCCGGAGCTTCCCGATGTCGAAGCCCTTGTCGCCGACGGTGCTGTCGATCACCGGGTAGGTGTACTCGTCATCGCCGTACCGCAGTACTACAGCGTTGTTGGTGTGCTCGCTCACGTCATCCCTCACCGACGTAGTGCCTCTTCTTCGAGGTGCCCTGACTGTTTCCACCCTCCCCCATTCGGCTCAGGAGAGTGCACTCGGGGTCGTCCATTGGACCTACTGGCGGCACTCAGTGCCGCCAACTTACTCATCCTGCCCCCTTGACTGCGGTTCTGGAAGCCCTCCGTGATGTTTCCCACCGTTTTGATCGATCATTTTTGCGCAAGGGTCACGCGAAGTGTTCTCCCGAACCGCCCCGCAGCCGGAAATCCAGCGCCGTACAGCGCCTGCCTGCGGAAACCGTGCGGACGGCCTGGCCGATCGCCTTACGGGACCCGACCAGGACCACGAGCTTCTTGGCCCGGGTCACGGCCGTGTAGAGCAGGTTGCGCTGGAGCATCATCCAGGCGCTGTTGGTGACGGGGATGACGACGGCCGGATACTCGCTGCCCTGGGAGCGGTGGATCGTCATCGCGTAGGCGTGGGCGAGCTCGTCCAGCTCGTCGAAGTCGTAGGGGATCTCCTCGTCCTCGTCGGTGCGGACGGTGAGCTTCTGCTCGTCCACATCCAGGGCGGTGACGACGCCGACCGTGCCGTTGAAGACGCCGTTCTCGCCCTTGTCGTAGTTGTTGCGGATCTGGGTGACCTTGTCGCCGACCCGGAAGACGCGGCCGCCGAACCGCTTCTCGGGGAGGTCGGGACGGCCCGGGGTGATGGCCTGCTGGAGCAGCCCGTTCAGATTCCCCGCACCGGCCGGGCCGCGGTGCATCGGGGCGAGGACCTGCACGTCACGGCGGGGGTCGAGGCCGAACTTGGCCGGGATGCGGCGGGCCGCCACATCCACGGCGAGCTTGCCGGCGTCCTCCGTCTCGTCCTCCACGAAGAGGAAGAAGTCGCTCAGCCCCTCGGTGAGCGGCGGCTGCCCGGCGTTGATCCGGTGGGCGTTGGTCACGACACCGGACTGCTGGGCCTGCCGGAAGATCCGGGTGAGCCGGACGGCGGGGACCGGGCTGCCCTCGGCGAGCAGATCGCTCAGCACCTCCCCCGCGCCGACCGAGGGCAGCTGGTCGACATCGCCGACGAGGAGGAGGTGGGCACCGGGTGCCACCGCCTTCACGAGCTTGTTGGCGAGCAGCAGATCGAGCATCGAGGCCTCGTCGACCACCACCAGATCGGCGTCCAGCGGACGGTCCCGGTCGTACGCCGCGTCCCCGCCCGGCTTCAACTCCAGCAGCCGGTGCACGGTGGACGCCTCGGCCCCGGTCAGCTCGGCCAGCCGCTTGGCGGCGCGGCCGGTGGGCGCCGCCAGCACCACCTTCGCCCGCTTGGCCCGCGCCAGCTCGACGATGGACCGCACGGTGAACGACTTCCCGCAGCCGGGCCCGCCGGTCAGGACGGCCACCTTCCGGCTGAGCGCGAGCCGTACGGCCTCCTCCTGCTCGGGCGCGAGCGTGGCCCCCGTACGCGTGGCGAGCCAGGCCAGCGCCTTGTCCCAGTCCACGTCCTGGAAGGCCTCCATCCGGTCCTCCCCCGTCCTCAGCAGCCGCCGCACCTGCCCGGCGAGGGAGAGCTCGGCCCGGTGGAACGGCACCAGATAGACAGCGGTGACCGGCTCACCGCCCTCCGGCGACGGCACCTTCTCCCGTACGACACCTTCCGGATCGGCGACCAGCTCGGCCAGGCACTCGATGACCAGCCCGGTGTCGACCTGGAGCAGCTTGACCCCGTCCGCGATGAGCCGCTCCTCGGGGAGGTAGCAGTGCCCCTGGTCGGAGGACTGGGACAGGGCGTACTGGAGGCCGGCCTTGACCCGCTCGGGGCTGTCGTGCGGGATGCCGACCGCCTGGGCGATCTTGTCGGCGGTGAGGAACCCGATGCCCCAGACGTCGGCGGCCAGCCGGTAGGGCTGGTTCTTGACGACGGAGATCGAGGCGTCCTCGTACTTCTTGTAGATGCGGACGGCGATGGAGGTGGAGACGCCGACGCCCTGGAGGAAGACCATGACCTCCTTGATCGCCTTCTGCTCCTCCCACGCGGCCGCGATCATCTTCGTGCGCTTGGGGCCGAGGCCGGGGACCTCGACGAGCCGCTTCGGTTCGTTCTCGATGATGTCGAGGGTGTCCGGGCCGAAGTGGGTGGTGATCCGGTCGGCCATCACCGGCCCGATGCCCTTGATCAGCCCGGAGCCGAGATAGCGGCGGATGCCCTGGATGGTGGCGGGCAGGACGGTGGTGTAGTTCTCGACGGTGAACTGCTTGCCGTACTGGGAGTGCGAGCCCCAACGGCCCTCCATCCGCAGCGACTCGCCGACCTGGGCGCCGAGCAGCGCACCGACCACCGTGAGGAGGTCGCCGGCCCCGCGCCCGGTGTCGACGCGGGCGACCGTGTAACCGTTCTCCTCGTTGGCGTACGTGATCCTCTCCAGGACCCCTTCGACGACGGCCATGTTGGACATGACCCGACGCTACCGGGTGCCACTGACAACGCGGCTCGCGGGCCCGGAGGCCACGCGCACCTCACGCACCTCACGGACCTCACGGACCTCACGGACCTCACGGACTCGCGGACTTGCGGACCTCGCGGACCTCACGGACTCGCGGACCTCACGGACCTCACCGACCTACGGACCTCACGCCGCTGCCGGCCGCCTTCCTCGGTCTGTGGGGCTACGGGCCGATCTCGCTGATCGGCTGAGGCAGCGCCCCCTCCAACCGGGAACCCCTGCTCTCCGCGATCCGCTTGACCTGCTCCAGTGACTCACTCAACCGCCGGGCGAGGAAGTGGAGTTGTGGTGTGGTAGCGCCGGGCTCCGCCAACAGGTCAGCGGCGTGGCCGAGCAGTTCGACGGCCATGTCGAGCTGGATCTCCTCCACCTCGTCGGCCTTCCGCGACACGTAACCGGTGCCGTCCCCCACGACGTAGCAGGGCTTCCCGTCCGTACCCGTCCACGGCAGCAGCCGCATGGCGGAGGCGTCGTGCCCACCGAACGCCCTCATGCGACGATCCCGGTTCCACCGCCGGAGCGGGCCGGCAGATCCACCCCACGCACCGCGACCCACAGCCGCCCGCCGCGCATGCGCTGCCGCCGCCGCTCAGCCGCCAGGGCCTCGGCGACCTGCCGCTCGTACGCCACGAAGTACGGGCGCACCAGCGGGCTGTCCTCCCCACGCGGGGGGCGCTCACCGGTCCGGTGGACGGTGGGCCCCCCGACGTACGCGCAGGAGTAGGGGTGGACGTACGCGTACGTGTCCCGTGGCGGCCGTGGGTGCTGCGCGAGGTGCAGAAAACGCAGCACCGGCTTCAGGAGCCGGACGACGGTGCGCTTCATGTGAGCCTGCTTTCTCAGGACGGCTGGACGTGGGGTGCCGCTTCTTTCCGTAGCGAACCCATCACAGAGTGGGGTCGGGAGTCGCTACGCTTCTAGGGGGTCGGGCATGACAGCACGCTGGTCAGATCGAGGAGTTGGGCGCGCATGAAGGCGAACGGACGGCCGCGTACGGCACGGCAGAAGTACGGCGAGGAGCTGCGGCTCCGACGTCTGGCCACCGGGCTGACACAGGAGGCCCTGGCCGAGCAGGTCGTCTGCTCGCCGACGCTCATCAGCCACTACGAGGCTGGGCGGCGGCTGCCGAACCCGGACGACGCGCAGCGGATCGACCGGGCGCTGGGGACGGACGGGTTCTTCGCGCGGTGGCTGGAGGACCTGGAGACGAAGTACAACGATCATTTCGCGGCTGTGGCGGAGTTGGAGCAGCAGGCGGTGCTCATCCAGCAGTTCGCGCTGACGCTCGTGCCCGGCCTGTTGCAGACGGATGGCTACGCGCGCGCCCTGTTCCAGGCGTACCGGCCCAACCACCGCCGGGAGGAGGTTGACCAGGACGTCGTCATCCGAACAGAACGTGCCCGCCTCCTCGACGGCCCGCTGAACCCGGTGGTGTGGACCCTGCTGGACGAGGCGGTGCTGCGGCGGCGGGTCGGCGGCCCCCAGGTGATGGCCGCGCAGCTGCGGAAGGTCGCGGACATGGCCGAGGCCGGACGGCTGCGGCTGCACGTGCTGCCGTTCGATGCCGGGGCCCACTCCCTCCAGGAGAGCCTGCTGACGCTGATGAGCTTCGCGGACTCCGCGCCGGTGGCGTACGTCGAGGGCTTCCAGACCGGTAACTTGATGGACGATCCGCGCTTGGTGGCGTCCAGTCGCACGGCCTACGATCTCGCCCTGAGCGACGCGTTGTCGCACCAGGAGTCGGTGGCCCGCGTGCGGGCCGCAGCGGAGGAGCACGAACATGGTCAGCAGTAGGCGGAGCGTTGCGGACGCGTCCACCCTCACGGGCTGGTTCAAGTCCAGCTACAGCGGCGGGAGCCAGGGCGAGTGCCTTGAGGTCGCCCGCGGCCACGCCACCGTCCCCGTACGCGACAGCAAGACCCCCGCCGGTCCCGCGCTGGCCTTCTCCCCCCAGGGCTGGTCCCGGTTCGTCATGGCCGTCAAGGGCGGCGAGCTCTCCGGCTGACAGTCGCACGGCCTACGATCTCGCCCTGAGCGACGCGTTGTCGCACCAGGAGTCGGTGGCCCGCGTGCGGGCCGAACGTCGTGTTCATCTCCGCCGCGGCCGGGGCGGTGGGCAGCGTCGCCGGGCAGCTGGCCCGCAAGCTCGGGGCGGCCAAGGTGTGATCGGTTCGGCCGGCGGGCCGGAGAAGGCGAAGAAGCTGGTGACGGACTTCGGGTACGACGCGGCCATCGACTACCGCGCGGGCTCCCTGGACGAACAGCTGACCCGGGCCGCGCCGGAGGGCATCGACGTCTACCTCGACAGCGTGGGCGGTGACCACCTGACCGCAGCCATCCGGACGATGAATCCCGGGGGCCGGATCGCGCTGGTCGGCGCGATCGGCGACTACAACGCCACCGGGCCGACGGCGGGCCACCACCTGTTCCCGGCGGCGGCCAAGGAGCTCACCCTGCGCGGCATGCTCGTGGGCAGCTACTTCCATCTCTTCCCCGAGTGGATCGGGCGGGCGGCGAGCTGGCTCGCCGACGGCACGCTGCACACCGAGCAGACGGTGTTCGAGGGCATCGACCAGGCCCCGGCCGCGTTCCTCGGCCTGATGCGCGGCGCCAACACCGGCAAGATGCTCGTGCGACTGGACGGGTGACGGGCATGGCACAGCACGCGCTGCTGGTCCTCGCCCACCCGCGCGGCGATTCCCTCACCGCGTGGATCGCCCAGGGCGCCCGGGCCCGCCTGGTGGCCGACGGGTACACCGTCGACCTGCTCGACCTGTACGCCGAAGGGTTCGACCCCCGTACCGGCACCGCCGACGAGCCGGACTGGACGAACCGGGACAAGGAGTACTCGCCCGAGGTCCGGCTCCACACGGGTCGCATCGAGGCGGCCGACCTCATCGTCGTGGTCTTCCCCGTCTGGTGGTTCGGCCTCCCGGCCATCCTCAAGGGCTGGATCGACCGGGTGTGGAACTACGGCTTCGCGTACGGCCGCAGCCGGCCCCGCCTGGAAGGCAAGCGGATGCTCTGGCTCGGACTGTCCAGCTACTCGCGCGAGCAGTTCGCCGGGGCCGGCTGGGACGTACTGATCGACCGCCAGCTCCGGGTGGGCATCTCGGAGTTCTGCGGTATCAAGAACGCCTCGGTGGAGTTCGTCCACGACTCCCTGAGCGCCGACCCCCGGCGGCTCGCCGAAGCGGACGCCGCCCTCGCCTCGTTCACCGCACGTGAAGGGATCACCACATGAGCGACCAGCGCACCCTCATCAACCCGGCCGGGCTGCACGACCCCACGGCGTTCGGCTACAGCCACGCCGCCTCGGCACCCGGCGAGCTCGTCTTCATCGCCGGCCAGTACGCCTCCGACGAGACGGGCCAGGTCGTCCCCGGCGACTTCGCCGCGCAGGTCGAGCGGTCCTTCGACAACCTGCGCCTCGCGCTCGCCGGCGCCGGTCTCGGCTTCGAGCACGTCGTACGGCTGGGCTCGTACGTCGTCGACCACGACCTGGCGAAGCTGGAGGTCCTCGGGAAGGCGCTGAACCGCCACTGGTCCGACCGGCTCCCGGCCCAGACACTCAGCGGGGTCGCCTCGCTCGCCCTGCCGGGGATGCTCTTCGAGATCGACGCGACAGCGGTCCGCCCACCCGGTCGGCCCTGACGGCGCGGCGGCGCCGGATGCGGCAGGTGCCGAACCGGGGTGGCCGTCCGCCGCGCGAACCTTCGCGCGGGCGGGCGGCCCCCGGCTGTCGTTCTTCTCCGAGACGGTGTGCCGGACGCGCGCCCGCGCAGCCGAGGGGACCGGGACGCCCCGGTCGACCTCATTGACAGCGGGGTGTCCCGCTGCCACCGTCTCATCTGACGGCGGCAGTTCCCGGACCGAAGCCGCGAGGGTCCGTCGCGCGCACCTCCCCCGGACCCCACCCCGGGCACCACCCCCACACCCGCGTCTCCCCCACAGTCGGGCCGCCGTCACGTGGGAGCGCTCCCAGAGAAGGGCCGCACTCGTGAGAAGACTCCTGCGTACGCTCGCCGCCTCGGCGTTCGCCTGTCTGCTGCTCCCCCTCGGCACCGGACAGAGCAGCGCCGCCGCGTCGGCCGACCCGGTCGGCATGACCAGCGGTCTCTATACGGACCCGCACTCCAGTCCCGCCGTCTGGGCCGCGGCCAACCCCGGTGACGGGCGGGCCGCCGCCATCCGGGACTCCATCGCCTCCCGGCCCATGGCCCGCTGGTTCGGCGCCTGGAGCGGGGACATCGGGGCCGCGGTCGGCTCCTACGTGGGCGCCGCGGACGCCGCGGACAAGCTGCCCGTGCTGATCGCGTACAACATCCCCGGCCGCGACGCCTGCGGCGGGCACTCCGGCGGGGGCGCCGGCACCCCGGCGGCGTACCGGTCCTGGATCTCCGCCTTCGCCTCGGCCATCGGCTCGCGGCCCGCACTGGTGGTGATCGAGCCCGACTCGCTGGGCGACTTCAGCTGTATGGGCCAGGGGCAGATCGATGAGCGCAACGCGATGCTCAGGGACGCGCTGGCCCGGTTCCGCGACCGCGCACCCCACACCTGGACCTACCTGGACGCCGGCAACCCCGCCTGGATCGGCGCGGCCACCATGGCCCAGCACCTCGAAGGCGCCGGTGCCCGGCAGGCGCACGGCTTCTCGCTGAACATCTCCAACTACTTCGCCACCGGCGAGAACACCGCCTACGGCAACGCGGTCAACAGCGCGCTGTCGGCGTCCTACGGCTACTCCAAGCCGTACGTCATCGACACCAGCCGCAACGGCAACGGCTCCGACGGCCAGTGGTGCAACCCCGGCGGACGCAGGATCGGAACCCCCGGCCGGACGGGCGGCGGCGCCGAGATGCTGCTCTGGCTGAAGACCCCCGGGGAGTCCGACGGCGACTGCGGCGTCGGCGCCGGTTCGGCGGCCGGGCAGTTCCTGCCGGAGGTGGCCCACAAGATGATCTTCGGGTACTGAGAAGCGGGGCGGCCGGCAGGAGGTCCGGCGCACCTGCGGCACACGAACGACTTCGCGGCGGCGAAGCTGTACGCCGAGGCCGCCCGCCAGGCCCCGGACCTCGCCGGACGCGACCACCTGACCCGCTGGGCCGCCCGCCTCAACTCCCGTGCGGAGTGAGAGGAGTCAAGGACTCCGTGTCCCGTCCGTCACCCGCTCAAGGCCGTAGAAGTCGGCCACGCAGCCGCCCGGCCAGTAGTTGGCCCCGCCCCGGCTGAACGGCTCCAGCATGCTGCTGATGACGAGCCGTTCGTAGGGCATCACCCGCTCGCCGCTCGCCGCCCCCTCCCGCAGCCGCCGGTCCTGGGCGTCCCACTTCTGCGCCCGGGCCCGCATGCTGGTGTCCAGGTTGAGCAGCGAGACGGCCGGCCCGAAGCAGACCAGGACGCAGAGCGCGGCGCACACGGCCTTCACCGGGGCGGTACGGCGCGCGTGCTGCCGGACCGCGAGGCCCAGCAGCGCCCCGGCCGCGACGAGGAGGACCACGTACAGCAGGAGGTAGTCGTTCCAGAGCCGGTTGGCGGCCGGGTCGCTCACCCGCTCCTGGAACACCGGGTACGCGATCACCGTGCACAGGTAGCCGGAGACCAGGAGCGTGAGCAGGGCGGTCCAGGCGAGCAGGGGCCAGCGGGCCGGCAGGGCGGGTGTACGGCCGTCCCGGCGTCCGCGGAGCAGGCCGAGCAGCACGCCCACCGCGACCGCGCCGACGTACTGCCACGTCGTGACCACCTGGACGGTGATCTCCGCGAAGGCGCGCAGCGAGGCCGCCAGTGAGTCCGGGGCGAGCAGCGAGGTGGTCCGTGCCCCGAACCGGTCCCGGCGGTGGGTGGAGCCGGGTGAGGTGAGCAGGACGAGGGCGCCCGCCACCGTTCCGGCGATGCCCGCCGCGCACCACAGACGGACGAACGCCCGGGCGGGGGCGGGGACCGCCCGGCCGCTCACGAGCAGCGTGGCCAGCAGCACCATCACCACCACGATCGCCGTCTCCTCCGAGAGGGTGGCGAGGAACGCGCCGGCGAGCAGGGCGACGGCGAGGGCGATGCCCTCGCCCAGCCGGGTGCGGGCGAGCAGCAGCGGGATCAGGGCGGCGCAGGCCAGGACGGGCGGCAGGGTGTGCGAGACCGAGGCGGCTGGCCAGTAGAACGTCTTGTACGTGTTCGGTGTGACGAACAGGAAGAGCGCGGTCGTCATCGCCGCCACCAGCAGCGGCAGCCCGCGCACCACCGTGATGCCGCCCCGGCGCAGCGCGACGACGCTCACCGCCCACAGGACCGCGAGCACCAGCACCCCGCTGACCAGGGGGAACCACTGGTGCCCGGCCAGCTGGAACTTCGCATAGGCGCCGACCGCCAGCGCGTTGGCGACGCGTCCGTTGTCGTCGAAGTAGAACTTGCCGGCCAGGCCGGTGATGCCGTCGTCCCGTACGGCGGGCAGGAAGCACCAGTCGTCGGCACCGGGCCGCACCCACCGGCCGAACCAGGAAGCGGCGGCGAGCAGGGCGAGGGGCGGGAGCGCGAGGGCGCTCACCCAGAGCGCGGTCCATGGCCGTGCGTTGTGCCCGTGCTCCGCACGCCGGATCTCACCGGTGTCCGTGGGGTCGTCCGGCACGGACGTGTCGGCGGGGCTCTCGGTCATCCTCTTCTCACCGGTCCTCGGAGGAGCGCACGGAGGTCTGGGGGGCGGTGGGCGTGGCCGTGGTCGTCCTCGGTGCGAGCGACCGGTCCGGTCCGGGCAGCGGCTGGGCCGGGCGCCCGGGTACGGAGACCTCGGGGGCCCCGGAGACCGTGGCGCGGCGGCCCGACATGATCGCCCACCGGGCCAGCAGGAACGAGACCGGGGTGACGATGACCCCGGCGGCCAGCGCGGCGAGGTTCTTGTCCATGCCGAGACCGCTGACCGCGCCGTAGAGCAGTGCTCCGGACGCCACCAGGTTGACCAGGCTGGAGACCGGGTAGCGGACGAACCCGTGCCAGGTGGGCTTCGTCCGGCAGGTGACGTAGGAGTTGAGGAGGAACGAGCAGACGATGCTGACCGCGTACCCCAGCGCATGGGCCACGAGGTAGGGGATCCAGCGGTTCAGCGAGGCGTAGACGCCCAGGTAGACGGCGGTGTTCACACAGCCGACGAGGACGAAGCTGCCGAACTGGCGTGCCGTGCGGGAGGGTCCGGGAGGGGTGGGCCCGTCCGGCTCCCCGATGAGCGGCGGGCGGCTCGGCGGGTGGCGCTCCGGCGGGGTCCGGCAGGTCGCGTCGGTCTCCCGCACCACATAGGGCGGGCGGTGTTTCGCCTCGTGGTAGATGCGGCCGACGTACTCGCCGATGACGCCGAGGGTGACGAGCTGGATGCCGCTGAGCGCGACGACGGCGGTGAGGAGGGTCGCGTAACCCGGGGTGTCCGCGCCGTGCAGGACGACGGTGACCACCGTCCACAGCGCGTACGCCAGGGCCGAGACGAAGACCCAGAAGCCGGTGTAGATGGCGAGGCGCAGGGGGCGGTTGTTGAAGGAGAGGAGGCCGTCGATGCCGTAGTTCAGCAGCCGTCTGCTCCCCCACTTCGACCGGCCGGCCACCCGCTCGCTGTTGTGGTAGCGGAAGCTGACCGTGTCGAAGCCGATCCAGGAGAAGATCCCCTTGGAGAACCGGTTGCTCTCGGGGAGGGAGAGGACGCTCTCCACGGCCCGCCGCGACAGCAGCCGGAAGTCGCCGGAGCCGTCGATGAGCTCCACGTCCATGCAGCGCCGCACCAGGGCGTAGTACGTATGGCTGAGGGTGCTGCGCACCACGCCCTCGCCCACCCGGTCGCGGCGCGGGATGACCTGGTCGTAGCCGTGGCGGTGCAGTTCGAGCATGCGCGGGATCAGCTCGGGCGGGTGCTGGAGGTCGGCGTCCATGATGACCACCGCCGCGCCGCGCGACATACGCAGACCGGCGAGCATGGCGGCCTCCTTGCCGAAGTTGCGGCTGAAGGCGGTGTAGTGGACGCGCTCGTCGCGCAGGGCGAGGGCGCTGAGGAGGTCCCGGGTGGCGTCGCCGCTGCCGTCGTCCACGTAGCAGATCTCGAAGGGGGTGCCGATCCCTTCGAGGGCGGTGAGCAGGGCGGTGTGGAAGGTGTCGAGCACCTCGGCCTCGTTGAAGCACGGCACGACGACGGAGAGCTGAAGGCCGTTCATGTGCATCCTCCGGACTTCGGCGGCCGGTCACCCGCGACACAGAGTAGTGTTTTGTTCCCTTTTAATAAGATTTCCCCATCCGAGGGGAGAGACCGGCCCTTCCCGCATCGGACGCGCGAGCCGCCGCACCCTTTCATCCGAACAGCGCAGACACTCTCCGGGGCTGGCGGCGAGCCGGAAGGCGGACGAGCTGCGCGGGGCGGGGTCGGTGGCGGAGGCGGACACGTTCGACAACCTGGCCAAGGCGGCGCTCGGGCGTCAGCTCCGGTCCGAGCAGGAGGCGAACGCGGCGATGCCGACGATCACCTCGCAGACCGAGGGTGGACAGGCTCAGGACCGGGCTCGACCAGATGAGGGCCAAGCTCTCCGAGCTGACGGCCAAGCGGGACGTGGAGGCCCGGCTGGCGGCCCTGAAGGCGGGGTCGTCGTAACCGCTCAGTACATGCTCAGCAGCTGCTCCACCGAGAGTTCCGCGGCCGGGGCCCCGGTCGGCAGGGCCAGTTCGAACCAGACGATCTTGCCGCGCGGGGTGCGGCGCGAGCCCCACGCCGCGCTGAGCAGACCGACCAGTTGCAGCCCGCGCCCGCCCTCGTCGGTGTCGCGGGCCCGGCGGCGGCGGGGCTGGACGAGGCCCGCGTCCCACACCTCGCAGACCAGGGTGCGGTCGCGCAGCAGCCGGAGCCGGATCTCGCCCTCGCCGTAGCGCAGGGCGTTGGTGACCAGCTCGCTGACGAGGAGTTCGGTGGTGTCGACCAGGTCGTCGAGGTCCCAGGCCAGGAGCTGGGAGCGGGCCAGTTCGCGGGCGCGCCCCACCGAGCGGGGTTCGCGCGGCAGCCGCCAGTCCCCGACCGCCTCCTCGGGCAGCCCCTGGATGCGGGCCATCAGCAGGGCGATGTCGTCCTCGCCGTGGCGGGTGTCGAGCGTGGAGAGGACGAAGTCGCAGGCGTCCTCCAGGGGCATCTGCGGTCCGGTCAGCACGGCGCGCAGGGCGTCCAGGCCCTCGTCGAGCGGCTGGTCGCGGGACTCCACGAGCCCGTCGGTGTAGAGGGTGAGCAGAGCGTTCTCGGCGAGCTCCACCTCCACCTCCTCGAACGGTTCGCCGCCGACGCCCAGCGGCATCCCCGGCGGTACGTCGATGAGCCGGGCGGGCCTGCCGGGTTCGACGACGGCCGGAGGCATGTGCCCGGCGTTGGCGACCGTACAGCGCCGGGTGACCGGGTCGTAGACCGCGTACACGCAGGTGGCGAGGTACACCTCGGAGAGGTCCGCCTCGCGGGACTTCTGCGCGGCGCGGGAGGGCCACTGGGCTCCCCCGCTGCCGCCGAGACCTTCGGAGCGCTCGCCGCCGCCCGGGGAACCGAGGCCGCGCGCCACCTCGTCCAGGGCGGAGAGCACCTCGGCCGGCTCCAGGTCGAGCAGGGCCAGGGTCCGTACGGCGGTGCGCAGTTCGCCCATCGCGACGGCGGCCCGCAGGCCCCGGCCCATGACGTCGCCGACGACCAGGGCGGTGCGGTGTCCTGGCAGTTCGATGACGTCGAACCAGTCGCCGCCGACCTCGGTGGCGGCGTTGCCGGGCAGATAGCGGCAGGCGATGTCGAGTCCGGCGGCCTCCGGGTCACCGGGCGGCAGCAGGCTGCGCTGGAGGATCAGGGCGCGTTCGTGTTCGCGGCGGTAGAGGCGGGCGTTGTCGATGCAGACGGCGGCGCGGGCGGCCAGCTCGGTGGCGAGCGCCCGGTCCCGCTCCCCGAAGGGCTCGCTCCCCTTCGTACGGGAGAACTGGACGAGCCCGACCACGGTGTCGTGGGCGACCATCGGCACGGCGAGCGTCGACTGCACGAACCCCATGTCGTCGCCGGGGACGTCCTCGACATGGCCCGAGCGCAGGGCCATCGCGCGGGGCGAGCCGAAGGGGAAGCGGTGGACCGAGCCGAGCGCGGGTGCCAGGTCGTCCGGTCCCGGGGCGCCGCCGCCCGCCACCGCGGTCGGCAGGGCGTCGGCGACGGCGCTGGCGTGGGCGACCCGGCGCAGCTCGGCCGAGCCGCCGCCGGACTGGCGGTGCGGGGGCGCCCAGGAGCCGGGCGCGGCCTCCTCGCCGGTGAGCAGGCCCTGGTAGAGGTCGACGGCGGCCAGGTCGCAGAAGCCGGGGACGGCCACGTCGAGGAGTTCGCGGGCGGTGGTCTCCAGGTCGAGGGAGTTGCCGATGCGGGCGCTGGCCTCGTTGAGGAGGGCGAGGTTGCGGCGGGCGCTGGCCGCCTCGCGGGCGGCGATGTGGCGGCGGGTGACATCGGTGGCGAGGCCGGCGACGCCGACGGGGCGGCCGGAGCCGCTGTGCACCCGGTAGAGGTTCATGGACCAGTGGCGGCGGCCGGTCCCGTTGGGGGTGGGTCCGACCAGCTGGAGGTCGGTGACCGACTCACCGGTCTCCAGGACGCGTTTCAGCGTGGCGGCCAGCCGGTCGGCCTCCGGTCCCGGGAGGTAGTCGTCGACCGTGCGGCCCCGGTGGTCGTCGGCCGCGCCGCCGAAGACCGTGGCGAACCGCTGGTTGGCCCGTACGACGGTGAAGTCCGGACCGAACAGCACGAAGCCGAAAGGCGATTGGCCGAATATGGCCTGCGAGGCGGCGAGGTCCGTCTCGATCCTCCGCAATGCCCGGACGTCCACGACGATACAGAGCGCGGCCCGGTCACCGTCCGCCGTCTCACTGGGCATCACATAGACTTCGGCGAGCCCGTGCGCACCGCCCTCGCCCGGCATCCGGAACGGGACGAGGCCCGTCCACTCCTTGCCGTCCAGGATCTCGCCGACCCGCCGGTGACCGTCCGAGCGCAGCTCGGCGGGCATGAAGGCCTCGACCGGGTCACGCCCTATCGCCTCGTCGGCGGCCATGCCGAAGAGGCCGGCGGCCCGGCGGCTCCACTGCTCGATCAGACCGTCGGGGCCGATCGAGAAGGAGGCGACCCTGATGTAGTCGTAGATCGAGCCGGGCGGACTGCTCTGCCACACGACGTCGCCCGTTGTCCCAGGTATTTCGCTCACGCGACCGTCCCCTCCAGCTCACCCACCGGACCGGTCCTGCCCGCAGTATTCAGCACTACGGCCCCGACCGACACGGCGTTCACGATCACAGCAAGGTCTCAGTCCCTTTCAGCCAGGTTCTGCCCGACCTCTGGTGATCGCTGTGCGTCCCTCCCCACTCCTAACCAGGGAGGGCGAGCTCGAACCACACCGTCTTGCCGCTCTTTCCGCGACGAGTCCCCCAGCGGCGCGCGGAGCAGGCCACGAGCTGTAGTCCTCGGCCACCCTCGTCGTCGGGTCCCGCACTGCGTTCGGTGGGTGGATCGGGAAGCGGATCGGAGACTTCCACCAGCAGTCCCGGGGCGGCGGGCGGGCGGTCGGCGAGCCGGAGGTCGGTGGCGAAGTCTCCGGTGAGCCCGCCCGATCCGTTGCCCGATCCGTTGCCCGAGCCCTTGGCCGACCCGCCACCCGGGCCGCCGTCCGGTCCGTTGCCCGAACCGTCCCGGTGCGAGCGCTCCAGTCGTACGCCGATGGGGCCGGAGGCGTAGCGGAGGGAGTTGGTGACCAGCTCGCTGACCAGCAGAACCGTCAGATCACCGACCGCCGCGTCCAGGCCCCAGCAGCCCAGGGCGTCACGGACGGCGTGCCGGGCGCTGCGCACGGAACCCGGTTCGGCGGGGAAGGTCCACTCGGCGCAGTCGCCTTCGGTATCGATCACGCCGATCACTTCCCAGGGCCGGCCACGGGCGCACCCCCACCGATAAATGGGGACTAATCAGCCCATACCCACCATTTGTTGCTTACTACCGCACAGAGTGGCGTTTGGTGCAGACGGAGGTACGAGTCCCCGTCGGCCGCGGGATGCGGATCAGCGCAGCTCGCCCGCGGCCCGGAGGTCGTCGAAGAGCAGCTGGTCCACGGGCGGCACGAGAGGCCGGTCGGCGTAGGAGAACCAGGCCGTCTCCTCGATCTCGCTGCTCGCGGCCGGCGTCCCGCGATAGTCGGCGTAGTAACAGCTCATCCGTACGAGGGGGGCGTCCGGACCGTCATGGGCGTGCGCCTCGTACGTACCGGCGTGGACGGCGGTCTCCGGGATCAGGCCGACCGTCAGCTCCTCCTCGATCTCGCGCACGAGGGTCTCCAGGTCGCTCTCGTCCCCCTCGCGCTTGCCGCCCGGGATGTAGAAGACGTCCTTGCCCTTGGGGCGGGCGCAGAGAATCCTGCCGTCCTCGATCCGCACCCATGCCACCGTGTCGATCAGCACCGACGCCACTCAGCCTCACTCCGCCCTCGCTCGCCGCGTCCGGGACGCTCGTATCCGGGACGCTCGTATCCGGGACGCTCGTATCCGGGACGCTCGTATCCGGGACGCTCGTATCCGGGACGCTCGTATCCGGGACGCTCGTATCCGGACG
>NZ_JBIVLW010000001.1:1008568-1269915 GCF_044752765.1 Streptomyces sp. NPDC088706
GACGCTCCTACCGGACGGGCGGGACCCTACCGTCTGCGCGGCAGGGTCCCCGAACGCGGCACCGGACTCCGGCGCCTCAGACCCTCAGGGGCGGCCGCCCTGGCCCACGCGCTCCACCCGGTACACCTGGCGGTGCTTGCGGTCGTGCAGGCCGTCGGCGACCTTCTGCGCCTCGGCCTGGGTGGCATACCTGCCGATGCGATAGCGGTTGCCGCTGTCGTCCTGCCGTATCACCAGCCACGGGAGCACGGCACCGCCGTCGCTCATCGTGTCGCTCCCCCGCATGTGACCCCTCTCCCCACCGGCGTGCACGTCTCTAAGGATCCCCAGGAAACCGCAGTGCGCATATGCCCGAGCGTACGCCTGACCTTCACTCAGCGCAGGCGCCTTTGCACAAAGAGATACACATCCGGCCAACACGAAGGGGGCGCATCCACCGGATGCGCCCCCTTCACGACACCATCACCCCAGGTCCCGGGCCCACCTCCCGGCCCGACGGGGCGTCAACTCATCTGACCGGCAGGTGATAAGCGACGCGATAGCGGTCGGCGGGCACCACCACGTCGGCCGTCTCCACCGCCCGGCCCGAGGCGTAGTACGTCCGCCCGATCACGATGACCACATGGCCAGGCACCCCGCCGAGCGCCAGCAGCTCCTCCGCGAGCCCCGGGCGCGCGCCCACCTCCTCGGCCACGTTGTCCACGACGATGTCGATCGCCGCCATCCGGTCGACCACCCCGCAGCCGCCCAGCGGACCCTCCTCGGGGAGCATCACCGGCGTACGCCCGGTGACGGAGAGGGGCTCCCAGGAGGTGGAGAGCATGATCGGCTCCCCCGCCTCCCGGAACACGTAGTGCGTGCGCATGACCCGGTCGCCCGGCGCGATGCCGAGCCGCTCGGCGACCTCGGCGCTCGCCCCCTCCTGCTCGCTGCGGGACTCCCAGGTCCCGCGCACCCCGTCGGCGGTCTGCTCCTGGCGGAACGGGCTGGCCCCCTTCTCCGGCCGGTACCCGGAGCGGGCGATCATGCGGGGGACGGGGCGCTCGCGCACGTACGTGCCGGAACCGGAGCGGCCCTCGACCAGCCCCTCGGCCATCAGGACCTTGCGCGCCTCCAGGGCGACGGTGTCCGAGACCCCGTACTCCTCCCGGATGCGGGCCTGCGACGGCAGGCGGGTATGGGGCGGCAGCGCGCCGTTCACGATCTTCTCCCGCAGATCGCTCGCCACGCGCAGATAGGCGGGCTGCTCACCGAAAGTCACAGGCCACTCCCAACAGGTTGACAGTCTGCAACAGCCTGACAACCGTGGGTTGAACACCGCAAGCATGGGCCAGAGTTTCACTCAATGTGATGACACCGGGGCACTTCGCGCATGGGTCGCCCCTCGGCGCCAGGGCGCTTACCAGCCATTCCCCGCGCGCCCTGACCCGCACCGGACCCTCGCCGGACTCGCACCGGACCCACGCCAGCCCCGCACCGGACCCACGCCGGACTCGCACCGGACCCACGCCAGCCCCGCACCGGACCCACGCCGGACCCGTACCGGCCCCGCGCCGACACCGCCAGGAACCTGCCCCGGATGTCACTGATCGACACTGCCGGCAGACCCGTAACTCCCCAGCCCTTGACCGTTTTTGGTCCAGACCAATACCTTCCTGTGCACAGCACGGCTCCTCACGTCCCTCCGTACCGGATCACGCACAGGAACGAGCCTCATGCGTCGAAGCAACCTGTCCCGACTGACCATCGCCGGCGTCGCCCTCGCCCTGCTGGCGGGCGTCGCCCCGGCCGCGACGGCCAGCGGCGACCGTGGCCAGAGCAGCGGCGGCGACCGCACCGGGGGCCACCACCGCCCCGCGTACAAGAACATCGGCTACTTCACCCAGTGGGGCATCTACGGGCGCGACTTCCAGGTCAAGGACCTGGACACCAGCGGGACCGCGGCCAAGCTGACCCACATCAACTACGCCTTCGGCAACGTCAACGCCGAGGGCAAGTGCTTCACTGGCAACATCCCCGGCCAGGCCGACGCCTGGGCGGACTACGCCCGTCCGCTGGACGCGGCGGGGTCGGTGGACGGCGTCGCCGACAGTGACACCCAGCCGCTCGCGGGCAACTTCAACCAGCTGCGCGAGCTGAAGGCCAAGCACCGCGGTCTCAAGGTCATGATCTCGCTCGGCGGCTGGAGCTACTCCACCCACTTCTCCGACTCGGTGCGCACCGCGGCCTCCCGCAAGGCGCTCGTCGCCTCCTGCATCGACCTGTACATCAAGGGCAACCTGCCGGTGGACGGGGCGCGCGGCGGCCAGGGCGCGGCGGCCGGCCTCTTCGACGGCATCGACATCGACTGGGAGTGGCCCGGCTCGGCGGGCAACGCGGGCACCGTCTTCCGCCCGGAGGACAAGAAGAACTTCACCGCCCTGATCCACGAGTTCCGCACCCAGCTCGACGCGTACGCGAAGAGCCAGGTCAAGCCCGGAAAGGGCAAGGGACACGGCCACCACAAGCCGAAGCCCAAGCACTACGACCTGTCGGCGTACGTCCCGGCCAACCCCAAGGCGATCGACGCGGGCTTCGACGTGAAGCGGCTGATGAAGGACTTCGACTTCGTCAACCTGCAGGGCTACGACTACCACGTGTCGAGCGAGAAGAAGACCGCCCAGCAGTCGGCGCTGTACGCGAAGGACGACTTCAGCGTGGACCGGACCGTACGGGACTGGATCCGGCGCGGCGCCCCCAAGCACAAGCTCGTGGTGGGCATGCCGACGTACGGCCAGGGCTGGACCGGAGTGAGCGGCGGCGGCAAGGGGCTGGGCCAGCCGGCCACCGGCCCCGCTCCGGCCACCTGGGCGAACGGCTACGAGGACTACAAGGTCCTCAAGAAGCTGGCCGAGTCGGGTGCGTTCAAGGTCCACCGGGACACGAGGAACGGCCACGCCTGGCTGTTCGACGGGACCACACTGTGGACGTACGACGACCCGCAGGTGCTGCGCGCCAAGACCTCGTACATCCGGGACAAGGGCCTGGGTGGCGCGATGTTCTGGTCGCTGGACGGTGACACCGAGGACGGTGAGCTGATCACCGCCGTCGACCGGGGTCTCAACCGGCGTTGACGACCGAGATGTTGGGGCGGCCGCGCGATGCGACCGCCCCAACGTCATGTCAACCGTTCACTGATGTTGCCGTCCGGTGCCGCCGTTGTCAGAACTGCAGCGCCCAGCTGTTGATCCGCCCGGTGTCGGCCTGCGCGTTGTCGGCGACCCGGAGCTTCCAGGTGCCGTTGGCGACCTCGGAGGAGGCGTCGACCGTGTACGTGGTGACCACGTTGTCGCCGCTGCCGCCGGAGCCGAACGCCTTCAGGTTGTAGAGCGAGCCGTCGGGCGCGACCAGGTCGATCCTCAGGTCACCGATGTAGGTGTGCGAGATGTTGACCGGGACGCTCAGCGTGGCCGGGGCGTTGCCGGTGATCCCGCTGACGGTGATCGGGGACTCGACGGTGGTGTTGTCGTTGACCGGGTACCCGGTGGTGTTCTCGAACTTCTTGCCGGGCGGCGGGGTGGTGCCGCCCGCGCCGACGTACAGCAGCCGGTTCGGCGAGCCGGTGCCCGGGTTGGTGACGACGCCTGGGGTGGAGGCCGCGACGAGGCCGGCGGAGACCTGGGCGGGGGTCGAGCCCGGGTTGTCGGCCAGGTAGATCGCGGCCGCGCCGGCCACGTGCGGGCTGGCCATCGAGGTGCCGGAGATGGTGTTCGTGGCGCTGTCGCTGGTGTTCCACGTCGAGGTGATCGAGGAACCGGGCGCGAAGATGTCCACGACCGCACCGAAGTTGGAGAAGCTTGAGCGGGCGTCGGTGTTGGTCGTCGAGCCCACCGTGATGGCCTCGGCGACACGCGCCGGGGACTTCGTGTTCGCGTTGGTCGACTCGTTGCCCGCCGCGACGGCGTAGGTGATGCCGGAGGCGATGGACCGCTGCACGGCCGCGTCGAGGACCGAGTCGGCGCCACCGCCGAGGCTCATGTTGGCGACGGCCGGCTTGACGGCGTTGGCCGTCACCCAGTCGATACCCGCGACGACCTGCGCGGTGGTGCCGGAGCCCTGGTTGTTCAGCACCCGGACGCCGACGATCTTGGCCTTCTTGGCGACGCCGTAGGCGGTGCCGCCGACGGTGCCCGCCACGTGCGTCCCGTGGCCGTGGCCGTCCTGCGAGACGTTGTCGTTGTCGATGGCGTCGTAGCCGTTGGCGGCCCGGCCGCCGAAGTCGCTGTGGCTGATCCGTACCCCGGTGTCGATGACGTAGGCGGTGACGCCCTCGCCGGCCTTGTCGGGGTAGGTGTAGCGCTGGTCCAGCGGAAGGCTCCGCTGGTCGATCCGGTCCAGACCCCAGGACGGCGGGTTGTTCTGGGTGGCGGAGACCGTGAAGGTGCGGTTCTGCGAGACGGACGCGACGGCCGGGTCGGCGGCGAACTTCTTCGCCTCCGCGGCGGTGGCCTCGACCGCGTAGCCGTTGAGGGCCGAGCGGTAGGTCCGTTCGATGCTCGCGCCGTACTTCTTCGCAAGGGCCTTGCCCCGGGCGGAGTCGGACTTCGCCGCCGAGTCCTTCAGCGTGACGATGTAGCTGTCGCTGACGGTGCCCGGGGCGCCCGCGTTCAGAATCACGCCTTCGGGTGCGCGCTCGGCCGCGGTCGCCGGGAGGGTGCCGGCGGTGGCGAGTGCGACGGCTGCCGCGGTGGCCATGACGGTCGCCGCGGCGAGTCTTCGACGTGCATGGGGGGTGTGACGCATCACTGACATGTGAGGGGTCCTCCTCATAGGCGGTGCGCTGGTGGGGGGTGGTGCCGGAGCCGGCGCACGACTCCCGACAGGGGCATGACAAATCAACCGTGCGAACGTCCGCTTTCGGCGTCGCCCGTGACCGGCATGCCGTGCTGCCAGCGAAAGATTGACCGATCCATGGCAAACCCACAAGGGTGCCTTGAGGTATGCCATACGCACGCCATTCACCTGCCATATGCCTGACATGCTGATGACCATGGCCACCTACCACTGCCCCCGGGACGGAACCCGGTCCGCCACTTCCGCCCTGACCTGGCGCTGCCCGGTCTGCCGGGGCCCGTGGGACCTGGACTTCGCACCGGCCCCCGGGCTCACCCCGAACGCGCTCGCCGGGCGGACCGATTCACTGTGGCGTTACGAGGAGATCCTGCCGCTCGACGCCCCCTCGGTCTCCCTCGGCGAGGGCCGCACCCCGCTCGTCCCGCTCACGGACACCGTCGCGGCCAAGCTCGACTACCTGATGCCGACGCTCTCCTTCAAGGACCGCGGCGCGGTGATGCTGGCGGAGCTGGCCCGGCGGCTGGGACCGGACCGGGTGGTGGCGGACAGCAGCGGCAACGCGGGCACGTCGGTCGCCGCGTACTGCGCGCGGGCGGCGCTGCCCTGCACGGTGTACGTGCCCGAGGGCACATCGCCGAAGAAGACCGAGCAGATCCGGGCCCACGGGGCGCGCCTGGTGACCGTCCCCGGCGGCCGGGAGGCGACGGCCCGCGCCGCCCGGGCGGCGGCGGACGAACCCGGCACGTTCTACGCCTCGCATGTCTTCAACCCGTACTTCCTGCACGGCACGAAGACGTACGCGTACGAGCTCTGGGAGGACCTCGGCGGCCGGCTCCCGGACGCCCTCGTGGTCCCGGTCGGCAACGGCACCCTGCTCCTCGGCGCGGCCCTCGCCACCGCCGAACTGCACGCCCTCGGCCTGATCACGGCCCGCCCCCGGCTGATCGCCGTGCAGGCGGAGGCGGTCTCCCCGCTGGCGGCCGCCTTCCACGCGGGCGCGGACGACCTGCTGCCCGCCGGCCCCGGAGACGCGGCCGCGACCCTGGCGGAGGGCATCGCGGTCCCGCGACCGCCGCGCGCCCGCCAGATCCTGGCGGCGGTACGGGAGTCGGGCGGCACGTTCCTGACGGTGGGCGAGGAACAGATCCGCGACGCCCAGAAGGACTTGGCGGCGCGCGGGTTCTACGTCGAGACGACGGGGGTGGCGTGCTGGGCTGCGGTACGGGACCGGGCACTCCGGCCGGGGAGCGTGGTGGTGCCGTTGTGCGGAGCGGGGGCTAAGACGGGGATGGCGGGTTAGGCGGGTGCTCCCTCGTCCCGCTCCAGCGGGCACAAGGCTTCTCCCTCGTCCCGCTCCGCCTGGCAGGGGGGTATTCCCTGCTTCCGCTCCGCCTGGCAGGGGGGCTCTCCCTGCTCCCGCTCCAGCAGGTACGCCTCCAGCTCCGCCGCCCCCGTCAGCAGCGCACGCCCACGGGCGCTGAGCCGGGAACGCCAGTCGCCCAGGGCCGCCTCCAGGGGTTCGAGCCCGCCGGCCGACCGGACCTGGTCGATCAGCGGGGCGATCTGCTCCAGCAGGTACCCGCCCCGCCGGAGCTGGTGGACCAGCCGGGCATCCCGTACGTCGGCCTCGCCGTACACGCGGTAGCCGGTCAGCGCGTCGCGGCGCGGGCGCACCAGTCCAGCGTGCTCCCACTTGCGCAGGGTGGCGGGCCGGATGCCGAGCCGGCCGGCCAGGGGACCGATGAAGGTGCCCCCGGCGGCCGGGGCCCCCGTGGTGGCGGACCCTGCCACCTCGGCGTCGGGCCCCAGGTCACGCAGGGCGCTCTCCACCGCCCGCAGGGTCCGCCGGTCGTCCAGGAGCTGGGCGTGGGTCTCGTCGACGAGGTGGAACGCCGCGTCGGGCGCCCCCCGGTTCACCGCCCGCATGATGCCCGTCGCCGTGCGGTGGCCGTGGCCGGGCACCAGGGCGAGGAACGTGCCCAGGGCACGCGCGTGCAGCGGGGTGTAGGTGCGGTAGCCGCTCCCGGTGCGCGCGGCGGCCGGGAGGATTCCGGCCTCCTCATAGTTGCGGACGGCCTGGGTGGACAGACCGTACGGGCGCGCCAGATCGACCGGCCGGAGCCGTACCCGCCTTTGAGGGTTCTGCCTCACACCGACCCCATAATCCCAGCACTTCCATGCAGAAGTATCCACCGAAGGTTCAACGATACCGTTGAATCCATGGCCACTGACCTCCCGCACATCACCCATACCGTCGAAGCGGCCGCCGTCATGGAGTTGCTCCCGTCCCGCCCGCGGATGCTCGCCCTGGGCGAACCCACCCACGGCGAGGACACCCTGCTCGACGTACGCAACGAACTCTTCCGGCAACTCGTCGAGCAGGAGGGTTACCGGACCATCGCCATCGAGAGCGACTGCCTGAGGGGCCTGCTCGTGGACGACTACGTCACCGGCGGCACGGGCACGCTCGACGAGGTCATGGAGCACGGATTCAGCCACGGGTTCGGCACGTCCGCGGCCAACCGCGAACTCGTACGCTGGGCGCGGGAGTACAACACCGGCTGCCCGGCCGCCGAGCACCTCCGCTTCGCCGGCTTCGACGGCCCGCTGGAGATCACGGGCGCCGCGAGTCCCCGACAGGCGCTCACCGCACTCCACGACCACCTCGCGTCCTGCCTCGACGCGGACGATCTGCTCCCCTGCACCGCAGATACGCTCGACCGGCTGCTCGGCGCCGACGACCGGTGGACCGAACCGGCCGCGATGACGGACCCGGCCCGCTCCTTCGGCCGCTCACCCGAGGCGGCTGAACTCCGGCTGCTGGCAGACGACTTGGTGTCACTGCTGGACGAACGGACACCGCACCTGGTCGAGGCGGCCGGGCGGGAGTCCTGGGACCGGGCACACCTGCACGGCCGCACCGCCACCGGCCTGCTGCGCTACCACTCCTGGATGGCCGACACCTCCCCGGGCCGCATGACGCGGCTGCTCGGCCTGCGGGACCGGATGATGGCCGACAACCTCCTCGCGCTCGCCGCACGCGGCCCGGTCCTGGTCTTCGCCCACAACAGCCATCTCCAGCGGGAGCGGAGCTCGGTGCGGATGGGCGGCCGGCCGCTGGAGTGGTGGAGTGCCGGCTCGATCGTGAGCGCCCACCTGGGGGCGGAGTACGCCTTCGTCGCCACCGCCGTCGGCACCATCCGGCACCACGGCGTGGACGCCCCGCCGCCCGAGACCGTGGAGGGGCTCCTGTACGCACTCCCCGAGGACCGCCTCCTCGTCGACGCGCGCCGGCTGGCCGGCATTTTGGGCGACGCGCTCCCCGCGCCCCGCGTCTCCCCCTGGTTCGGCTACTCCGGCCTGGACCCGGCGCACCTGGCGGAGGTGGACGGCCTGGTCTTCGTCAAGGACCTGCCCGCCGGCTGACGGGGCCGGGATGGACAGGGGGGGTCTGCTCCATCCGGCGGGCGCGTTCACACCACGCCCGCCGGGTGTGCGTGCCGTACCGCAGGTCGCGCGGCCCCCTCCTACCTTCGTACCGTGAGCCTCTCGCGTATCTCCGTCCTCGCACCCTTGGTCGCGGCCGCCCTGATCGTGCCGCTGCCGCCCCTCCCCCAGGCGGCCGCCGCCACCCCGACGCCGTCACCGCCGACCGTGCCCGCCTGCGGCCGGACGGAGGGTCAGGACCCCGGCTGGGCCCCGACGTCCACCCACCTCGGGGAGGCGGACGGCTACGACCCGTACGTCGGGAACGGCTACCTCGGCCACCGGGTCCCCGCCACCGGCATCGGCTACGCGGCCACCGGCGAGAAGACGGGCTGGCCGCTCTACACCCCCCGCTACGACGGCGCGTTCGTCTCCGGGCTGTACGCCAGGGACAAGGCCCTCTCCGAGGGCCGCGAGGTGATCGCCGCCCTGCCGAGCTGGACGACGATCGAGGTGGGAGTCGGCAACGAGAAGTACGGCGCGGACACACCGACCGGCCGGATCTCGCACTACCGGCAGACGGTCTTCCTCAGCTGCGGCCTCGTCCGTACCTCGCTGCGCTGGACGACGGCGGACGGCCGGGCAACCGACCTCGACTTCGACGTCCTGGCCGACCGCTCCGACGTCCACACCGGAGCCGTACGCCTGCGGATGACCCCGCGCTGGAGCGGCACGGCGACGGTCACCGGCCGGCTGGACGACCGGGGCGCACGCCGGATCACGCTGCGCGAGGACGGCACGTTCAGGACACTCGGCACCGGCGTGGAGGGCGCGGTGGCGCAGGCGATGCGCCGCGGTTCGGGGGTCGTGGAGACGCTGCACCCCGAGTCGCGTACGGCCCCGAGGCCGACGCCGGTGCGCGAGGGGACGACGTACACGTTCGAGAAGTACGTCGGCGTCGACACCGCCCTGACCTCCGCCGCCCCGGCCGAGGACGCCCGCGAGGCGGCGCACCGCGCGGCCCGGCGCGGCTGGGAGCGGATCTTCGCGGCGAACGAGGCGGCCTGGCGCGAGGCCTGGTCAGCCGATGTCCTGGTCCCCGGCCGCCCGGAGCTCCAGCGCTGGCTGCGCTCGGCCCAGTACGGCCTGCTGGCCAACACCCGGCGCGGCTCCGCCGACAGCATCGCCCCGGCCGGTCTGACCAGCGACAACTACGCGGGCATGATCTTCTGGGACGCCGAGACGTGGATGTTCCCGGGGCTGCTCGCCACCCGCCCGGAGCTGGCGCGTTCGGTGGTGGAGTACCGCTACCGCACCCGGGACGCGGCCCGGGCGAACGCCGAGGAGTACGGCCACCGGGGCCTGTTCTATCCCTGGACCAGCGCGAGCAAGGGCCGCATCGACTCCGAGTGCCAGAGCTGGGACCCGCCGCACTGCCTGACCCAGAACCACCTCCAGGGCGATGTCTCGCTCGCCGTCTGGCAGTACTACCTGGCCACCGGCGACCGTGACTGGCTGGCGGCGAGGGGCTGGCCGCTCCTGCGTGGCATCGCCGACTTCTGGCAGTCACGCGCCACGGCGAACGCGGACGGCGGCTACTCCATCAAGAACGTGGCAGGGCCCGACGAGTACAGCAACGGCGTCGACGACGCCGTGTTCACCAACGCGGTCGCCGCCACCGCCCTGCGCAACGCGACCCGCGCCGCCGAGCTCCTCGGCCACCGCCCGCCGACCGGATGGAACCGCGTGGCGAACGGCCTCCGCATCCCGTACGACGCGGGGCGGAAGGTCTTCCTCCAGTACGCGGGCTACAACGGCTCCACGATCAAGCAAGCGGACACGGTACTGCTGATGTACCCCCTGGAATGGCCGATGGAACCGGGCGCGGCGGCGGCCACCCTGGACTACTACGCGGCCCGCACCGACCCGGACGGCCCGGCGATGACGGACTCGGTGCACGCGATCGACGCGGCGGCGATCGGGGAGCCGGGCTGCTCGACGTACACGTATCTCCAGCGCGCGGTACGGCCGTTCATGCGGGGGCCGTACGACCTGTTCTCCGAGGCGCGCGGCGACAAGTCGGGAGCGCAGGACCCGCTGTCGGGCTTCCCCGCCGAGGACTTCCTGACCGGGAAGGGCGGCTTCCTCCAGGTCTTCACGCACGGTCTGACGGGCCTGCGCCTGCGCGAGGACGGCGTCCGCCTGGACCCGCTGCTGCCGCCGCAGCTGCACGAGGGCGTGAGGCTGACGGGCCTGCGCCACCGGGACGCGACGTACGAGGTCGAGATCGGCGCCCGCACGAGCACGGTCCGCCTGACGTCGGGCTCCCCGTTCACGGTGCACACGGCGCAGGGCCCGCGCCGGCTGTCGGAGCCGCTGACCCTGCCCACCCGCCGCCCGGACCTCTCCCCGACGGCCGACGCGGCCCGCTGCCGCCCGGCGACGGCCACGTCTGAGACCCCCGGCCTCTACGCGGAGGCGGCGGTGGACGGCAGCCCGGCGACGTCCTGGTCCCCGGACGGTGCGAGGGGAACGCTGACGGTGGACCTTGGCCCGCACCCGCTGCGGATCACGTCGGTGACCCCGCGCTGGAGCGACACGGCCCCCGCCTCGCACACCGTGGAGACCTCGGTCGACGGCCGCTTCTGGCGCCCGTACCTGGCGGGCGACACGGCCCGCAAGGTCCGGGTGACGGTCCGCTCGGAGGACCCGGAGAAGCCGGCGGGGATCGCGGAGCTGAGGGTGGGGGCGGGGCGGTAGGCGGCGGGGCGCCCCACCGCTGACCGAGCCCCCGCGCACAGACGGGTGCAGCATGGAAGAGGGGCGACGAATCGACCATCGGAGGTGCGGAAGCCATGGGCATGTACATGGACGTCCACCACGGCATGAAGGGCATCACGTCCGATCAGCTGAAGAAGGCCCACGAGGCCGACACGGCGATCGAGAAGGACGAAGGCGTCCACTTCGAACACGCCTGGGCGGACCCGGAGTCCGGCACGGTCTACTGCCTCTCCTCCGCCCCCTCCGCCGACGCCGTCCAGCGCATCCACGAGCGCGCGGGCCACACGGCGGACGAGATCCACGCGGTGCCGCTGGCGGTGTGAGGCACGGCGGACCCTGAGGCGGCGGTGGCGGCCCGGTGCGGTCCTCGCTGCCGCGGCGGACCCCGAGGCGGCGGTGGCGGCCAGGTGCGACCCTCGCCGCTGCGGCGGACCCTGAGGCGACGGTGGCGGCCCGGTGCGGTCCTCGCTGCCGCGGCGGACCTTGGATCGGCGGTGCCGCCCGCTCGCGGCCCTCGTGTCCGGGAGAACACATACGGTTCTCTCCGCAACGAGGGCTGCGGGCGCTCTGCACCGCGCCGGGCCTGACGTTCCAGAACATTCCCGGCTCAGGGGGCTGTCCGGACTTTTCCGGCCCCGGTGCTCAGCGGCCCGAGCGCTTGCCCCCGGTGCTCAGCGGCCCGAGCGCTTGCCCCCGGCGCTCAGCCGCCCGGGCGCTTGCCCCCCGGCGCTCAGTGGCCCGTTGCCGTCCTACGCCCCGGCATCGGGGCCTCCCCCGCGGCCTCGGCCTCGGCCTTCGCGTCGCTGACCGCGACGGCGGCCTGCTTCGCGGCCTCGTCGGCCGCCGCGGCGGCGTCCAGCGCCAGGGTCGGGTCCGCCTCGACCTCCGGAGCACCGCCGTCGTCCCGCGTACCGCCGTCGTCCCGCGTACCGCCGTCGTCCCGCGTATCGTCGCCGCCCGCCTCCTCACGCTGCGCGGAGATGGGCGAACCCGTCGTCGACCGGTCACCGAACGCACCGGTGACGGTGCGCACCGCCTCGGTCAGTTCGCCCGGGATCACCCAGAACGTGTTGTTCTCGCTCTTCGCCAGATGCGGAAGCGTCTCCAGGTACTTGTAGGCCAGGACCTTCGGGTCGGCGTTGTTGCGATGGACGGACTGGAAGACGAGCTCCACGGCCTTGGACTCGCCGTCCGCCCGCAGGATCATGGCCTGTTGCGTGCCCTGTGCTTTCAGGATGTCCTTCTGCTTCGTACCTTCCGCGGTGAGGATCTTGGCCTGCCGCTCCCCTTCGGCGTGCAGGATGGCCGCGCGCTTGTCCCGCTCGGCCCGCATCTGCTTCTCCATCGCCTCTTTGATGGTGTTCGGCGGATCGATGGCCTTGATCTCGACGCGGTTGACCCGGATGCCCCACTTGCCCGTCGCGTCGTCGAGGACGGTACGGAGCCGGGCGTTGATCTCCTCACGCGAGGTGAGCGTCCCCTCCAGGTCCATGCTGCCGATGACGTTCCGCAGGGTGGTCACGGTGAGCTGATCGATGGCCTGCAGGTAGTTGGCGACTTCGTAGGCCGCCGCCCGTGGATCGGTGATCTGGTAGTAGAGCACGGTGTCGATGTTCACCACGAGGTTGTCCTCGGTGATCACCGGCTTCGGCTCGGAGGAGTACACCTGCTCACGTACGTCGAGTTTGGTGTTGACGCGGTCCGCCACCGGCAGGACGAAGTTGAGGCCGGGCTGGAGCGTCCGGCGATACCGGCCGAACCGTTCGATGTTGTAGCGGCGCGCCTGCGGAACGATCCGCACCGTGGCGGCCACCAGAAAGACCACAACGATCGCCGCCACCAGAATCGGGATGATCACCGGATCCATGCGTCCTCCCTCACTACGATCTCCAGCCGTTCACGGAAGGAGCTCACGCGGATACACCACCGCTGTGGCGCCCTCGATCTCCATGACATCCACCAGCGCTCCCACCGGGATCACATGGCTTTCGTCGAGAGCACGGGCGGACCATTCCTCACCGGAGAGCTTGATCAGGCCGTGTGTCGCGGTGACCTCCCTCATGACCTCGGCCCGCTTGCCGATCAGCGCGTCGCTGCCCTCGTGCGTGATGGGTGACTGGGCCATCTGCCGCAGGGCGACCGGCCGCACGAGCACCAGCCCCGCCGCCGCCGCCAGCGCGAGCGCCACCAGCTGGCCGAGGAGGCCGATGCCCACACCGGCCACCACGGCGGCGACCAGCGCGGCGCCGGCCAGCAGACCGAAGACCAGCGTCAGGGTGAAGAACTCCGCGGCGCCGAGCGCCGCGGCGGCGAGCAGCCAAGCGAACCACGGCATCGAATCAGCCTCCCCAAAGGGCCTTAACAACTCCATACCCTCGAAAACATGGACAGAACCACCCTCCCTTCGACCCGATCGGCGAACCGGCCAGGTCAGCCGCGGGGAGGGGTGGCCACGGGTATCCACCACGAGCGCCCAGACCAGCCCTCCGCGGCCGGTCGGACTCAGCGGCACACCGACGATCCGGATCGACCGGGCCGAGCCGGCCGCGTGCCTTCAAGGATCGGGATGCCGGCCGACGGCGGACGGGCCTCGCAACCGCGCATGGTGTCCATGTGCAGGTGGGTTTCGACGGCTGTCCTGGCTTTGCGGCTCAGGCGGCGCCGTCCAGCACCGCGACCTCGAGTCCGCCCAGCCGCACCGGCTCCGCGATGACCTCGATCTCGGCGATCCGGTCGTCGTCGGTGACCGTGAAGGCGAGGACCAGCCGCGGCCGCCCCTGCGGCGCCATCACCAGCCCCACCGCCCCGTCGAGCAGCGCAAGCCCCGTGAACCGGGCACGCCCCGTCGCCGCCATCGCGCCCTGCGCCACCGTGCGGGCCCCGCTGACGAAGATGGGCTCAGGGGTGGGGACGACCATCTTGTCGGCGTGCAGCACCACGCGGGGGTGGAGCAACGCGACCAGGGCATCGAGATCGCCGCCCCGGGTCGCCGCCAGGAACGCCTCGACCACCTTGTGCTGACGGCCCAGGTCCGGCGCGGGCGCCGGGGTGGCGTTGCCTTTGACCCGGCGCCGGGCGCGGCTGGCGAGTTGGCGTACCGCGGCCGGAGTGCGCTCCAGCATCGGGCCGATCTCGTCGAAAGGCACCTGGAACATGTCGTGCAGCACGAAGGCCAGCCGCTCCGGCGGGGCCAGCGTGTCCAGGACCACCAGCATGGCCACGCCCACCGCGTCGGCGAGCAGCGCCTCCTCTTCCGGGTCGGTTACGTCCTTCTGGGCGCGGGCCGGGTCGGGAACGTAGGAGTCGAGGGGGTCCTCGCGGCGGTTGTCCCGCGAGCGCAGCATGGTCAGGCAGAGCCGGGAGATCACCGTGGTGAGCCAGGCACCGAGGTTCTCGACATCGCTCGTGTCGGAGCGGTTGAGACGTATCCATGCCTCCTGGACCGCGTCGTCGGCCTCGCTCAGCGAACCGAGCATGCGGTAGGCGACCGCGCGCAGCCGAGGGCGCTCCTCCTCGAAGCGCAAGATCAGCGATGCGTTCTCGTTCATCTGTCACATTCCTCGGTCGCGGTGGGTCGTAAGAGCAGAGGACGAAAATCTAGACGCCCGGCGGGAGTCTGCACTCCCCCGGTCCGAACTCTGGAGCAGTCATGACGACAGCGACGATTCTGGTCACCGGTGGTACGGGAACGCTCGGCAGCCACGTTCTCCCCTTGCTGGTCAGGGCCGGCCGCACGGTGCGGGTGCTCAGCCGGAACCCGCGGGAGAACACGGACGGCGTCGAGTACGTCGCCTGCGATCTCCTCAAGGGGGAGGGCCTCGACGCCGCGCTGGAGGGCGTGGCGACGGTGCTGCACCTGGCCGGCGGACCCAAGGGCGACGACGTGGCCACCCGGAACCTGGTGGCGGCGGCCCAACGGGCCGGGACCGTCCGGCACCTGGTCTACATCTCGGTGATCGGCTCGGACACCGTGCCGCTCGGCTACTTCAAGGCCAAGTTCGACTCGGAGCAAGCGATCGCGGACTCGGGCCTCGCGTTCACCACGCTGCGGGCCGCCCAGTTCCACGACCTCGCGCTGAAGGTGGTGGAGAAGATGGCCAAGATGCCGGTGGTGCCGTCGCCCGGCGGGCTGCGCTGGCAGCCGGTCGACTCACGAGAAGTGGCTGCGCGCCTGGTGGAGCTGACGCTGGCTGCGCCGACCGGCCGGGTGCCCGACCTGGCCGGTCCCGCCGTGTACTCGCTGGGCGAGCTGGCCCGCGGCTACCTCGGGGCTCGCGGCAAGCGGCGTCCGCTGTTGCCGGTGCGGGTGCCCGGGAAGGTCGGGAAGGCCTACCGGGACGGGGACAACCTGGTACTCGAAGGAGCCACCGTGGGCGCGCGGAGCTGGGAGGACTTTCTGGCCGAACGAGTTGCCTAGCCAGACCGACGCGGGAGCCCCGACAACAGCGATCACCGGGGCTCCCCGACGGAACGCGTCCCGGCACGGCGCCCTCATCATGAGGGAGACGCTGGCGCGCGGTGAGTGAGTACCGAACCGTCTTCCGGCCCGAGGCGCAGGCCGAGTTGCGGAAGATCCCTCGCGCCATGGCGCTGCGCATCCTGGCCAAGCTGACAGAGCTGGAAACCGACCCTCGCGGCTTCAACACCACCACACTCATATCCCAGCCCGAGCGTCGCCGCCTGCGCGTCGGCGACTACCGCGTCGTCTACACCATCGACGACGGAGAGCTGGTGATCCGGGCCGTTCACGTGGGACACCGGTCACCGCTTTCGGGACCTGATCACCACTGACCCACCGTCAGGATATCCAGCACCCATCCAGCACGGTGACGACGAAGGGGTCGGCCTCGACAGAGTCCGACCCCTCCTGACCTGCATGTTTGCCAGATCGGCGACGTGGTGATATAGCAGCCGCTACACGTTGCGCACGACCTCAATCCCTACTTTCGGCCGCGCCACGAGAGCCTTACGGCGGTAGGCAGGAAATCAGGGCAGGAGGTTCTGCTGACCTGCCTGAACACTCTGGGTGAAGAGTTCGTAGTCCCGGCGGCTGACGACGAGAACCGCCGCGTCCGGCTTGCCCACGTCGACCGAGTCTCGCAGTGCCACTACGTCACCGACGAAGGCAACTTCGAGGCAGTTGTTACCGCCATTGGACATCTCACTCTTGGCCCACTTGGCGTTGGACAGATCGACGTTGCTCTTCATGTGTAGCAGTCCTTGATCAGTTTCTGGATGTGGCGACGAGACGCTTGCGGGTCGAGGGCCTGTGTCCGGAGGCTTTCGAGAGCGGACTTGTAGCGGTCCACGTCCTCATCCTCCTCGAAGTAGGCAGAGGTTGTCTTGGTCTCCACGACCACGATCGGAGAGCCCACCTCGAATTCTAGAAGCTGGAAGGGCGCATCGATCCCCGCGTGGGCGCCAACCTCGAAGGGGAGAACGTGTACGGCTACGTTCCTGCGGTCCTCTGTGACGGTCAACAGTTGTTCGAGTTGCTCCTTCATCACGGCGGGGCCGCCCACTACGCGGCGAAGGGCAGCCTCGTCCAAGATGCAGTTGAGGTCGAGCGGGCCTTCCCGATCCAGAGCGGCTTGTCGAGCGAGCCGCAGCTCCACGAACCGACTGACCTCGCGGGTTGAGGACCACACCTGACTGCGTTCGACGATGGATGTCGCGTACGCCTCGGTCTGGAGCAGCCCAGGAACGACCTGAAGGAAGGCTTCGGACCGTATCGCCATCCCTTCGAGGTGTAGAAAGTCCTCGAAGCCATCAGTCTGGATGGCCTCCTGGTACTCGTCCAACAGATTCGTGCGCTTGCCAGAGGCAGCCAGCGTGGCCATCGCCCGCACCTTGGCTCTCGTCTCTTCCGCGTCTACGCCGTACACGCCGAAGAACGCCGTCAGGCCGAGATTGGACACCCGCTGCTTGCCGTTCTCGATCTTCGAGAGTGCCGGTTTGCCACTGAGCCCCAGCCGATCCGCGGCGTCTTCCATCGACAGGCCGGCGCTGCGTCGGAGTGACCTCATCACCGACCCGAACCGTCTGCGGTGCACGTTCGGTCGCGATTCGACCATGACACACCTCCTTGGCCTCGCAGAGTACCGGGCACATCTGGGCTGCCATATGCCGACTCAAGTTCGAGCAACGTTTCTCAACGCGTGGGGTTGCGCGCAACGTTTCTGATGCCCCATCGTTGCTATCGGTAGAGGTTGCCCGACACCTCAAACCCCAGACTCGTTATGCCCCTTGACGGTTCATCACGGCCTGGCGCCCTCGCCTGATCGTTTGTAGATCCTCCCGCCCGGCTCGTGCCGTACCTGACGCACAGAAGGACGAAATGACGCACCCCACGCTCATCCCGCCGCGAGAACCGGCGCTCGCCGGGAACGCCGCATACTCCCTCGACGTCGAGGAAGCCGATCGCGCCGCAGACAAAGCCATCAACTTCCAGCTCGGGACGACCACTCTGGCCGAGTTCGCCAGCCACACGCGACAGATCAGTGGACAGATCGAGCTTTTCGCTGACGCTCTGCGAGACGGTGGAAGCGTCACGGGACGGGCCTCGTGGCTGGAGGCACAGCAGCTTCTCGCGGGTGGTCCCGCCAGCAAGTCCCTCTCCTCCAACTGTTGGCGCTACGCAAGGGACTTGGGCCTCCTGCTGCGACGACTCGCCACCGAGTACCGCGAGCTGGAGAACGGCAGTCCAGCGCTTCCGACCCGGCCGCCCCGCGCTTCACTCGACAGGATCACCGCAAGCCGGCAGACGTACTTGGTGCCGAGCGGCCTGGCTCCCGCGCACAAGCCCCTGCCGACCGCGTCAGAGCGATGACGCAGAAGTCGGAGCAGGTTCTGTACGTAATCTGCGTCGCCGTGCTCGGGGGCACGTTGGTCCTGGCGGTGCTGAACGCATGGTGAAACCCGCTCGCCACCTGGCCGATTGGCGAGAGTGGGCGGGGGCCCTGCTCCCGCTCGTCGTCGCGGCCAGTCTCTTCGTCCCCCTGTTCGCCTGGCTCTCAGGCTGACCTACAGCTCCGTCTCCGAGTGCTTCACGGGCCCCCTCGCCCGATGGGCACTCGGCGGCGGCCCGCCCGCCCTTGTGCACCACTCACCCCACCCCTGCCGGGGCGGGCACCTCGCACCATCGAGAGGAAGACATGAAGAACCAGACCCTCGCCACTACCGGGCTGCTTCTGGGCGCCGGCCTCGGAGCCGCCCGCCTGGTGGTCTCGATCAGGCACCACCGGGAGAACAAGCACCTGGGCCTCGCCCGCATGCACGCGCACCTGCTCCACGACACCGCCGCCGATCAACGGCTCACCGCAATCACGAACAGCGATCACTACGCGGAGCTGGACCCCGATGAGCGGGCTCAGTTCATGAACGCGAACAGGTGGGTCACCCTGTGGAGCCTCATGCTCCGCCTGGGCTTCAAGAGCCGCGCCAATCTCCGCCCTGTCGCGGAGGCGTTCATGAGTGGTCCGGTCGGTCAGGCGTTCTGGAAGTCGGCCCGTACTCACCGCCGCATCACGGCCCGGGACAAGCACGACGAAGCCTTCAACGACCTGATGAACGATGCGTACGCCGAGGCCACCTCGGAGCCCTCCGCAGCCTGACACCGTACCCCGCCCGGCTGCCGCGTGACGGGCGCAGCCGGGCGGGGCCCGATCCCCGTAGAAAGTCCGAAGTAATGGGTGCCAATACGAAGCTCTTCTGGAAGCGGCCGGGCAGGCCGCCCAGGCCGCCGCGAGGAACCGAAAAGGGCTCGCGGACGCCTTCGCAGGTTCAGGTCGGTGACTACGTGTGCCTCTCCGGTGTCTACCGGGAGATTCGCGACCTGACCACCTTGATGGGCGGCGGCCGGCTCCTCTACTTCGAGGGCCGCGAGCCCTACGCGATGCGGGTGCCCATGGAGATTTACCGGCCTCGCTGACTCCGACAGCCCGGCGGCCCGTGCAGCAACCGCCGTTCCGACACCGACAGAAAGATCCGCAGTGCTGCAATGCACCGCCGTTGCTCGCTTACCCGCGGCCGAGGCGCTAGTTGCCCTCCTCGACATGAGCGGCGGGCCCGACGACGTGGATGACCACCTCGCAGACGAGAGCTTCGTGCTCTGGAACTCGGCTTCCACGACGAGAACACCGACCACGCCGCACGCCTGTGGACCGCCGAGAAGCAACCGCCCACAGGGTTGTGGTTCATGTGGACCGAGGTCAGCCACCTCTTCATCGTCCACCGTTTCGCCACCCTCACCCTGTGCCCCTACTGGCAGGTCGTCGAGGAGGACTCTCGCGACTGGTGCAACTTCTACGAGGACCACGGGGGCGACCACGGCTTCCACGTGCGTGACCCGCTCCGAGACCTGCTCCACGAGCGCACACGGCTCGAGGCAGAGCAGCGCTTCTTCGAGAAGGACCCCGCCGAGGGTGACGGTGACGAGCCCTGACTACCCGTCCCCAACTTGCAGAAGGGCGCAGCGTGCCTCCCGACCTTGAAGCCCACGACTTAGTGGGCGCTATCGCGGCCCCGGCCGAGAAGGAGAAGAACCCCATGTCAGCAACCTTGAGGGACCTGACGACTCTGCGGATCGGTGTCCTGTGCGGCGGCGATTCGCCGGAGCGCGCCGGATCGCTCGCCAGCGGAGAACACGCCCACCGGGCACTGCTCGGCCTCGGTCTCAACAGCGAGATGCTCGACCCCGCCGGCATCCGCATGGAGTTGCTACCGGACCGCATCGACGTGGCTCTCCTCGCCCTTCACGGCCCCGGCGGCGAGGACGGCAAGATCCAAGGATCTCTGGAGACCGTGGGCATCCCGTACACCGGGTCCGGAGTCCTCGCGTCCGCGCTCGGCATGCATAAGCCCACGTTCAAGGGCCTGCTCACCCAGGAGCGCATCGACACCCCTCGCTGGGTGATGGTGGACCCGAAGCTCTCCGTCGAGAGCATCCTGTCCACGGTGCGTCACACGCTCGGCTTCCCCGTTTTCGTCAAGCCCGCCTCCGGCGGGGGCAGCCTCGCGGCCGGCATCGCCAAGGACGACCACGCTCTGCGCGCCATGGTCGAGGCCGCCCAGGCGGACCAGTACGCCGAACTCATGGTGGAGGAGTACGTCCAGGGCATCCCCTGCACCGTGGGACTCGTAGAGGTCGAGGGCCGGGTGCAGACTCTGCCGGTTCACGACGTGGAGCCGAAGGGGGAGTTCTACGACTACGCCTCGAAGCACGATGCGAGTCTCCGCACCGAGCACTGCCCGTCGATCCTTCCGGCCCCGACCACCGACAGCATGAAGTACCTCGCCAACAGAGTCTTCCGGATGGTCGGCGCCCACGGCGTCCTCCGAGTGGACTTCATGGTCGCGGCGAGCGGACGTATCACCGTGCTGGAGTGCAACACCGTCCCCGGCCTGTCCGAACTCGGCAATCTCGCCACGATGGCAGCGGCCGGCGGAATCCCGTACCCGACACTCGTACAACACGTCCTCCAGACCGCGTATACCAAGCCTGCCTACGTGCCCTAGGCCAGACTGGGGGCATGAGCACTTCCACCCCCAACTCCGCAGTGCCGTACTACTCCCAGTGGGAATCTGCGGACCTCGTCCCCGACTTCGTCAGCGGCCGTACCAATGCCGCTGACGATCCGCTCTGGCAGAAATCAGGGGCCGAATCCCCCGAGGAGTACGCCTTCTGGGCACCGCGGATCTGTGGCGTCGCCTGCCTCCGCATGGCCCTCGACCACTGGGGCCACCCTGTCCCTCCCTCCATCCCACTCCTCCGAGACCTGCTTGACGCAGGAGCCTACGTACGGGAGGGCGACTCGGTGAAGGGGCTCATCTACCGTCCCTTCACCGAGCACGTCCGAGGACGATGGGGGCTGACCGCCTACGTACGCGCTGATCTTCCGGCCACCGAGTTGCCCGACATCATCAAGGCCGCTCACCTGGTTCTGCTGTCCGTCCACAAGACGATCCGCACCCCCGAAATCGACCCTTCCAGTCGAGGCGGACACCTCGTGCTCGCAGTCGGGGCCTCGAAGGAGTCCGTGTTGCTCAACAACCCCTCCGGGTTTCCCGGACTCTCCCAGCAAGCCGCAGAGGTCCCCTGGGACCGGTTGAACGCCTTTTACGCGGGTCGAGGGGTGGTCCTCGGTGCCTGAGCAGAACGACGACCAGGCGCCCGAGCCCGGCGCGAAGACCAGGCGGATCGCGGTCCTCGGGGAAATGCTGGAGCTGGGCGAGGAAGCCGCGAAGGCCCACTGGGACCTCGGAGTATCGACAGCCGAGTACGACGTCGACTTCCTGATCGGCGTCGGCGGCGAACTCGCCAAACAGACCATCCTCGGCGCAGCACACGCAGGCGTCGAAGCCGCGCTCGTACGCGACAACGAGACGGCGACCGCGCTGCTGGAAAGAATCTTGCAGCCCGAGGACATCGTCCTGATCAAGGGCTCCAGGGGCGGGATGCGGTGGCAGATCGCCCAAGCCCTGACGGGCAAGGAGATCACCGGCATCCTCAGCTAGCGCTGGGCCCCCGGCTCCTGGCCGGCATCGGGCTGCTGAGCCTCAGTGCTCGGCAGCCCTCCACGAGGGCCCTCTTCCGCGCTCGCAAGGCGTCCGCACGGCCACTCTCCTGCGCGTCGAGCACCGCTTCCACCACTTCGCCGACGCCGCCATCCGCGTCACGTCCTCGGCGGTTTCTGCGACCTCGGGCACCGACTCGACGAGTACCTCGTCCGTCCTCGGATCGGTCACCGTCACCGTGACAACCGGGGCGGCCTCAAGCTCGGCGGCCCCGTCAGCCGCGACGGGCACGACGACTTCGGCAGTCGCCTTCGCCCGGTCGGTCATCTGCGACTCCGCCGTCACTGTGACCGTGCCGACTTCTTCGTCATGCTCCACCGTCCAAGATGGCTCAGTACCCGGCTCGCTTATCTGCGCCATCCACATACGGAAGGGCAGCAGGTCGCCGATAACCTCCTCAACCGGGTCAGGCAGCAGCTTGTCTATGAAAATCCGTGATCTTCGATCGCGCTTCTGCGTCCTGCTTCCTTTGCACCTCGCGGCTTTCGTCGCGCCTTGTCTCCTCCGAACGTTTCTCCTTCTTCACAAGCCGCTCGGCTCGCGCCCGCTTCGCCGCCGCCTTCTCGGACGGTGCGACTGTGCAGTACAGGAGTTCGCCAACCCCAGGCGCGTGAGTGTCTGCGGGCCGCCCGCCCTCGCTCATGGGGCGAAGGTCAGCCCCGCCGTCAGCGTCGCCATACGCGAGTTCCTGCGCGTGCTCTTCGCTCATCCCGCGACGCCGAGCCTCTCTGACGACGGCCTTGCGCTGCTTCTCGGTGAGCTGCACGCCCCGCCGCGCCCGTCGAAGAACGTGGGCACGCGCCCCTCGCCGGGGTTGTCGGTCAGGACGTCCGCGGCGTTGGCCTCGGATTCGGCGATGCCAGGATCAGACCGTCGCGGCTCCCTAGCCACGTCGGGGTCAGGTAGGTCGAGCAGGGTGCAGATGCTGACGAATACCGCCGCGCTGGCCAGCATCCCGTAACCGACCGCTGCCGACCGCCTCTGTTTCTGTCCGTCGGCGCTGCGGTGCATCGCTCGACTGCGGGAGGCGAGCGGGCGGCGAGCAGTTGTCATGGCGTGAACTTTCAGAAGCAGAACGATCAATTCCGGCCAAGTAGAACACGCACTTTTTCCCGACCTGATTGCCTAATCCGGGCCATCGGCCTGTTCAGTACGCCGAGTACACCGGATAGATACACCGTAGCGAACGAAAATTAGGCAGCTCAGAGCCTGTTTTTAAGATCAAAATAACCGCGGACCATCGGATGAGTGCTAGCCGTTTCCGGGTGGATTCTAAATTTCCGAGTCAGTTGCCTCTTTTAAGCGTGACTCAGTTCATAGTTTTACGTGCAGCGAATAGCCGTCGCTAGGGACGCACACCCACTCCATGGCACCCGTCAACCTCCCGACTCCGAGGAACCTCAGCCAGTCCGCTCAGCCCTCGCTCGGGCCTCTTTGGCTCGCTGCGGATGGGCTGACCCACCCAGCACCCATCCAGCACGGGACGGTTGACCAGGGATGACGAGAGGTGACGAGGGGTCACATTATCCAGCACCGATCCAGCACGGGAAAAACTAAGGGACCCGACCCCGAAGAGCCGGACCCCTCCTGACCTGCATGTTTGCCAGATCAGCGAAGTGGTGGTGTATCACCCACTACGGGTTGAAGCGGAACTCCACCACGACTACTCTGACCTGCGGTTATGCGGGCACATCCCAGCACCATCCCAGCACGGGATTCACTGCAAAGTACAAGAAGATCCAGGAGCGTCAAGATACGCGTCAACGCCCGCCTCGGATACAGGCCGCGCAGCGCTCAAGACGCTGTAATAGTTTCTGTACTAGACTTGCGGCCATGAAGTCACCCCGCCCCGGCGGCACGGAGAACCTCTCCGTGTCGATGCCCTCCGAACTTCTCGGTGCTCTGCGTACCCGTACCGGTAAGCGCGGCGTGTCCGCGTACGTGACGGCGGCGGTCCGGCATCAGCTCGCCATGGACGGCCTCGCCGAGATCGTGGCTGCCTACGAAGCCGAGCACGAGCCGCTGAGCGAGGCCGAGATCCAGGCCGCGCAGAGCGAACTGTTCGGTGACGCTCCGGCGCCCTACGCTTCGAACGACAGCGCCGCATGAAGGAGCCCGCGGCCAGGTCCCTGGTGCTCGACTCCCAGGCGCTGTCACTGCTGTTGCGCAACGACCGCCAGATGATCACCCGGATCGAGGCCGCTCGGCGCGTGGGCGTGCCCGTCCTCGTATCGGCCCTGACCGTAGTGGAGGCCGTCTACGGGAAGACAGATACCGCCCGGCTGCGCTGGGTGCTCTCCCGCCTTCAAGTCCAAGAAGTCACCCAGGCGGACAGTCTCACTGCGGTGCAGCTCCTGAGCGACGCCGGCGGCCTGCACGGCCACAAGTACGCCATCGACGCCCTCGTAGCCGCGATGGCGCTCCGCTCCCCGGCACCCGTCCTCGTAATGACCTCGGACCGCGACGACTGGTCGAAACTGTGCGGCGACGGAGTACAGATCAAGGATGTCTGACCTTGGCGTTCACTCAGCTTGACTCCCACTGTCTCGCCAGCCCCGCGGCTAGGCCCAACGAACCCCGTGGGGCCATTTCGAAGGGCCCGGGAGGGTCAAGGTTGAGTGAGCGGTGCCACGGTCGGCTGCCCGAGGAATAGCGGATGAGCGGTGGCGGCGTACACGGGTTGCGCGAGGGTGCAGTCCTCTGGCATTGAGGGCCTTGGACAGTCGCCTCAGCGCGAGTAGTCCGCGAGGGTGAGTAGCAGGTGTGCCGACTCAGCGCGCACGTGATCGGAATGGGCGCCTGCCGGATTGAGGTGGCGCCCGCGAACATACACGTGGGAGGCGTCGATGTTGACGAAACGGTGGTCGAGCGCGGAGTGCGGGTACCGCTCGGCGAGTGGCAACAGAGGTGTGGTGAACACGGGCGCTGGCGCCGGACCAATTCCGGAGTGTCCGATGCCGGGTTGCTGCTCGGCCCGCAGGTGCCAGAACCCCGTCGCCCGGTCGTGACGGGAGTAAGTGGCGACGATGGGGCCCCTCAGCGGAGCGCCGTCATGCGCCTCACTCGGCAGGATGTTCGGAAAGAGCGAGAGGAACGCGTCCCGGCGTGCGGCCATCTGGAAAAGCAACATGCTGTCGGCGGTGAACGGGCGGGATGGCGTGTCGTCCGTCACGCTCCAGCCGAGTGTGTCATCGAGGCGGGCCTCTGCCGACCATTGGACCGCCTCGCACAGGAAGCGACAGCCGAATGAGTGCCCGACGAGGTGGAGGTACTGACCGTCTCGGTTGGCGAGCACGGGCGCTGCTCCAGGGTCGGCGCGCTCGGCGTCCAGATAGCCTAGGAGCCGGCCCAGGATGTGGGCGGCGTGACCTCCTCCGTCGCGTGCGCCCATCGCGTGTGCCGGGTCCCGGATCCTGCGGTAGCCGGTGGGGGTGACCAGGCTGGAAGATGGCCAGCGCACGACGACACACCATGGGCTGAAGCCCTTGGCCGCTAGGGTCGGATACCGGGCCGGGGCTGCCACAAGGACGCCGTGCAGCAGAGCCAACAGTCGGTCGGCGGTGCGGTAGGCGGAGTCGGGCGAGGTCTGCCAACCGTGGACATAGACGAGTATGTCCGTCGCCCAGGCAGGCGGGGCGAGGCGCTCCGCGAAATATTGGCGCAGCCAGGCCTCGGGCACAGGCTCGCCTGTGTCAGCATCGAGCAGCCAGCCCGTCTCGTCCAGGTCAACGACCTCCACCGTACCGACACGGCTCACGCCTCGCCTCCATTTGTCCGTTCCAGACGAGCATCCATGCCGCAGTGCAGACCGTAGGCGAACCCCAGGGGATTTCGGTATCGGGCGGCGAAGTCCCGGGCCAACTCATGAGTGATCTGGCCAGCGGTCGCCGCCCCACGCAGGTAGCGGGTGACGAACTCGAGCGCGTACTCGGCGGCGAACGCCTGCGGCATCGCGATCTGCGGCCCCAGCACGCCCTGCGCGCCGTGCTCGATGAGCATGCTCCCAAGGAACGCTCGGTCCGCGCTCGCCGCGGAGACGCCGGTGTGGCAGGCGTTGAGTAGGACAAGCGGTCGGAAACAACTGTGCCGGTAGTTTGCCCTTAGCTCTCGTACGGTGTGGCCGTCGAAGGGGGTGTCGTCGGTGAGCCTGATGACCAGGGTCGGGGGTTCGGGAAGGTTGTCGACGAAGTCTCCGTGGCACCAGAAGTACATCAACTGCTCGTCCAGCTCGGGCTTCCCCAGATCGCGAACGAGTTCCTCATAAGTCGTTCGCACGGTGTATTCCGTGCCCTCCGTCAGTGCCTTCGCGACTTCATCTGCACGGGTGGCTCTGCCCACGCGGACGTCGTGGTTCAGGCTGACTATGGGCCGCTGGTGGGCTGCTCCGGGCGGCCCGATCCACGCGTAGGCATCACCGGTGTGCTCGATCTGATGCCGATGGCCGAGGAAGCGAGTGAAGAGAACCTCCAAGGTTGCAGGCACAGTGGCATCTTCGGTTGTGCACAGCAATGGCCAGGGCAAATGTAGATCGGAGTCGAACCGTACCCGCAGCCCCTCCTGGGACAAGGCCGAACGCAGGGCGATGCGGAACATGTTGGTCGGTTCGTCGTCACCGCGCAGCAGCGTGCTGAACAGCAGTGATTCCCCGCTTCGAGCCAGATCGGCCACTTTCTGGCGCAGCTCCTCCTCAGGTTCGGCACTGAGGTCCGCGGATGTTGCGTACGGGCGCCGTCGACTCTGTATAGACCGACCCAGGTCGTCGACCGGCTGGAAATCAACGAACTCCGATTTCCATCGGGCACGGAGCCGAGCCGCTACCCCATGGACCTCATCGGACCGGGCATGCAGGTCAACCTTGTGCTCGGTGCCATGGAGTGCCGGAACGGCCGAGCCGGACATCCGCGCCCGGATCCGACCTCCGCCGAGGACGTCGAAGCTGACAAGGAGGTCGGGAGCCTCCGTCGTCAGGTGCGGCAGGAAGCGGAAGCCGTCGCTGGGGTCCTGAACAATGCGGGTGGGCAATTCACGGGGCATCGGTCAAGCCCTCCCCGTGCGCGGCCGCAGCTGTCTATTCCCCGACCCGCTGGGCCTCGTCTCCGTAATGGACAGGTCGGACTCCACCTGCTGCAAGACGGTGCCTGTGTCGCGATGTACCAGGGTGAACCGAATCCGGTGTGTACCGGGCTCCAGGGCCGTGAAGCGGAACTGCTCGGATTCGGCGTCTTCAGGGTGGTACGCCATCGTGGCTGGTGTAACCTTCGCGCCGCTCAACGGCACGGCCACGATGTCCAGCGCGGGCCGCCCACCCGGGCGGGCCCAGGGATGCTGGGACTCAGCGACCAGCTTCAGTGTCACGTGTACTGGAGTCCCCACACTGGGGTTGTCGTCCAAGAGCGTCAGATGCGCTCGGCAGCGTGGCGGTGCCGAAAGCGCCGGAGTTGCCACGTCAACCGCAACCACGCTACCGCCGGCTGCATAAGGATCGACCGCTGCTTCGTAGAAGGCATCCGCGAGGGCCACGATGATCGCGTTAATGGCTGGCCCGTCGGTGAAAAAGTAGTCAGCCATCGTGTTGTGGGCATCTTGGTTGTCCGCGACTGCCTCAGTGACGGCGGCCTGGAAGTCCTGGGACTCCAGGAACTGCTTCTTGGAATTCACCTTGGTTTGCTGGACCAAGTTCGAGTCGGCGAGGAGCAGCTGCACAAGGCCCTGCAAGAACTCTCTGACCTGGGAGGCAGCGAACGTCTCGGCGCCGAAGAGGTCGTTCATCTTGTCTATGACGACCTGAAGCGCGACGTACTTCGGATCCTTCTTCGCTCCCGTACCGGCGGCGCTGATGCCCTCCAGCTGCCCGTCGCCCACGAGAGAGATGTCGACCGCTATCGCCTTGTTGTGCTTGACCCCGACCAGCACCACGTCGGAGAGGTCTACGTCGGCCGCCCAAGCGGACTCGGCAATCACCTTCTCCAGCAGGCGCAGGAAGATCGAGAGCATCTCCATGTAGGGGTCGCCGTAGTCGACAATCTGGGACATGAAGTCGTAGAGCCGTACGTAGGTGGAGACGTCCTTGCGGAACAGGTCGAGCTCCTGGAGCGTTACCTTGTCCTCCTCCTCGATCGCCCGCGCGTAGCGGCGCCGGAAGTCGTGCTGCGCCGGGCTGATCGCCGCCGAGAGAGCGTTGTTGCCCTTCCGTGTCACCCACAGTTCGGCGACCTTGCGGACGTTGTCCTCGGTGTAGATCCCGGCCTGGGCGAGCTTATTGGCCAGGTGGACGACGACATACGGGTCGGTCTCGGTCTCCAGTGTCGCGTTCTTGAAGTACGGCTCGAAGGCCGTCTTGATGTCCTCGGGCTTGTTGGCGAAGTCGATGACGAACGTCTTGCGCTTCTGTTCCCCACCAGCGGTGCGGTGGGTGCGGTTGAGGCGCGAGAGCGTCTGCACCGCGGTGACCCCGGACAGCTTCTTGTCGACGTACATCGCCGAGAGCAGGGGCTGGTCGAAGCCGGTCTGGAACTTGTTGGCGACCAGCATGATCTTGTAGGTGTCGCCCTTGAACGCAGCCGCCAGATCAGCCCCGGCGCCGGGGTTCATATTGGCCTCGGTGCACTCGTCGTCCTTCGACGGCTGCGGACCCCAGTCGCTGTGCCAGGTCTCGTCCTCGGGCATCGCCACCCCGCCCGAAAAGGCGACCAGGGTGCGGTAGTTGTACGAGGCGTCCTCGGCGCGGCGCTTGGCAATGTAGGCATCTATCGCCAGCTTGTACTTCACAGCGGACTTGCGCGAGTCGGTCACCACCATCGCCTTCGCCTTGCCCTCGAGGAGGTAGGCGACGTTGGCATGGAAGTGCTCGACGACGATCTGCACCTTCTGGCTGACGTTCGTCGGGTGGAGCTGAACCCACCTCATCAGCCCCTTGCGGGCAGCGGCCTCCTCGACCTCGCCTCCGTCACCGGCCTCGGCCTTGCCGGCGATCTGTAGCGCAGTGTCGTAGGACTGATAACCCTTGAGTACGTCGAGGATGTAGCCCTCCTCGATCGCCTGCTTCATTGAGTACAGGTGGAACTCGTGCGGCTTCCCGTCGGTCCCCTTGCGGCCGAACAGTTCAAGGGTCTTGTTCTTCGGCGTCGCAGTGAAAGCGAAGTAGGAGATGTTCTCCGATTCGGCCCGCTCGGTCATCTCCGAAGCCAGCACCGACTCCACATCGACCTCGCCGCCCTCCTCGATCTCCTTGAGCTCCTCGGCCGTCAGTACCTGCTTCAGCTTCGAGGAGATCTGCCCCGACTGGGAGGAGTGCGCCTCATCAGCGATCACGGCGAATCGCTTGCCCTTCAGGCCGACGTCGGTCCGGATCTCTTCCAGCGCGTGCGGGAAAGTCTGCACCGTCACCGCAATGATGAGCTCGCCGCTCTTCAACGCCTGCGCCAGCAGACCCGACTTCGACTTCGCGCCAGCCTTGCGGACGTCCTCGGAGCTGATCGTCGCGACAATCTTCTTGTTCCCGTCGATCTGCCGGATCGCATCCTGCAGTTGGGAGTCGAGCACGGTACGGTCCACGACTACGATGACGGAGTCGAAGACCTTCTTGTCGTCGGCATCATGCAGTCGGGCCAGCCCGTGGGCCGTCCAGGCGATGGTGTTCGTCTTTCCTGACCCTGCCGAGTGCTCGATCAAGTATCGGTGCCCGACACCCTCCTCCTTCACTGCGGCAACAATGCGCGTGACAGCCTCCCACTGGTGGAAGCGCGGGAAGAGCATGCTCGTACGTCGCATGGAAGTGCCAGTGCTGACGTCCCACTCCTCCTTGGTCTGCACGATCATCAACCGCCCGATGACGTTCAGCCACGCGTGCTTCTCCCAGACGCGTTCCCATAGGTACGCCGTCGCCGACCCGTCGTCCACGCCAGGCGGGTTGCCGGCACCACTGTCAAAGCCGATGTTGAACGGCAGGAAGTGGGTCTTGTCCCCCTCCAGCTTCGTGGTCATGGCCGCTAGGCCGTTGGAGACCGCGAAGTGCACCAGCGCCCGGTGACCGAACGACAGCAGCGGCTCCGGGCGCCCGTTCGTCAGCGGGTTGCGGTCGTGCTTGTACTGATTGATCGCCTCGTCGAGCGACTGGGTGAAGTCGGTCTTCAACTCCACCGTGGCCACAGGTAGCCCGTTGACGAAGAACACCAGATCGATGGTGCGCTGGTCGGCAGTCGAAAAGTGCACCTGGCGTACCACCCACACCCGCATCGACTCGTAATGCGACACGGTGGTCGCGTTAAGCGAGGTTTCGGGGCGGAACTGGGCCATCTTCAAACGGCCGCCACCGATGTACTGCACCCCGTTGCGGAGAATATTCAGCGTCCCACCGCCGTGCTCCAGCGGCTTGTCCAGCGCTGCGGTCAGCACGTCGAGGAACTTCGCCTGTGACCCCGCTGCCTTCAGCGCCTTCTCGTACGCCGGTTTCTGCGTGTCCTTCAGCCACTCGAACAGATCCGACGGGAACAACGCCCGCTCACGGTCATACTCGCCGCCGTCGCGGTCGTTCACCGAATACAGCCAGCCGCGCGCCTCGAGGTACTCGCAGATCTCCTTCTCGAAGACCGCCTCGTTGTGGTCGGCCATTACGCTGCCGCCTCTCGTACGTCGATCTGTCCTGTCACGGCCGCCGTGATCACCGCCGACCGCCGCTCCCTGGCGAGTTCAATGAACTGCTCAGTCTCCGAAACGAGTTCGTCAATCTTGGTCGTTTGCTCGTCGAGGTACGTAACGATCTGGCGTTGCTCCGCGAGACTCGGCAGCCAGATCGGTGTTGTGCGCAAGATCGGAAGCCGAACGTTTGCCACTGTCGAGCCGTTTGCCGAGAGCAGGAAGTGGTCCTGTACACGGTCCGAGTAGATCTGCCACAGCAGGAACTCTCCTACGCAAACTGCATCGTTGATCCGAAGCAGGACCATCCGCTGGCCAAGGCAAATCTGCTCATTTGGCACCATGCATGCCTCACCGGCTGGCGCCTCACGGGTGAACAACACGTCGCCGACGGACGGTGCACCTCCAGCGTTCCGGGCCTCCCAAACCGCCGCACTGACGGGCAGGCCGTTTCCCGGCCGAAACTTTCCATTCCTGACCGAGGCGGTTCGGACTGCCTCGTACACTCCATCATCCGCAACCTTCGGCGTCGTATGTGGGCAGTCGACGACATCCGTGCATGCGTGCTGTAGTCGGGTATTGGGCGGCCGGGTATCGAAGGCTCTGTCAACAAGCGCGTGGCGGCGCTCGTGGAGCAACTCGATCAGCCGCTGCTGCTCCTCGATGAGCGTGTCGATGCGGTCCGTCTCGCGGTCAAGGTAGTCGACGATTGAACGCTGCTCCTCGGCAGGGGGCAGTACCAGAGGCATGCGAGCGAAGGTGCCCCAGTTACGGAAGTCAACGCTGCGCTCGCGGACGTTCGGCGCCTGGGTTGCGAGAAAGCCGGAGGTTCCTAGGAGGCGCAGCAAACGAGCAAGGTAAGCGGGATCATCGCCCGCCACAGGCTCACAGACGTGGTAGACAGGTGAACCGTTGCCCTGACTATCAGAGACGCCGACGGCGCCAGCAAAACCGTCGAGGGCGTGGAAGACCAGGTCGCCGGGCCGTATCCTGATAGCCGTTCTCGGTATCCGAGAACGTGTAGCCGTCCTCGCGGCGGTTTGAACGCAGAGTAACCGTGCCATCCCGGTAGGCGGTGATGACACCGAGCCCCGTCCGGGCAGGTCGGCCCAGCGGTCGCAACACACGCCGCACCGTTGTCTCACGCCATTCGGGCGGCGGCTTGGTCGTCACTGCTCCACCTCCCGCAACAGGTCGAGGATCTTGGCGACCTGCTTTTCCAGGTCGGCGTCGATCTCGGCGAGCGGGCGGGGTGGTACGTACTTATAGAACTGGCGGGTGAAGGGGATCTCGTACCCCGTCTTGGTCTTGGCCCAGTCAATCCAGGCATCGGGAACGTGCGGCTTCACCTCCGCGTCGAAGTACGCCTGGATGACCTCGCGCTCCGCTGCCGCGCCAGCAGTCGAGCCGCCGTAGGTGAAGGACACGTTCTCGGTGTCGCGCTTCTTCGAGTCGGGCTTCGGATCACCCTTGCGGTTGACGACGGGATTCCCGCCCTCGTCCAGCAGGGGGCGCTCGACGGTGACCGTCCAGTAGCCGAACTCGTCATTGCGCAGCACCTTGGAGAAGTCGGGATCGGCGTCCTCAAAGTCGGCGTAGAGCCGCACGACCTCGGCGCGGTCGGCGTCGCTGATCTCGCGTCCCTTGGCTCCGAGGTTCTTGCGCATCTTGGTCCAGAACGACGTGCCGTCGATCAGTTGCACCTTGCCCTGGCGGGCGGGGTGCTTGGTGTTGTCCAGGATCCAGATGTAGGTGGCGATGCCAGTGTTGAAGAACATGTTGGTCGGCAGGGCGACGATCGCTTCGACGAGGTCGTTCTTCAGCAGCCACCGGCGGATGTTGGAGGGGCCGGATTCGGCGGCGCCGCTGAAGAGCGGAGAGCCGTTCATGACGATGCCGACGCGGCCGCCGCCGTCCTCGGGTGCGCGCATCTTGTGGGCCAGGTGGAGCAGGAAGAGCATCTGCCCGTCGGACGTTGCGGGGAGGCCCGGTGCGAAGCGGCCGTAGGGGCCGGCCGAGTCGCGCTCCTCCTTGATCGCCTTGGCGTACTGCTTCCAGTCCACGCCGTAGGGCGGGTTGGACATGCAGTAGTCGAACTGGCGGCCCTTGAAGGCGTCGTCAGTGAGCGTGTTACCGAAGGCGATGTTGGTCGCGTAGTGGCCCTTGGCGAGCAGGTCGGACTTGCAGATGGCGTACGACTGCGGGTTGTACTCCTGGCCGTACAGGCCCAGCTTCGCGTCAGGGTTCCCAGCGAGCAGGTGCTCCTCTGCCAGGGAGAGCATGCCGCCGGTGCCGGCGGTGGGGTCGTACAGCGATCGGATGATGCTGCCCTCGGTGAGGTCGACGTCCCTCTCCGCGAAGAGCAGGTCGACCAGAAGTCGGATCGCGTCGCGGGGTGTGTAGTGGTCGCCGGAGGTCTCGTTCGCTGCCTCATTGAACTTGCGGATGATGTATTCGAAGGCGTCGCCCATGTCGGCGTTCGACACCACATCTGGGTGGAGATCGACCTTGCCGAATGACTTGACGATCTCGCGCAGGAGCCCGGCCTTCTCCAAGGCCAGGATCTCCTTCTTGAAGTCGAAGTACTCGAACACGTCCACGTCGGCGGAGAACCGGTCGATGTAGTCGGCCAGGTTGTCCGCCAGCCCGTCCGCGTCCTCCAGCAAGTTTGCGAACGAGTAGTTGGAGGTGTTGTAGAAGGTCCGCCCTGTGGCCTTCTTGACCTCGACCTTGAGCCGGTTCGGGTTCTCGAACTTCGTTGCCAGCTCTCGCACCGTCGCATGATCAGTCTTAAGGATGCAGTCGAGCCGCCTCAGGATCGTGAACGGGAGGACCACTGTCCCGTACTGGTTGGGGCGATAGGGGCCCCGAAGCTGGTCAGCGATCGACCAGATGAAGCGACCGAGCGTGCTCACAAGTTCCTCACGAAAATCGTCTAACAGTGCCGATCACTTTGCCAGAGCCAGCAGCCACCGTTCAGCCACTCACCGGTGTGGATCCCAGCACCGGCAGCGCATCCGCGTCCCAGCACAATCCCAGCACGGTACGGATGACCAGGGATGACGACAGGTGACGAGGGGTCAGCCATCCCAGCACGGGAAAAAACCAAGGGCCCGACCCCGAAGGGTCGGGCTCTCTCTGACCTGCATGTTTGCCAGATCAGCGACGTGGTGATAAGTCAGCCGCTACACATTGAAGCGGAACTCCACCACATCCCCGTCCTGCATCACATAGTCCTTGCCCTCCATGCGCGCCTTGCCCTTGGCGCGGGCCTCGGTGACCGAGCCTGTTTCGACCAGGTCGTCGAAGGAGACGATCTCCGCCTTGATGAAGCCCTTCTGGAAGTCGGTGTGGATCACACCGGCCGCCTCCGGGGCGGTGGCGCCCTTCTTGATGGTCCAGGCGCGGGCTTCCTTCGGGCCTGCCGTGAGGTAGGTCTGGAGGCCCAGGGTGTCGAAGCCGACGCGGCCGAGGGTGGCGAGGCCGGGCTCCTCCTGGCCCATGGACTGGAGGAGCTCCAGGGCCTCGTCGTCGTCGAGCTCGATGAGCTCGGACTCGATCTTGGCGTTGAGGAAGATCGCCTCGGCGGGGGCGACCAGGGCGCGCTGCTCGTTCTTGAAGTCCTCGTCGACCAGCTCGTCCTCGTCGACGTTGAAGACGTAGAGGAACGGCTTGACGGTGAGCAGGTGCAGCTCGTGAAGGAGCTTGCCCTTCTCCGTGGCGGCGGTGATGCCCGCCGAGAAGAGGGTCTGGCCGGACTCCAGGATCTTCTGCGCGTCCTCGACCGCGGCGAGCACCGCGACCTTCTCCTTCTGGAGGCGGGACTCCTTCGTCAGGCGCGGGACGGCCTTCTCGACGGACTGGAGGTCGGCGAGGATCAGCTCGGTGTTGATCGTCTCGATGTCGTCCTTGGGCGAGACCTTGCCGTCGACGTGGACGACGTTCTCGTCCTTGAAGGCGCGGATGACCTGGCAGATCGCGTCGGACTCGCGGATGTTCGCCAGGAACTTGTTGCCCAGGCCCTCGCCCTCCGACGCGCCCCGGACGATGCCGGCGATGTCGACGAAGTCCACCGTGGCCGGCAGGAGCTTCTGCGAGTTGAAGATCTCCGCCAGCTTGTCGAGGCGGGGGTCGGGGACGCCGACCACCCCGACGTTCGGCTCGATCGTGGCGAACGGGTAGTTGGCCGCCAGCACGTCGTTCTTGGTCAGGGCGTTGAACAGGGTCGACTTGCCGACATTCGGCAGACCGACGATTCCGATCGTGAGCGACACTTTGGCGACTTCCTGGAGTGAGGAGGGGGTCAGGGGCGTCCGGGGCCGGCTCGGCTGTCCGGGCCAGTCACGGAGTGGACCGATTCTCCAGTTTACGGGCGGGGGCGCTCGGCCTCGCACGGGTCCGTCCCAGCCGTGGGCGGGTGGGGCGTACGGGGCGATGACCGCCGCACGAACGTCGTACGGACACCGTTGGGCGGTGATCGTCCCGTACGCCCGCTGTCGTACGTACGGCGTCGAAGCCTCGTGCACACCGCCGAACAGGTCTGCTTTCGGCCGTGCGGCATCGAACGCAACGCCAAGCTCAGCCAAAGCGCGTGTCCAACGCCTGATTCCTCCCGCCCCGCGACCTACGTTGTCCCCGTGGAGCAGCACAGGACACGTCCCCCGCAGCGCAGGCCGGCCCCGCAGGCAGCGTCCGCCCCTCCCGGCGCGCCCGTGCGGGGTGCCTTCGGTGAGTCCGCCACCGTCTACCGGGTGGTGGGAGGCGCCGGGGGGCGGGTGCGTACCGTGCCTCCCGTGCTGCTGGCCCTGCGGCGCTTCCCCAATCCCCGGCTCACCGGGATCGGGGCCGGGCTGTTCGCCGCGCTGACCATGTTCGTGGTCGCCTGTCTGGACCGGTTGCTGTTCGACAGCTCCGAGCTGGTCTACGGGCTGCTGTTCCTGCCGGTCAGCGCGCTCACCGCGCTCTGGGTGCGGCCCGCTGACCTGGTGACCGCGCCGATCAGCGTGCCCATCGCCTTTGCCGTCGGGGTCTTCCCGATCTCCGGGGGGTCCGGCGGCTTCGGCGGGCAGACCATGGCCCTGGTCACCGCGCTCGCCGTGCACGCCGGCTGGCTGTACGGGGGGACGCTGGTGGCGGGTCTCATCGCATCCGTACGCAAGGTCGCGCACATGCGGGCCCGGCAGCGGCACCTGGTGGCCCCGGGTCGTACCGGTACGGGGACGGGGCAGCAGCCCCCGGTCCGGGTGGCCGAGAAGGTCGCCGGGGCGGGTGCGCCGGCCGGACGTGCCGAGCGCCCCCGCGCCAGCAGGTAACGGGCCCCGTTCCGCTACCTGCCGAGTGCTCCCGCGCCCGGCAGGTAGCAGCCCCCGTCCCCGCACCCCCGAGCGCCCCGCGCCGTCAGGTAACGGCCCCCGTCCCTGTACCTGCCGAGTGCCCCCGCGCCGGCAGGTCCCCTTACTTCTCCGCCGCCGCCATCGCCGCGCCGACGATCCCCGCGTTGTTCTGGAGCTCCGCCGGAACCATCTCCGCGCGGACCTTCTCGATCAGGGGCAGGAACTTCTCCGCCTTGCGGCTCACCCCTCCCCCGATGATGAACAGCTCGGGCGAGAACAGCATCTCCACGTGCAGCAGGTACTTCTGGACCCGGTGCGCCCAGTGCTGCCAGCTGAGGTCCTCGTCCTCCTTGGCCTTCGTCGAGGCGCGCTTCTCGGCGTCGTGGCCGTGCAGCTCCAGGTGGCCCAGCTCGGTGTTGGGGACGAGGCGGCCGTCGACGAAGAGCGCGCTGCCGATGCCCGTACCGAAGGTCAGCATGACGACCGTGCCCTTACGGCCCCGGCCCGCGCCGAACGTCATCTCCGCGACCCCGGCCGCGTCCGCGTCGTTCAGGATCGTGACGGGCCGGCCGACCCGCTCGCCCAGCAGCGCGCGGGCGTCGGTGTCGATCCAGCCCTTGTCGACATTGGCCGCCGTGCGCGTGACGCCGTCCGTGACGACGCCCGGGAACGTGATCCCGATGGGGCCGGACCAGTCGAAGTGGCCGACCACCTCGGCCACGCAGTCGGCCACGCCCTCGGGCGTGGCCGGCTGAGGTGTCAGTACTTTGTGGCGCTCCCGCGCCAGCTCTCCGCGGTCCAGGTCCACGGGAGCGCCCTTGATCCCTGAACCGCCGATGTCCACACCGAAGATCTCCATGGAAACACCGTACGGGCAGGGCCGGGTCCCGTGCCCCGCTACTCGGCGGAAAGGGCGGCGGCTTCGGCCCTCAGGTCGCGGCGGAGTTCCTTGGGCAGGGAGAAGGTGATCGACTCGTCCGCCGTCTTGACCGTCTCCACGTCCGCGTAACCGCGCTCCGCGAGCCACTCCAGGACCCCGTCGACCAGGACGTCGGGGACCGAGGCGCCGGAGGTCAGGCCGACCGTCGTCACGCCCTCCAGCCACGCCTCGTCGATCTCGCTCGCGAAGTCGACCAGGTGGGCGGCGGGGGCTCCGGCGTCGAGGGCGACCTCGACCATGCGGATGGAGTTCGAGGAGTTCTTGGAGCCGACGACGATGACCAGCTCGGCGTCCTCGGCCAGCTTCTTGACGGCGATCTGGCGGTTCTGCGTGGCGTAGCAGATGTCGTCGCTGGGCGGCGAGAGGAGGTTCGGGAACTTCGACTTCAGCGCGTCGACCGTCTCCATCGTCTCGTCGACGGACAGGGTGGTCTGGGAGAGCCAGACGACCTTCGACTCGTCGCGGACCTCTACGTTCGCCACGTCCTCGGGACCGTCGACCAGCGTGATGTGGTCGGGCGCCTCGCCGGAGGTGCCGATGACCTCCTCGTGGCCCTCGTGGCCGATCAGGAGGATGTCGTAGTCCTCCTTGGCGAACCGGACGGCTTCCTTGTGGACCTTGGTGACCAGCGGGCAGGTCGCGTCGATCGTCGCGAGCTTGCGCTCGGCGGCCTCCGCGTGGACGGTGGGCGCGACTCCGTGCGCGGAGAACATCACGATGGAGCCCTCGGGGACCTCCGCGGTGACGTCCACGAAGATCGCACCCTTCTTCTCCAGGGTCTGCACGACGTACTTGTTGTGCACGATCTCGTGGCGGACGTAGATCGGGGCCCCGTACTGCTCCAGGGCCTTCTCGACGGCGATCACGGCACGGTCCACGCCCGCGCAGTAGCCACGGGGCGCGGCGAGCAGGACACGGCGGGCAGGCGTTGCAGTCATGCGTCCCATCGTAAGGCCGTACCGAACAGGCGCCACGACGGCCGGGTCGGGAGACTGTCGCTACACGTGTGGAGCGAACGGTGACGGTGAACGGTGACGGTGGAGGGTTCATGACGTCGGTCTCGGGGAGCGGTACGGGGTCCACCGGCGGCACCGGGTTTGGGAGCGGCGCCGAGGAGGGCACGCTGCGGCGGACCCTCGGGTTCCGGGACCTGGTCGTCTACGGGCTGCTGTTCATCGCCCCGATGGCCCCCGTCGGCATCTTCGGCACCCTGGACGCCAAGTCCGGCGGCTCGGTCGCCCTCGTCTACGTCGTGGCGACCGTCGTCATGGGGTTCACCGCCTTCAGCTACGCCCAGATGGTGCGGGTCGCGCCGTTCGCGGGCTCGGTCTTCACGTATGCCCGCAAGGGGCTCGGGGAAGGGCCCGGGTTCATCGCGGGGTGGATGGCGATGCTCGACTACCTGCTGATCCCGGCCGTCGCCTACCTCTTCTCCGGGATCGCGATGAACGCGCTGGTGCCGGAGGTGTCGCGGTGGGTGTGGACCGCGATCGCCGTCGTGGTGACCACGCTGCTCAATCTCTGGGGGGTGCGGGCGGCCGCGCGCGTCGGGTTCGCCGTGCTGGCCATGGAGATCGTGGTGCTGCTGGTCTTCGTGGTGTCGGCCGTGGTGGTCCTCCTACGGGACGGGGCGCAGCGCGGCTGGCTGACGCCGCTGACCGGGGACGCCGCGTTCTCCACGGCCGCGGTACTGGGCGCGGTCTCGGTGGCGGTCCTGTCGTATCTGGGGTTCGACGCCATCGCCTCGTTCGCCGAGGAGGTGACCGGGGGGTCGCGGAAGGTGGCGCGGGCGGTGCTGTTCTGCCTGGTGCTCGCGGGTGTGCTGTTCATCGCCCAGACGTATCTGGTGGCGCTGCTGGAGCCGATGAGCTCGGCGGAGCTGGCCGCGGATCCGGCGGCGCAGGGATCGGCGTTCTACGACGCGGTCGACGCCTCCGTCGGGACCTGGCTGCACGATCTGGTGGCGGTCAGCAAGGCGATCGGTGCGGCGTTCGCGGCGCTGGCGGGGCAGGCCGCCGCCGGGCGGCTGGTCTTCGCCATGGCCCGCGAGCGACGGCTGCCGCACCTCCTCGCCAAGGTCGACCCGAAGTCGGGCGTGCCGCGCCTGGCGATCCTGGGCGCGGCGATCGTGACGCTCGTGGCCGCCGTGTGGGCGGCCCGGCGCGACGACGGCCTCGACCATCTGGTGTCGGTCGTGGACATCGGCGCGCTGACCGCGTTCGTGCTGCTGCACGCGTCAGTGGTCGGCTGGTTCGTCGTACGCCGGATGGGCGGGCCGCCCCTCTGGTGGAAGCACGTGCTCGTCCCGGTGGTCGGTGCGGGGATCCTGGTCGCCGTCATCGTGGAGGCGACGACGAGCGCCCAGGTGGTGGGGGCGTGCTGGCTCGCGGTGGGGTTCGTGGTGCTCGCGGTGCAGGGGACGGGCGGGCGCGGGGTGAGGAGTGGGCGCGGAGTGGGCGGCGGGCGCTGAGGACGGCCGCCGTCGGACAGTTCCGGGGCGGGGTGGGGAGTGGGCGCTGAGCCCGCACACGCCGGACCGTTCCCGGGTGCGGCGTGGCGAGTGGGCGCGGGGTGGGTGCGGAGTGGGGTGGGTGCGGCGTGGGGCGGCGGGGGCTCAGCGCGCCTTCGCCGGGCCGTTCCGGGCGCGGACCGCTGTCGGTGCGTCCCGATACGCTCGGGCGCATGGCTCTCAACACGTCCGCGGAAGCGCCGCTGCCCGTCGGTGAGGTGTCGCGCCTCATCGGGGGGTGGATCGACCGGCTCGGAGCCGTCTGGGTGGAGGGGCAGATCACCCAGCTGTCGCGGCGGCCGGGTGCCGGGGTCGTCTTCCTGACCCTGCGTGACCCCTCGCACGACATCTCGGTGAGCGTGACCTGTTTCCGGCAGGTCTTCGACCGGATCGCCGACGTGGTGAGCGAGGGCGCGCGGGTCGTCGTGCTCGCCAAGCCCGAGTGGTACGCGCCCCGGGGGCAGCTGTCGCTGCGGGCCACCGACATACGGCCGGTCGGCATCGGTGAGCTGCTGGTGCGGCTGGAGCAGCTGAAGAAGTCGCTCGCCGCCGAGGGGCTGTTCGCCCTGGACCGGAAGAGGCCGCTCCCTTTCCTTCCGCAGCTCATCGGGCTGGTCTGTGGGCGCGCCTCGGCCGCCGAGCGCGATGTCCTGGAGAACGCGCGCCGCCGCTGGCCCGCCGTGCGCTTCGAGGTCCGCAACACCGCCGTGCAGGGGGTGAACGCGGTCAGTCAGGTGGTCCAGGCGGTCGAGGAGCTGGACGCGCTGGCCGAGGTGGACGTGATCGTGGTGGCCCGCGGCGGCGGCAGCGTGGAGGACCTGCTGCCGTTCTCCGACGAGCAGCTGATCCGGGCCGTGGCCGCCTGCCGTACGCCGGTGGTCTCCGCGATCGGCCACGAGCCGGACTCACCGCTGCTGGACCTGGTGGCCGACCTGCGCGCCTCCACGCCCACGGATGCGGCCAAGAAGGTCGTACCGGACGTGGGCGAGGAGCTGGAGAGGGTGCAGCAGCTGCGGGACCGGGCGCTGCGGACCGTGCGGGGGGTCCTGGACCGCGAGGAGCGGGGGCTCGCCCACGCGCTCGGCCGCCCGGCGATGGAGCATCCCCAGCGGCTGGTGGACGAGCGGGAGGCGGAGATCGACGCGCTCGTCGGGCGGAGCCGCCGGGTGCTGGGTCATCTGCTGGACCGGGCCGATTCGGAGCTCGCGCACACGCGGGCCCGGGTCGTGTCGCTGTCACCCGCCGCCACGCTGGAGCGGGGGTACGCGGTGCTCCAGCGGCCGGACGGCCATGTGGTGCGCTCCCCCGACGAGGCCGGGGCTGCCGGTGAGCCGCTGCGGGCGCGGGTGTCGGAGGGCGAGTTCACGGTGCGGGTGGACGGGTGAGGCGGCCGGACCGCCGCCGGGGCAGTGCCCACGGAGGCGGCCGGACCGCCGGGGCAGTGCCCACGTTGACGTAGCAGCTCACATCTAGGGTGGATCACATGACGGACGACGACGGTACGGCGGCGGCTGCCGCGACGAGCACGCTCGGGTACGAGCAGGCGCGGGACGAGCTGATCGAGGTCGTGCGCCGGCTGGAGGCGGGCGGCACGACGCTGGAGGAGTCGCTGACCCTGTGGGAGCGGGGCGAGGAGCTGGCGAAGATCTGCCGCCGCTGGCTGGAGGGCGCCCGGGCCCGCCTGGACGCGGCGCTGGCCCGCCCGCAGGACGAGCCCCACGGGGGCAGGGCCTCGGCCGGGTGATTCCCAGGCAGGCGCGGCTGCTCGGCGACCGTGTCCGGGTTGTGGAGTGGATCACTCCACATCGGGCTTAGTTGAAAGTTAACCTACCTCTCGGATACGGTCGTTGCAGCAGTTCCTCACGCCCTCCGGAAGGTTTGTCCCAGATGTCCCTCGTTCTCGACCCCGCAGCCCAGGACCTCCTCTTCCGCGAGGCCCGCACTGCCAACACCTTCACCGACGAGCCGGTGACCGGCGAGCAGGTCCAGGCGATCTACGACCTGGTCAAGTTCGGCCCGACCGCCTTCAACCAGTCGCCGCTGCGCGTCGTCCTGGTCCGCTCCGCCGAGGGCCGCGAGCGCCTGGTGCAGCACATGGCCGAGGGCAACCGCCCCAAGACCGCCGCCGCCCCGCTGGTCGCCATCCTGGCCGCCGACAACGAGTTCCACGAGGAGCTCCCGGCGCTGCTGCCGCACTTCCCGCAGGCGAAGGACATGTTCTTCTCGGAGCGCCCGGCCCGCGAGTCGGCCGCCGGCCTCAACGCCGCTCTCCAGGCCGCCTACTTCATCATCGGCGTCCGCGCCGCCGGCCTGGCCGCCGGCCCGATGACCGGCTACGACGCCGCCGGCGTCCAGAAGGAGTTCCTGGACGACGACCACACCCCGCTGATGATCGTCAACATCGGCAAGCCGGGCGAGGACGCCTGGTTCTCGCGCGGCCCGCGCCTCTCCTACGACGAGGTCGTCAAGACCGTCTGAGCGGCCCGTGCGAAGGGGCCCCGGAACACCAGGTGTTCCGGGGCCCCTTCACGTACGTACAGCGGAGCAGGCCGCCCGTCAGGAGGCGGGCGCGGAAGCTGAGGGCGCGGGCGTCCCGGCCGGTTCCGTCCGCAGCGCCGCGGCCATCTCCACCAGCCGCTCCTTGGGCGCCGAGCCGGTCACCACGGTGGTGTGCCCCTTGCCCGGCAGGACCAGGGCGTCGTACTTCGCGCCCTTCCAGTACTGCCACGCGCGGCCCGCCACCGTCTCGGTGGTCCCGCTGTCCTTGGCCCGCCGGCTGACCTGGGGGACGTACGTCCGCGCGGCGGCGGTGGACTGCTCGACCGCGACGTACTTGCCGTCCGGGTCGAGGAAGCCGATGTGCCAGGCCTTGCCCGCGGCGGCGTCGTACCTGACGGAGGTCGGCTTCCACTTCTCCGGCAGGCCCTCCGGCGCGGCGACCGGGTAGGGGGCGGCGACCCGCACCGTCGCCAGTTCCACGGTGAAGTCGACGGCCTTGACCGGGTCGGCGTTCTCGTCGTGCGGAACGAAGATGTAGATGACGCCCGCACAGGCGGCGGTCACCAGGGTCGACAGAAACATGTTCCGGACCGTCTGCTTGCCTCGCTTGCTTGCCACGGCGTCCATGGTGGCACGGGGCCTGACCCGCCCGGCCGCAGGGTAGGCGCTGACGGTGGGTGGCGGCGGGGGCACGGACCGCGGTGCTCATGCGTGACCCGCACTGCTCATTTTATCGACCTACCGATAGAGTCACAGCACCCTCATATCCGGTCGTCGCCGTACAGAAAGGTGCGCTCCGATGTCCGAGCATCATCTGCCGTCCCAACTGGAGGTCTCCCCGGAGGCCCCCGACCGCAACCTGGCCCTGGAGTTGGTCCGGGTCACCGAGGCCGCCGCGATGGCCGCCGGGCGCTGGGTGGGCCGCGGCGACAAGATCGGCGCCGACGGCGCCGCCGTGAAGGCCATGCGCACCCTCGTCTCGACCGTCTCGATGAACGGCGTCGTCGTCATCGGGGAGGGCGAGAAGGACGAGGCCCCCATGCTGTTCAACGGCGAACGGGTCGGCGACGGCACCGGCGCCGAGGTCGACATCGCGGTCGACCCGATCGACGGCACCACGCTCAACGCCAAGGGCATGCCGAACGCGATCGCCGTGCTGGCGGCCGCCGACCGCGGGGCGATGTTCGACCCGTCCGCGGTCTTCTACATGGACAAGCTGGTCACGGGCCCCGAGGCGGCGGACTTCGTCGACATCGACGCGCCCGTGTCGGTGAACATCCGGCGCGTCGCCCGGGCGAAGAACTCCACGCCCGAGGACGTCACCGTCGTCATCCTGGACCGGCCGCGCCACGAGGGCATCGTCAAGGAGATCCGGGAGACCGGCGCCCGGATCAAGTTCATCTCCGACGGCGACGTGGCGGGCTCCATCATGGCCGCCCGTGAGGGCACCGGCGTCGACCTGCTGATGGGCATCGGCGGCACTCCCGAGGGCATCATCTCGGCGTGCGCCATAAAGTGCCTCGGCGGCGTCATCCAGGGCAAGCTCTGGCCCAAGGACGAGGCGGAGCGGCAGCGGGCGCTGGACGCGGGCCACGATCTGGACCGGGTGCTGTCCACCGACGACCTGGTCAGCGGCGACAACGTGTTCTTCGTGGCGACGGGGATCACCGACGGTGAGCTGATGCGCGGTGTGCGGTACCGCGCGGAGACGGCGACCACCGAGTCCATCGTGATGCGGTCCAAGTCGGGCACGATCCGGACGATCTCCTCCACCCACCGGTTGTCGAAGCTGCGCGCCTACAGCGCCATCGACTTCGACCGCGCGAAGTAGCGGACGGGCGGCGACGGAGAGCGGTCGTACGGGGAGGGGGTGCGGGGCCATGGCCCCGCACCCCCTCCCCGTCCGGGTCTCAGCCCGCCGCGGCTATGCGCTCCGCCGGCGCGGCGGCGGCCAGCTCGATGTCCCGCCGGCGCCGGCGGGCCAGCGCGACCCGGCGTTCGGCGGCGGTGAGGCCGCCCCACACCCCGTACGGCTCGGGCTGCACCAGCGCGTGCTCCCGGCACGCCACCATCACGGGGCAGCGCGCACAGACCCGCTTGGCGGCCTCCTCACGGGCCAGTCGGGCGGCGGTCGGCTCCTTCGACGGGGCGAAGAACAGCCCGGCTTCGTCCCGGCGGCACACCGCCTCCGAGTGCCAGGGGCCCGCCTCGTCCTCCCGGGCGGGGGCCCGCTGGGCAGGAACGGCGGCGACCTGCAGAGGCTGATGCGGCGGTTGCAGCACGGTCTACTCCTGACGACGGCTACGGCTTCGGCTTCGCGAGCGAGAGACGATGCAGCAGTCCATACCCACCGTGTGTGCGGCTAAGCACGCAGCGCCACCGGCGCACGGTGTGCGGGAGGGGCTCCGGGAGGTGTTCTGGCTGATTCCCGAAGGGCGGCCGCCCCGCCCCGCTCAGTGCCCCAGGTGCTTGCGCAGCCGGCTCTGGAGGTCCGCGACGAACTTGCCGCGCCTGGGCTTCGCCTCCACGCTGCCGAGCACCGCGTAGCCGTTCACGACGACGACCGGGGCTTGCGGGTCCGCCGACTCCAGCGTGCGTACGTCGAAGCTGCCGAGGACGCCCGTCCCGCTGCCGCGCAGCGTGATGTTCTCCGGCACCCGGATCTCCACGCTGCCGAAGAGGGAGGTCGCGTTGATGACCGTCAGTCGTTGGCCGAAAAGCGCTTCGGTCAGATCGATCTCGACGCTGCCGAAGAGGGAGAAGGCGTTCGTCCGGGGACCGACCCGCCAGCGGCCCTTCCGGGTGGCGCTGCTGAAGACCGCGACGAGATGCTCCGCCGGGCCGTCGGGGGACTCGGGGCCGTACGCGTACGCCTGCTGTTCCGGGCGCGGGGCCGCCGTGCCGGAGGAGGCGGGCAGATCGCGGACCAGCGGCTGGAGTTCACCGACGGTCCTGGCCCGGTAGACGAGGTCGACCCGCTCCGCGTGCTCGTCCGCCGTCAGACGCCCCTCGGCCATCGCCTCGCGCAGGATGTCCGCGATCCGGTCGCGGTCGGCGTCGGAGGCGCGGAGGGAGTCGCCGGGCACGGCGTCGGCGGGAGAGACCTGGGCGGGTGCGGCGGGCGGCCGCGCGGGCTGCTGGGGCTGCTTCTCTAGGTCCACCGCCCCAGGGTACCCAGACGCGATAGATCGCAACTACCCCTCCGGGCGGCGCGCCGCACCCCCGGGGCGGGTCTCCAGGTGAGCCTTACCTCACAGGATCGGTGCGAAGGCGGCGTTCTACCCTGGTTGACGCGCTGCCCGAGGGAGGTCAGCCGCTGTCGCCGAGTGAGGAATGGCCGTCATGCCAGAGTTTGCGTACTCCGATCTGCTCCCGCTGGGAGAGGACACCACGCCGTACCGTCTGGTGACCGCCGAGGGTGTCTCCACCTTCGAGGCCGACGGCCGTACGTTCCTCAAGGTCGAGCCGGAGGCGCTGCGCACGCTGGCCGCCGAGGCGATGCACGACATCTCGCACTACCTGCGCCCGGCCCACCTGGCCCAGCTGCGGCGGATCATCGACGACCCGGAGGCCTCCTCCAACGACAAGTTCGTGGCGCTGGACCTGCTGAAGAACGCCAACATCGCCGCCGCCGGCGTCCTGCCGATGTGCCAGGACACCGGCACGGCGATCGTCATGGGCAAGCGCGGGCAGAACGTGCTGACCGAGGGCGGTGACGAGGAGGCGCTGTCGCACGGCATCTTCGACGCGTACACCGAGCTCAACCTGCGCTACTCGCAGATGGCCCCGCTGACCATGTGGGACGAGAGGAACACCGGCTCCAACCTGCCGGCCCAGATCGAGCTGTACGCCACCGACGGCGGCGCGTACAAGTTCCTGTTCATGGCCAAGGGCGGCGGCTCGGCCAACAAGTCGTTCCTCTACCAGGAGACGAAGGCCGTCCTGAACGAGGCCTCCATGATGAAGTTCCTGGAGGAGAAGATCCGCTCGCTGGGGACCGCGGCCTGCCCGCCGTACCACCTGGCGATCGTGGTCGGCGGTACCTCGGCGGAGTTCGCGCTGAAGACCGCGAAGTACGCCTCCGCGCACTACCTGGACGAGCTGCCCGCCGAGGGCTCGCCCACCGGGCACGGCTTCCGGGACAAGGAGCTGGAGGAGAAGGTCTTCGAGCTGACGCAGAGGATCGGGATCGGCGCGCAGTTCGGCGGCAAGTACTTCTGCCACGACGTGCGCGTGGTGCGCCTGCCCCGGCACGGCGCCTCGCTGCCCGTCGCCATCGCCGTCTCCTGCTCGGCCGACCGGCAGGCCACCGCGAAGATCACCGCCGAGGGGGTGTTCCTGGAGCAGCTGGAGAAGGACCCGGCGCGCTTCCTGCCCGACACCACCGACGAGCACCTCGACGAGGCCGGCGACGTGGTGAGGATCGACCTCAACCGGCCGATGGACGAGGTGCTGGCCGAGCTGACCAGGTACCCGGTCAAGACCCGGCTCTCGCTGACCGGCCCGCTGGTCGTGGCGCGCGACATCGCGCACGCCAAGATCAAGGAACGGCTGGACGCGGGCGAGGAGATGCCGCAGTACCTGAAGGACCACCCGGTCTACTACGCGGGGCCGGCGAAGACGCCCGAGGGGTACGCCTCCGGCTCCTTCGGCCCCACGACGGCCGGCCGGATGGACTCCTACGTGGCGCAGTTCCAGGCGGCGGGCGGCTCCAAGGTGATGCTCGCCAAGGGCAACCGCAGCAAACAGGTCACCGACGCCTGCGACGCGCACGGCGGCTTCTACCTCGGCTCGATCGGCGGCCCCGCGGCCCGCCTCGCGCAGGACTGCATCAAGAAGGTCGAGGTCGTCGAGTACGAGGAGCTCGGCATGGAGGCGGTCTGGCGGATCGAGGTCGAGGACTTCCCCGCGTTCATCGTGGTCGACGACAAGGGCAACGACTTCTTCACCGAGCCCGCCCCGGCGCCGACGTTCACCAGCATTCCGGTCCGGGGCCCCGGCCTGGGCTGACCGGCGGCCGCAGCGGTCGGCGAGGAGGGGGCGTCCGAACGGGCGCCCCCTCCGCCGTGTTCGGGCGCGGCGACACCGTACGTACGTCGAGTTCAAGCCAAATTCGCGGCCGCACCGGCTCCCTGCGCGGGTCGGCCCGGAACAGGTGCGACCGACGCCGTCGCGCGCCCGCCCACCGCCCTGCGGATCGTCCGGCCGCCACCGGCAGGGCGCTGTCAGCTCGCCCGAACGGACCGCGCGCGAACAGGCGTTAGGGAACTCTCCCGGTCCGGGCCCCGGGAGCGGCCGCTGCCGCGTCGGGGCGATGGCCGGTCCGGCACCGCCGCTTTCCCGCAGCCCGCCGTCCCTCGGGCTTGCGCCGCACCGGGCCGCCGCGAAGGGTTGTCGAACGTTCCTGCAATTCTCCACCGGCCTGATCCGCCGGGCACCCCTCGGCGCCCGCGGACCCTTCGCCCGCGCAGCCACTGCCGAACTCCGGAAAGGCGGACGCCGAATGACTCCGGCCCCCCACCGCAGCCACACCGACGACCTGCTCGCCTTCATCGCCGCCAGCCCCTCCCCGTACCATGTGGTCGCGAGCGCCGCCCAGCGGCTGGAGAAGGCCGGGTTCCGCGAGCTGCTCGGCACGGACGACTGGACCGGGGCCACCGGCGGCTGCTTCGTCAGCCGGGCCGGTGCGCTGATCGCGTGGTACGTGCCCGAGGGCGCGCCCGCGCACACCCCGTTCCGGATCATCGGAACCCACACCGACTCGCCGAACCTGCGGATCAAACCCGCACCCGACACCGGCTCCTCGGGGTGGCGGCAGATCGGGGTGGAGATCTACGGCGGGGTCCCGCTGAACACCTGGCTCGACCGGGACCTCGGCATCTCGGGCCGGCTCGCGCTGCGCGGCGGTCCGGACGGCGCCCCGCGCAGCCGGCTGGTCCAGATCGACGAACCCCTGCTGCGCGTCCCCCAGTTGGCCATCCACCTGGACCGCACGGTCAACGACGGGGTGGCGCTGGACCGGCAGCGCCACATCGCCCCCATCTGGGCGCTCGGTGACCCGCGCGAGGGCGAGCTGCTGCGGCTCGTGGCGTCGGCGGCCGGGGAGGACCCGGCCGACGTGCTGGGCTGGGACCTGATGCTGCACGACATCCAGCAGCCCGGATACCTGGGCGCCGAGCGGGAGTTCGTCGTGGCGTCCCGGCTGGACAACCAGGTCTCGGTGCACGCGGGGGTGACCGCCCTGGTGGACGCCGCGACCGGCGTCACCGAGCCGTCCTTCGTCCCGGTGCTGGCCGCCTTCGACCACGAGGAGGTCGGCAGCGCCTCCGAGACGGGCGCCCAGAGTCCGCTGCTGGAGCGGGTGCTCTCGCGCTCGGTCTCGGCCCGGGGCGGCAGCGACGAGGACTGGTCGCGGGCCCTGGCGGGCGCGTTCTGCGTCTCCGCCGACATGGCGCACGCGGTGCACCCCAACTACGCCGAGCGCCACGACCCCGACCACCGCCCGCTGCCCAACGGCGGCCCCACGGTCAAGGTGAACGTCAACCAGCGGTACGCCACCGACTCCACCGGCATCGCGCTGTTCACGGCGGCCTGCGAGCGGGCGGGCGCCCCCTGGCAGCCGTTCGTCGCCAACAACGCGATGCCCTGCGGCACGTCGATCGGCCCGCTCACCGCGGCCCGCCTCGGCGTCACCACGGTGGACGTGGGGGTGCCCGGCCTCTCCATGCACTCGGCGCGCGAGTTGTGCGGGGTGGACGACCCGGCGTACCTGGCGGCCATCCTGGGCGCGGTGGTGCTCGGGGGCTGACCGCACACGGTGGGGGCGGGGCCCTCCGGCGCCCGCCCCCACCCCGGTCGGCCGACTACCCGAAGCGCTGCTTCGCGCTGCCGTCGCACGTCTGGAGCCTGAGCGGGTCCTTGGCCCCCGCCAGCGTCAGACAGAGCCCGGTCGCGGCGGCCGGGCGGAGGGTGCCCGCCTGGCGGACGAACGTCTGGTTGGCCGCGCCCGCGCAGTTCCACACGACGAGGGTCGCGCCCGCGGTGTACTTGGCGCCCGGGACGTCCAGGCACCGGTCGTGGCTGAGGGCCGGGCGCACGGTCTGCGTACCGGCGTCGTACCACCAGTTCTGGTTGCGGCCGCCGTGGCAGTCCCAGCCGCCGATCGCGGTGCCGTTGCGGGTCACCGAGGCCGGGACGTCCACACAGGTGCCGGTGGCCTCGTTCCTCAGCGGGGCGAACAGGTCGTCCCAGGCCGCCCGCTGGAGCACCGGACTCCCCGTGCTCGCCGGGTCGGCGCAGCTCGCCTCGCGGAGTCCGGAGTCGTACAGCTGGGTGAGGCAGGAGGCGAAGGCCCGGTGGCCGGCCGCGTTGGGGTGGAAGGACTGGCGTACGGAGTTCTCGTCGGGCAGTCCGGGCTTGCCCAGGTCGATGTAGAGGCCGCGCGCCCAGGGACTCTCGCCGCACACCTCGTGACCGTGGAAGAGGCGGGAGTTGTCCAGGTAGGCGGCTCCGGTGGAGGCCGCGGCCCTGCGCATGCCGGCCTGGAAGGCGGGCACGGCGACGTTGCGGCCCCAGGCGGTGTCGGAGTCGTAGCCGAGACCACCGCAGGCGAGCTTCCCGGGGAAGTTCGGGTTGTCGTGGAAGTCCGGGCCGATGGGGCTCGGGTAGCCCATCAGGACGAGCTTGTAGTCGCCGTTCGCGTACCCGGCGTCGCTCATGACGGTACGCAGGTCGCGTACGGTCGCCTCGACCTTGGGCACCAGCGCGTCCACGCGGGCCTGCCAGCCGCCGGCGTACTTGGGCTCGCACGGGCCCTGGAGGGTGAGGTAGCGGACCACGCAGTCCGTCATGACCGGGCCGAACTGGAGGTCGTCATTGGCCCCGGCGACCAGGACGATCATCTTGATCCGGGTGTTGCGGGCCTTGATCGCGAGACTGTCGCTCTGGACCAGCTCGTCGGCGTACTGCTTGGTTCCGCCGATCCTGATGTTCCCGCTGTAGGCGCCGGAGCAGGAGACGTTGTACGTGAGGTCCGCCGCGATGCCCGTGCGGTGGATGGCGGCCTCCGGCGAGCGGTGGCACCAGTTGTCCGGTCCGTTGGTGCCGGGATCGTAGGTGCCGACACCCTCGCCGGAGATCTCGCTGTCGCCGAGCGAGATCAGCCCGCTCTTGCGTTCGGCGAGCGGCCGTTCGGCGGGGCTGCCGTACAGCCGGGTGGCCTCGGCCGCCCGGATCGTTTCCAGCGCGGGCGGGAGAGGAGTGGATGCGATAGTGCTGGTGCCGGTACCCGACTCGGCCGCGCCGGCCGGTCCGGTGACCACCAGGGTTCCGGCGGCCACCGCGAGCGCGGCGGTGACAGCGGCCGTACAGCGGAGCCGGCGAAGGCTTCGGAGCCCTCGAAGTCTGAGCCTGGTGCGCCTCATTGCGCCTCCCGGGTGTGTGGTTACCCCCGGTATTTACTGGCCGGTAGGCGACTTGGGAATACATCGAACAAGACATGTGCTCATCTTTTTCAGGAGGTTTAAACACGATGGTTGAAGCGTCGGCAGACACGACGGGCTCCGCGGAGTTCCGGATCGAGCACGACTCGATGGGTGAGGTGCGGGTCCCGGCCCATGCCAAGTGGCGTGCGCAGACCCAGCGGGCGGTGGAGAACTTCCCCATCTCCGGACAGCGGCTCGAGCGGGCGCACATCGAGGCGCTGGCCCGCATCAAGGGCGCGGCCGCCAAGGTCAACGCCGAGCTGAAGGTGCTCGACCCGGACATCGCGGGCGCGATCCGGGAGGCGGCCGCCGAGGTCGCGTCGGGCCGCTGGGACGAGCACTTCCCGGTCGACGTCTTCCAGACGGGCTCGGGCACCTCCTCCAACATGAACACCAACGAGGTCATCGCCACCCTCGCCACCGAGCGGCTGGGCCGCGAGGTCCACCCCAACGACCACGTCAACGCCTCGCAGTCGTCCAACGACGTCTTCCCGTCCTCCATCCACATCGCGGCGACCGCCGCCGTCACCGCCGACCTGATCCCCGCCCTGGACCACCTGGCCACGTCCCTGGGGCGGAAATCGGCCGAGTTCGCGGAGGTCGTGAAGTCGGGGCGTACGCACCTGATGGACGCCACCCCGGTCACCCTCGGCCAGGAGTTCGGCGGCTACGCGGCCCAGATCCGCCACGGCGTGGAGCGGCTGCGCGCCTCCCTGCCCCGCCTCGCCGAACTCCCCCTGGGCGGTACGGCGGTGGGCACCGGCATCAACACCCCGCCCGGCTTCTCCGCCGCCGTGATCGCCGAGGTCGCCTCGGCCACCGGGCTGCCGCTGACCGAGGCCCGCGACCACTTCGAGGCGCAGGGCGCCCGGGACGGGCTGGTGGAGACCTCGGGCCAGCTCCGTACGATCGCGGTCTCGCTCACGAAGATCTCCAACGACCTGCGGTGGATGGCCTCGGGCCCGCGCACCGGCCTGGCCGAGATCAACCTCCCCGACCTCCAGCCCGGCTCGTCCATCATGCCGGGCAAGGTCAACCCGGTCATCCCGGAGGCCGTCCTGATGGTCGCCGCCCAGGTCACCGGGAACGACGCGACGGTCGCCACGGCGGGCGCGGCGGGCAACTTCGAGCTGAACGTGATGCTCCCGGTCATCGCCAAGAACCTGCTGGAGTCCGTACGGCTGCTGGCCAACGCCTCCCGGCTGCTGGCCGACCGCACGGTGGACGGGATCACCGCCAACGTGGAGCGGGCCCGCGCCTACGCGGAGTCCTCCCCCTCGGTGGTCACCCCGCTCAACAAGTACATCGGGTACGAGGAGGCGGCGAAGGTCGCCAAGCAGTCCCTCAAGGACGGCACGACCATCCGTGAGACCGTGCTGGCCTCGGGGTACGTCGAGCGCGGTGATCTGACGGTGGAGCAACTGGACGAGGCGCTGGACGTGTTGCGGATGACACGGCCGTGACGCGTGCCACGCGTGGGCTCACCCGGGCACACCGGGTGACCTGAGTCGCAGCGAGCGGGCGCGGACGCTCCGTAAGATCTCTTCATGACAGCTACGGGAGAGTGCGCACGTTGGGCGCCGGGGGACCAGATCCTCTGGCGCTACCGCGACAACGGCCGGGTCCACCGGGCGCCCGGCGCCCCGCCCGTGCACATCTGCCGCCCGGTGACCGTCGTCCAGGACACCGCCGAGCTGCTCGCCGTCTGGATGGCGCCCGGCACCGAATGCGTACGGCCGGTCCTGGCCGACGGCACCCAGGTGCACGCCGAGCCGCTGGCCACCCGCTACACCGCGCCGCGCACCACGGCCCGCTCCACCTGGTTCGGCACGGGGGTGCTGAAGCTGGCCCGGCCCGGCGACCCGTGGTCGGTCTGGCTGTTCTGGGACCGGGGGTGGCTCTTCCGGAACTGGTACGTGAACCTGGAGGAGCCGCACACCCGGTGGTCCGGAGGGGTGGATTCCGAGGATCACTTTCTCGACATCTCCGTGAACCCGGACCGGAGCTGGAAGTGGCTCGACGAGGACGAGTTCGCCCAGGCGCAGCACGTCGGTCTGATGGACCGGGAGACCGCCGCCCGGGTCCGGGAGGCGGGCCTGGCGGCGGTCGAGGTGATCACCGGGTGGGGCTCGCCGTTCCGGGACGGCTGGGAGCACTGGCGGCCCGATCCGCGGTGGCCGGTTCCGCCGCTGCCGGATGACTGGGACCGCACCCCTGCCCATATGCCGTCGTGAGACCCTGGACGCATCCCCCCGGGGCCCGGTCGGCAGGCCCGGTTCCCCGAGGGACGCGTCGGCCGGACCGGCGCGCACCACACCGGATCTGACCACAAGTCATCGCACCGGTCGTGCGGACCGACGGGCCACGGACCCGGCCGGCCCGCCCGGTCGCAGGACCACCACGAGGGGGTGGAGACGTGTTCGCTGCGCACGGCCGCGCCGTTCCGAGCAGACCCGCCGCCGCGCGGAACGCCGTCCTCCGGCCATCTCGCGGACGTTCGGTTTCGGCCCCGGGTGCGGGGGCATCCGCAGACAGCCGTTGTCCTCATCGCGGTCGCCGGGGCACAGTGGCGCCCCACGAGGTGACTGCCTCATACAACCGGCCCGGACGGACGGAATCCCACGCGTGACGGAGCACCCCACCTCCCACGAAGGCCGGCAGCCCCTCGCGGCACGGCAGCAGGAGCGCACCCGGCCCCGGCAGCAGGACGCCGCGGCCGCGGCCGCCGCTGCGGCGATCCCCTCGCCGGCCGCCGCGCCGAACCCGGGCCCCGGACCGGCCGCCGTCGCCGAGGCGCAGGCGGCCACCCGCCGCGAGGGCGACCGGCTGCGCTTCGTCGGCGCGGCGACCCGGCGGATCGCCCGCGGCATAGACCTGGACGAGATCGTCCTGGGGCTGTGCCGGGCGAGCGTGCCGACGTTCTCCGACGCGATCCTGGTCTATCTGCGCGACCCCCTGCCGGTCGGGGACGAGCGGCCGGTGAGCCCGTTCGTGCTGCGGCTGCGCCGCAGTGACCGGCTCCGGCTCACCGGCGAGGACGCCGAGGCAGGCCCCGAGACGGAGCGGCTGCGGCCCCTGCTCACCGACCCGACGGCCGACCTGATGCCCGCCGCCGAGCTGTGCGAGGTGCGGGCGGGCGGCGCGCTGGCCGAGGTGCTGCGCGGGGTGCGGCCGGTCTTCGGCGACTCGGCGGCGGCCCGGGCCGCGCTGCCCGAACTGCTCGGTCCCGGGCGCCCGGCCCCCACCGGCCACCGCGCGATCCTCGCCCCGCTGCGCGGCAGGCGCCGGGTGATCGGCGCCGCCGTCTTCGTACGGGGCACCGAGCGGCCCGCGTTCGAGGCCAGTGACCTGCTGGTGGCCGCCCAGCTGGCGACGCACACCGCGCTCGGCATCGACAAGGCCGTGCTGTACGGGCGCGAGGCCTACATCGCCGACGAGCTCCAGCGCACCATGCTCCCCGACTCGCTCCCCCAGCCCACCGGCGTACGCCTGGCCTCGCGTTACCTCCCGGCGGCCGAGACCGCCCGGGTCGGCGGCGACTGGTACGACGCGATCCCGCTGCCCGGCAGCCGGGTCGCGCTGGTCGTCGGCGATGTGATGGGCCACTCCATGACCTCCGCGGCGATCATGGGCCAGCTGCGCACGACGGCGCAGACCCTGGCCGGTCTCGACCTGCCGCCGCAGGAGGTGCTGCACCACCTGGACGAGCAGGCGCAGCGGCTCGGCAGCGACCGCATGGCGACCTGCCTGTACGCGGTGTACGACCCGGTCGCGCACCGGATCACCATCGCCAACGCCGGACACCCGCCCCCCGTGCTGCTGCACCTGGGCGGCCGGGCCGAGGTGCTGCGGGTGCCGCCGGGCGCCCCGATCGGGGTGGGCGGCGTCGACTTCGAGGCCGTCGAGCTGGACGCCCCGGCCGGCGCCACGCTGCTCCTCTACACCGACGGCCTGGTCGAGTCGCGGCTGCGGGACGTGTGGACGGGCATCGAGCAGCTGCGGGAGCGCCTCGCGGCCACCGCACAGCTCACCGGCCCGGACCACGCGCCGCCGCTGGAGGCCCTCTGCGACGACGTGCTCGACATGCTGGGCCCGGGCGACCGGGACGACGACATCGCGCTGCTCGCCGCCCGCTTCGACGGGATCGCGCCGAGCGATGTGGCGTACTGGTACCTGGAGCCGGAGGACGCGGCCCCGGGCCGGGCCCGCAGGCTGGCCCGGCGGGCGCTGAGCCGGTGGGGCCTGGACGAGCTGTCCGACGAGGTGGAGCTGCTGGTCAGCGAGGTCGTCACCAACGCGGTGCGTTACGCGGAGCGGCCGGTGACGCTGCGGCTGCTGCGGACGGACATCCTGCGCTGCGAGGTCGGCGACGACTCCCCGCAGCTGCCCCGGCAGCGCCGGGCGCGGGAGACGGACGAGGGCGGCCGCGGACTGTTCCTGGTGAACCGGCTGGCCCGGCGGTGGGGCGCGACCCGGCTGTCGACGGGCAAGGTCGTCTGGTTCGAGATGGCGACCCGGAGTCAGTAGCCGTCCCCGGGCCCGCGGTCGGGGGCCGTACGGGTCCGCGTAGTCGGTAGCCGTACAGGGGGCGGGGGCGGTGCCGGCCGGCACCGCCCCTGCCCCCTGCGTCACGCGCGCGGGGTCACTCCCGCGGCACGTCCGCACCCCCGGGACGCTCACCCGGCTGTCCGTCGCTCTCCCCGGGCAGGGGCGGCAGCTCGGGGCTCTTGGTGGGCGGGGTGACGGGCGGGGAGCTCGTCGGCGGGACCGAGGGCGACGACGGGCTCTCGCTGGGCGTCTCGCTCGGGGTCTTCGAGGGCGTCTCGGACGGCGTCGGCTCCTCGGACGGGGTGGGCTCCTCGGACGGGGTCTCCGAAGGGGTCGGCGGAGCGGGCACCTCGCCGCGCTCCACGTCCTGGAGGTCGAACCGCGCGTCCGAGCCGCCGCCGAGGGCGCCGCGGGTGTAGTCCGCCCAGATGCGGGCCGGGAAGCCACCGCCGTTGGCCCGGCCGGAGTTGGCCGTACCGGTGAGGGAGACCTGCCGGCCGCCCTGGGGCGACTCGCCGAAGAGGGCCACGACCGTGGCCAGTTCGGGGGTGTACCCGGCGAACCAGGCCGACTTGTTCTCCTCCGATGTGCCCGTCTTGCCGGCCGCCTGGTAGGCGGAGGTGCTGGCCGCGCTGCCGGAGCCGGAGGTGACGACCCCGGTGAGCGCGGAGGTCACGGTGTCGGCCGACGCGCGGCTGATCGCCTGCTCCCGCTTGGGCGTCTGCGGCTTGACCTTGCGGTCGCGGTGCTCGGCGGACTGGAGGATGTGCGGGGTGACCTTGCGGCCGTGGTTGTCGAGGGTCGCGTAGACCCCCGCCATGTCCCAGGTGGAGGCGTTCATGGTGCCGAGGGTGACGGCGGGGCGCTCGGGGAAGTTCTTGTCCGGTACGCCGAGGGCGAGCGCGGTCCGCTTGGTGGCGGCGGGCGTCACGTCCACGATCATCTGCGCGAAGACGGAGTTGACCGAGCTGTTCATCGCCTGCTGGACCGAGATCGGGCCGTAGCTCCGGTCGTCCTCGTTCTGCGGGGCGAACGGGGTGTCGCTGCCGACGACGGGCCGCTTGCTGGTGCCGTCGTAGACCGTGTCCAGCCCGATCAGACTGCCGTCCCGGGTCTGCGAGTCGTTCTCCAGGGCGGAGGCGAGCACCAGCGGCTTGAAGGTCGAGGCGGGCTGGTAGTCCCGGCGGGTGGCGTTGCTCGTGTAGTGCTTGACGTAGTCCTCGCCGCCGTACAGCGCGAGGACCCTGCCGGTCTTCGGGTCGACGGAGGTCGCGCCCGCCTGGACGGTGGCGTCGATCTTGTTGCCCTCGCGGTCGAGCTTCGACTCCAGCTCCTTGTCCACCGACTTCTCCAGCTGCCGCTGGCGCTTCTTGTCGATGGTGAGGGTGAACGTCCAGCCGCCCGCCTCACGGTCCTCGGCGGAGATGCCCTGCTTGTCCAGCTCCTTGTTGACCGCCTCGACGAGGTAGCCGGTCTGGCCCTCCATGCCCTTGGCGGGCTTGGGCTTCTGTGGGACGGGGAACTCCTGCTGGGCGCGCTCGGACTCCTTGAGCCAGCCCATCTCGACCATGTTCCGCAGGGTGTAGGCCCAGCGCTCCTTGACCAGGCGCCTGCCGGTGTCGGTGGCGGAGTTCCAGTCGTACTGGCTGGGGGCCTGGAGGAGGGAGGCGAGGTAGGCGCCCTGGGAGACGTTCAGCTCCTTGGCGTCGATGCCGTAGTACGCCTGGGCGGCCGCCTGGATGCCGTTGGCGCCGCGTCCGTAGTAAGCGGTGTTGATGTACCCGGCGAGGATCTGCTCCTTGGACTGCTTCTGGTCGACCTTGAGGGAGATCACCAGCTCCTGGAGCTTGCGGCTGATGGTGGGGTCCTGCGTCAGGTAGTAGTTCTTCACGTACTGCTGGGTGATGGTCGAGCCACCCTGCTTGCCCTTGCCGCTGAGCGTGTTCAGCAGGGCGCGGGTCGTGCCCTTGAGGTCGACGCCCTGGTCCTTGTAGAAGGTCTTGTTCTCCGCGGCGACGAAGGTGTGCTGCACTTCCTTCGGCACCTGGGCCAGGTCGACGATCTGACGGTTGACGCCGTTGTCGGAGCGGGCGAGGACCGTGCCGTCGCTGTACTGGTAGACGTTGCTCTGCCGCTCCGCCATGGCGTTGGGCGCGGGCACGCCGACGTACAGGTAGAGCGCGCCGAAGGCGCCCATGCCCAGCAGGACGAGCCCGAAGAATGTGCCCAGCAGCTTCTTCCACGTGAAGAGCCTGCGTATGCCGCCGCCCTTCGCAGCCCGGTGCGACTCCCGCGCCGCGGCTCGTCGGGTATCCGCTCGACCCATCGCTGTGTTGCTCCCGCTTCTCTGCTCGACCGGATCGCTCGGTTGGCCCAGTCCGCTCCGACCTGCCAGCTAACACCGTCGGTATGGACAAATGACAAACGATCCAGTCTTTTACGGACGTGACAATCAGCACCCGTTCCCCTGGGAACCGACTCCCCAGGGGTGCACAAGGTTGCGAGAAGCATTAATGTGTAATCACGTTGCTAGCGCGGCGGCAGCCGCACGGAACGGGGGCCCCATAACCGGCCAGCACGACCACCACCGCCCGGACACTCCGGCGACCGACCTCGACATCGACGCGCCCGAGATGCCCGCACCGCAGGTCAGGGAGGTCACCGCGCACTCGATCCCGGGCGGCGTCGGGCTGCTCCTGACCGTCTTCGGGGTGATCGCCGGCGTCGGCCTCGCCATCGTCGGCGGCGTGCTCGGGACGGGCGGCAACAACGCCGTCGGCGTCCCGCTCTTCATCATCGGCGCGCTGCTCACCATCGCCTCCTTCTTCTGCATGAGCGGCGTGAAGATGGTCGCTCCGGGCGAGGCCCGGGTGATCCAGCTCTTCGGGCGGTACACCGGCACCATCCGCGCCGACGGGCTGCGCTGGATCAACCCGCTGACCACCAGCCGCAAGATCTCCACCCGGGTCCGTAACCACGAGACCGCCGTCCTCAAGGTCAACGACGCCTACGGCAACCCGATCGAGCTGGCCGCGATCGTCGTCTGGAAGGTCGAGGACACCGCGCAGGCCCTCTTCGAGGTCGACGACTTCAGGGAGTTCGTCGCCACCCAGACCGAGGCGGCCGTGCGGCACATCGCCATCGAGTACCCGTACGACGCCCACGAGGAGGACGGCCTCTCGCTGCGCGGCAATGCCGAGGAGATCACCGAGAAGCTGGCCGTCGAGCTGACCGCCCGGGTGAAGGCCGCGGGCGTCCTGATCATCGAGTCCCGCTTCAGCCACCTCGCGTACGCCCCCGAGATCGCCTCCGCCATGCTCCAGCGCCAGCAGGCCGGCGCGGTCGTCGCCGCCCGCCAGCAGATCGTCGAGGGCGCGGTGGGCATGGTGGAGATGGCCCTGACCCGGATCGCCGAGCAGGACATCGTGGAGCTGGACTCCGAGCGGAAGGCCGCCATGGTCAGCAATCCGATGGTCGTGCTGTGCGGTGACCGCGCGGCCCAGCCGGTCCTCAATACGGGCAGCCTCTACCAGTGACCGACCAGACGCCGCCCCGGCGGTCGCCGGCCTCCCGGCCGCAGCAGCGCAAGCAGATGCTGCTGCGGCTGGACCCCGCGGTGCACGACGCGCTGGCCCGCTGGGCCGCCGACGAACTGCGCAGCGCCAACGCGCAGATCGAGTTCCTGCTGCGCCGGGCGCTGAAGGAGGCGGGGCGGCTGCCGGGGTCCGCGGCGCCGATCGCCCGCCGGGGACGGCCGCCGAAGCGGACGCCGGAGGAGCGGGCGGAGTGGACGCCGGAGAGGCAGCCGGAGGAGCCGGAGACGCCGCCCGGAGCCGACGCGTAGAGCCGGAACCCGGCGCGAGGAGGCGTACACATGTCGGGTATACACCACGTGTACAGTGCCTCTCATGTCTATCGGCCACACCCTCCTCGGGCTCCTGGAATCCGGCCCCCGCCACGGCTACGACCTGAAGCGGACCTTCGACGAGAAATTCGGCCAGGACCGCCCGCTCCACTACGGCCAGGTCTACGCGACGATGTCCCGGCTCCTGAAGAACGGGCTCGTCGTGGTCGACGGGGTGGAGAGCGAAGGCGGGCCCGAGCGCAAGCGGTACGCCATCACGGACGCCGGGATCACCGATGTCTCGCGCTGGCTCGCACAGCCCGAGAAGCCGGAGCCGTACCTCCAGTCCACGCTCTACACCAAGGTCGTCCTCGCGCTCCTGACCGATCGCAGCGCGGACGACCTGCTGGACTCCCAGCGCTCGGAGCACCTGCGGATGATGCGCGTCCTCACCGACCGCAAGCGCAAGGGCGACCTCGCAGACCAGCTGATCTGCGACCACGCCCTGTTCCACCTGGAAGCCGATCTGCGCTGGCTGGAACTGACCGCCGCCCGCCTGGGCCAGCTCGCCGAGGTGGTGGCTCCGTGATTCCCGACGGCTCTCTGCTCGCCGCCCGCGACCTGTGCAAGACCTACGGTTCGACGCCCGCCCTGGACGGCGCGTCGTTCTCCGTGCACCCCGGCGAGGTCGTCGCCGTGATGGGCCCTTCCGGCTCCGGCAAGTCGACCCTGCTGCACTGTCTGGCCGGGATCATCACGCCGGACTCCGGCACCATCACCTACGCGGGCCGCGAGCTCTCCGCGATGTCCGACGCCGAGCGCAGCGCCCTGCGCCGCAGCGACTTCGGCTTCGTCTTCCAGTTCGGCCAGCTCGTGCCCGAGCTGACCTGCGTGGAGAACGTCGCCCTGCCGCTGAGGCTGAACGGAGTGAGGCGCAAGGCCGCCGAGCGCACCGCCCGGGAGTGGATGGAGCGCCTGGAGGTCGACGGCCTGGGCGCCAAGCGTCCCGGCGAGGTCTCCGGCGGCCAGGGGCAGCGCGTCGCCGTGGCCCGGGCGCTGGCGGGCTCCCCGAAGGTGATCTTCGCGGACGAGCCGACCGGCGCCCTGGACTCCCTCAACGGCGAGCGGGTGATGGAGCTGCTCACCGAGGCCGCCCGCTCCTTTGGCGTCGCGGTGGTCCTGGTGACCCACGAGGCCCGGGTCGCCGCCTACTCCGACCGTGACGTCACCGTGCGCGACGGCCGGGCCCATGACCTGGAGCACGCCGTATGACGCTGCTCGGCTCCCGTAGCGCTCCCGCCGCCGGGCAGGACCGCCCGAAGCCGCCCTCGCGCGGTGCGGCCACGCTCCGGGACCTCGGCCTCGGCGTCCGGTTCGCCGCCGCCGGGGGCCGCGAGGGCTGGATCCGTACGCTGCTGACGGCGGTCGGCGTCGGCCTCGGGGTCGCGCTGCTGCTGCTCGCCTCCTCCGTCCCGCACCTGTTCGACGCACGCTCCGCGCGGGAGACGGCCCGCAGCGAGACGCGGATCTCCGACTCACCGGGCGCCGACGCGGCGAAGTCGGACACCTCGGTGGTGCGGATCAACACGACCACCGAGTACCGCGACCGGACCGTCGAGAGCTACCTCATGCGCGCCGACGGCCCCTCGCCGGCTCGGCCACCGGGTGTCGCCCGCTTCCCCGGGGCGGACGAGATGCTGGTCTCCCCCGCGCTGAGGGAGCTGCTCGCCGCCCCGGACGGCGAACTGCTGCGTGAGCGGCTGCCGTACGAGATCACCGGCACGATCGGGGACGCCGGGCTGCGCTCGCCCGGGGAACTCCGCTACTACGCGGGCAGCGACACCCTGACGCCCGCGGCGGGAGGCCACCGGATCGCCGGCTACGGAGACCCCGGCGACGGCGATCCGCTCCCGCCGTTGCTGATCGTGCTGAGCGTCATGGTCTGCGTCGTGCTCCTGGTGCCCGTCGCCATCTTCATCGCCACCGCCGTGCGCTTCGGCGGCGACCGGCGCGACCGCCGGCTCGCCGCGCTCCGCCTGGTCGGCGCGGACATCCGCACGACCCGCCGTATCGCCGCCGGGGAGGCGCTGTTCGGCGCGGTCCTTGGGCTGCTGATCGGACTGGCCCTCTTCCTGGTGGGCCGGCGGTTCGCCGGTGCGGTGGAGATCTGGGACGTCAGCGCGTTCCCGGCGGACCTGGTGCCCGATCCCCTGCTGGCGCTGCTGGTCACCTTCGCGGTGCCCGTCACCGCCGTGCTCGTCACGCTGGTCGCGATGCGGTCCGTGGTGGTCGAACCGCTCGGCGTCGTACGGCGCGGCCGGGACCGGGGCCGCCGGCTCCGGTGGCGCCTGCTCGTGCCGCTCGCGGGTCTGGCGGTGCTCGGATTCACGGGCCGGATCGACGAGTACGAGTACGCGCCCGGGAAGCCGTACGGGATCGCGGCCGGTGCCGTGCTGGTGCTGGTCGGGCTCGCCCTGCTGCTGCCGTGGCTGATCGAGGCGTGCGTGAGCCGGCTGCGCGGCGGCCCGGTGCCCTGGCAGCTCGCCACCCGCGGGCTCCAGTTGAGCAGCGGGGCCGCGTCCCGTGCGGTCGGCGGGGTCACGGTGGCGGCGGCCGGGGCGGTCGCCCTGCAGATGCTGTTCGCCTCGATGAACGCCGACTTCAACCGGATGACCGGCCAGGACCCCTCGCGGGCCCAGTTCGCCGGGTACTCCGAGAACGTCACCGGCGCGGCGGCCACCTCGGCCATCGAGCGGTTCCGCGCCACCCGGGGGGTGGATGTGGTGATCGGCTCGGTGGAGGCGTACGCGTCCAGGCCCGGCGTCTACGCACAGGACGACATCCCGCCCACCACCTCGCTGACCGTCGGCACCTGCGCCACCCTGCGCGAATTCGCCCGGATCGGCGCCTGCGCGGACGGCGACACGTTCGTCGTCCACCCGCCGGGCGACAAGGACATGTCCGCCTGGGTCGACCGGACCGCGCGCAAGGGCCAGGTGGTCGAGGTCGGCTCCGGGACGGGCAAGCCGCTGCGGTGGACGCTGCCCGCCGACTCCCCGACCGTGCCGGGCCGCACCGACCCGATGGGCACCCCCCACTGGGGGATCATGGCCACCACCGGCGCGGTCGACGCGGGCACGCTGCCCGGCGCGCAGATCACCGCCCGGATCCGGGTGGACCGAAGCGTGCCGGACGTCGCCGAGCACGTACGGAACACGGCGGCCCGGATCGATCCCGGCATGCGCTTCGTCACCCTCCAATCGGTGGAGCGCGACCGGCAGTACGCCAGTATCCAGACCGCTCTGCGGGTCGGGGCGAGTGTGGTGCTGCTGCTGATCGCCGCCTCGATGCTGGTCTCCCAGCTGGAGCAGTTGCGCGAGCGCCGGCGGCTGCTGTCGGTGCTGGTCGCCTTCGGCACCCGGCGTACGACGCTGAGCTGGTCGGTCCTGTGGCAGACCGCCGTTCCCGTGGTCCTCGGCCTGGCGGTGGCGGTCGCGGGCGGGCTGGGGCTCGGCGCGACGCTCGCCTGGATGACCCGCAAGAGCGTCTCCGACTGGTGGCTGTTCCTGCCGCTGACCGGAGCCGGAGCGGCGCTGATCCTGTTGGTGACGGCACTGTCGCTGCCCCCGCTGTGGCGGCTGATGCGGCCGGACGGGCTGCGCACCGAATAGCGGGACACGCCGGTGCGGCCGGGAGAGAGCCTCCCGGCCGCACCGGCGTCCCGACCGCTGCTCCCGGGCCCGTTCACTCCCAGGCCGCGCCCACCACCCGCACCGGCAGCGGCTCCATCGCCCCGCGCAGCGCGGCGGCGAACTCCTCGAACTCGCCGCCCCGCGCCGAGCCGGTCCGCATCGCCAGCGCCACCCGCCGGGCGGGGGCCGGGTGGGCGAAGTACCCGGTGGCCAGGGCGTCGTTGCGGGCGGTCTCCACCGTCACCGCGGTGCGCGGCAGCAGGGTCACCCCGAGCCCGCCCGCCACCAGCTGGACGAGGGTGGAGAGCCCGGCGGCCGTCGTGGTGACCGGCGCCCCCTCCGTACGCCCCGCCTCCCGGCAGATGTCCAGGGCCTGGTCGCGCAGGCAGTGGCCCTCGTCCAGGAGGAGCAGCGGCAGCTCCCGCAGCGCCTCGCGCGGGATGTCGGCGCGCCCGCCGAGCCAGTGGTCCTGCTCCATGACCAGCACGAAGTCCTCGTCGAAGAGGGGGATCTCGCTCACCCCGGGGACCCCGAGCGGCACCGCGAGAAGCAGCAGGTCCAGGCGTCCGGCGGCGAGCCCCTCCAGCAGCGAGGAGGTCTGCTCCTCATGAACCTGGAGGTCGAGGTCCGGGTAGCGCTCGTGGACCAGCCGCAGGACGGCGGGCAGGAGATAGGGGGCGACGGTCGGGATCACACCGAGCCGGAGCACCCCGGTGAACGGTGCCCGGGCCGCTTCCGCCTCCTCCATCAGCGCCGCGACGGCCTCCAGCACGACGGCGGTCCGCGCCGCGAGCCGCTCCCCGGCGGGCGAGAGCAGCACCTTGCGCGTCGTACGCTCGATAAGCTGGACACCCAGTGCCTCCTCCAGGGCGGAGACGGCTCCGGAGAGTGCGGGCTGACTCATCCCGATTGCTGCCGCCGCGTCCCGGAAGTGCAGATGTTCCGCCACGGCCGCGAAGGCGCGGAGCTGCGACAGGCTGGGCTGCTTCGCTGACTGCTTGGGGCGTATGCCCGGTTTTCCCTGGCCCACTGATAGGCACCTCCGATCATCACGACCGAGTGTAGCTATTTCCGTGATCAATGCACTCTGTGCCAAGGTGGATCTCGTCCAACCCTCAGGAAATCTCCGCAAAGGGGATCTCCTAACGCTGCAAGGAGAGCGCGTGCTCACTGTCGGTGACAAGTTCCCCGAGTTCGACCTGACTGCTTGTGTTTCGCTGGAGAGCGGCAAGGAGTTCGAGCAGATCAACCACAAGACCTACGAGGGCAAGTGGAAGATCGTCTTCGCGTGGCCGAAGGACTTCACCTTCGTGTGCCCCACCGAGATCGCCGCCTTCGGCAAGCTGAACGAGGAGTTCGCCGACCGGGACGCCCAGATCCTCGGCTTCTCCGGTGACTCCGAGTTCGTGCACCACGCCTGGCGCAAGGACCACCCGGACCTGACCGACCTGCCCTTCCCGATGCTGGCCGACTCGAAGCACGAGCTCATGCGTGACCTCGGCATCGAGGGCGAGGACGGCTTCGCGCAGCGCGCCGTCTTCATCGTCGACCAGAACAACGAGATCCAGTTCACGATGGTGACCGCCGGTTCCGTGGGCCGTAACCCCAAGGAGGTCCTGCGGGTCCTCGACGCTCTGCAGACCGACGAGCTGTGCCCGTGCAACTGGACCAAGGGCGAGAACACCCTCGACCCGGTCGCGCTCCTCTCGGGCGAGTGAGCTGATACCCATGGCTCTCGACGAACTCAAGTCCGCCGTACCGGACTTCGCCAAGGACCTGAAGCTGAACCTCGGCTCGGTCATCGGCAACAGCGACCTCCCGCAGCAGCAGCTGTGGGGCACCGTGCTGGCCTGCGCGATCGCCTCGCGCTCGCCGCGGGTGCTGCGTGAGCTGGAGCCCGAGGCGAAGGCCAACCTGTCGCCCGAGGCGTACGCCGCGGCGAAGTCGGCGGCCGCGATCATGGCGATGAACAACGTCTTCTACCGGACGCGGCACCTGCTGTCGGACCCGGAGTACGGCACGCTCCGCGCGGGCCTGCGGATGAACGTCATCGGCAACCCGGGCGTGGAGAAGGTCGACTTCGAGCTGTGGTCGCTCGCCGTCTCCGCGATCAACGGCTGCGGCCAGTGCCTGGACTCCCACGAGCAGGTGCTGCGCAAGGCCGGCGTGGACCGCGAGACCATCCAGGAGGCCGTCAAGGTCGCCTCGGTGATCCAGGCGGTCGGTGTGACCCTCGACGCCGAGGCCGTACTCGCCGAGCAGTGACACCGCACCACCCCTGATACGGGAAGAGCCCCGAGGACGACCGACCGTCCCCGGGGCTCCGCCCTGTCCGCCCTACGCCTGCTTCTCCGGCGGGTCGCCCCGCGACGGGTCCCGTCCCTCCGGCGGTTCGGGGAACACGACCGGCGTGGCGGTCTCGGCGCTCGGCCCCTCCAGCACCGCGTCCGGCGTGTCCGCCGGCCCGGTCGGCGCGACCCCCAGCGCGGTGGCCCCGTGCTGCCCGCCCACCGTGCGGGGAGCACCGTAGGACCGCAGGTAGCCGACCACCGTGTTGGTCACCGCGACCAGCGGTACGGCGACCACCGCGCCACCGATGCCCGCGACCAGGCCGCCCGTCGCCACCGCGAGGACCACGGCCAGCGGGTGCACCCGCACCGCCCGGCCGAGGATGAACGGCTGGAGGATGTGGCCCTCGATCTGCTGCACCGCCAGCACCACCACCAGCGCCCACAGCGCCGTCCACACCCCCTCGGTGACCAGCGCGACGACCACCGCCAGTGCGCCGGAGACCACGGCACCGACGAGCGGGATGAAGGCGAACAGGAAGATGAACACGGCCAGCGGCACCGCGAGCGGCACGTTCAGGACGTAGAGGCCGAAGCCGATGAAGATGGCGTCGATCAGGGCGACGAGCACCGTGCCCCGCACGTAGGCGGTCAGGGTCCGCCAGGCGCGCGGTCCGGCGCCGGCGACTCCGGGACGGGCGGCGGCGGGCACCAGTTTGAGCGACCACTCCCAGATGCGCCGGCCGTCGTAGAGCAGGAAGAGCGTGGAGAACATCGCCAGCAGCAGCCCGGTGAGGAACTCCACCATCACGGTGACGCCTTGGAGTCCGGCGGAGGTGATCTCCTCCGTGTTGGTGCCGATGGTGTCGTTGAGGTTCTTGGCGATGTCGTTGATCTGCGACTCGGTGACATGGAAGGGGCTGTCCAGCAGCCAGCGCTTCAACTCGTCGATGCCGTCGCGGACCCGCTCGGAGAGCGTGTCGAGGTTCTCCATCACCTGCCACACCACGAACCAGCCGACCAGGCCGATGACGACGAACCCGAGCACGGCCGTCACGGCGGTGGCGAGCCCGTGCGGCAGCCCGACCCGCTTGAGCCGCACGACGGTCGGCTGGAGCATCGCGGTGACGAGCAGCGCGGCGGAGAAGGCGAGCACCACCAGTTGTACGGCGGTGATCACCTGCATCAGCACCCAGAGGGTCCCGGCGAGGACGAGCAGCCGCCAGCCGGCCTCGGCCGCGACCCGCATCCCCCACGGAATCGCCGTCACCGGATCGGGCTTGGCGGCGACGGAGGGCGCGTACGTGGGGGGCGCGGGCACCTGCCCGGGGTCCAGGGCCCCGGACGCCGCGGCACCCCCGTGGTGGGGATCGTCATCGTCGACGGCGCGCGCCCGGCGCTCTTCCAGGCGTGCGCCCAGCTGCGTCAGTTCGGATCCGAAGCGGCCCAGCCAGCCCGGTAGTTTCGACATGTCTCTTTCCCTTCCCCCACTTTCGCTCCCCAGCGCCGCCCTGGTTCGCCGGATGCGACCGTACACGCGCGAAGCCCCCCACCGCGGACGCGGTGGGGGGCTTCGCGGGGCCGTCGGGCCCTAGTACCAGTTGTTGGCCTGCCAGAAGGACCAGGCGCCGCACGGGGAGCCGTAGCGGCCGTCCATGTAGCTGAGGCCCCACTTGATCTGGGTGGCCGGGTTGGTCTGCCAGTCGGCACCGGCGGAGGACATCTTGTGGCCCGGGAGGGCCTGCATCAGTCCGTACGCGCCCGAGGACGGGTTGGTCGCCCGGTAGTTCCAGGTCGACTCGTGGTTCACGATGTTGCTGAAGCACTGGAACTGGTCGGCGGGCACCATCTGACGTGCCATCGCCTGCACCTGGGCCACGGTGTACGAGCCCTGAGCGGAGAACGAGGAGGCATCGCGGACGGAGGAACGGCTGGCGCGCTCGGCGGCTTCCTTCTTCTCCTTCTCGGCCTTGCGCTCGGCCTCGACCCTCTCCTCGGCCGCCGCCTTCTTGGACTTGGCGTCCTTGGCGGCCTGGAGGCGGGCCGACTCCTCGGCCGACTTCTTCGCGGCGGCGTCGGCGGCGGAGGCCTGGGCATCGGCCTGCTGCGTCAGCGAAGCGGTCTGGACCTGGGCCTGCTGGCCCGCCGGAATGTCTGCGAGCAGCGTGGTGTCGGCTGCGGCCGCCTCGAAGTTGTTGTCATCGGCGGCAGGTGCGCCGCCCGCAGCAACGCCTACGACGGCGCCAACGGTGGTGACCGCGGTGGCAGATGCCACGGCGAACCCCCGGACCGAGATCCGGCTCACATGGTGTCCTTCCAGCATCGCCCGCTCACGTGACCTCGCGGGCGCGTTCGTGCCCCTGGCACTGGCCTCCCTACTGCGTGGGTCACGGGAGGCACGGACCCGGTGGGCAACCCCGGTGAGGAGGCTGCCGCGTGGTGCTCGCGGGCGGCATACGGGCGTCTCGTGTTGAGTTGTGTGGTGCGTGGCGCCTCTGGAGGTGCCCAAGTGCCGTATGCGGGGCCTGACGGAAGCAAGACTCTGCCGGACGGGGACACCACAGGGCAATTCTGTGTTGCGTGGGAAAGGTCACACCCCGTTTGGCTCACCGGTTTTCCGGAAATGACGGCGCAACACGATGCCGCCCGGCTAAGCTCTTTGGCTCACCGGGCGGCATCAAGCAGGACATGCAGGTCAGATGTGTCCTTCCTCCAGCATTTCGGTCACCAGTGCGGCGATCTGCGAACGCTCCGAACGCGTGAGCGTGACATGGGCGAAGAGCGGATGACCCTTCAGCTTCTCGACCACGGCGACGACTCCGTCGTACCGGCCGACCCGGAGGTTGTCCCGCTGGGCGACGTCATGGGTGAGCACCACCCGTGAATTCGCCCCGATCCGGGACAACACGGTCAGCAGCACGTTCCGTTCGAGTGACTGCGCCTCGTCCACGATCACGAACGCGTCGTGGAGCGAGCGGCCGCGGATGTGGGTGAGCGGCAGGACCTCCAGCATCCCGCGCCCCAGCACCTCCTCGATGACCTCGCGCCCGGCGACCGCCGAGAGCGTGTCGAAGACCGCCTGCGCCCAGGGGCTCATCTTCTCGGCCTCGCTGCCGGGGAGATAGCCGAGCTCCTGGCCGCCCACCGCGTACAGCGGGCGGAAGACCATCACCTTCTTGTGCTGCTGGCGCTCCAGCACCGCCTCCAGCCCGGCGCAGAGGGCAAGCGCCGACTTTCCGGTGCCGGCCCGGCCGCCCAGCGAGACGATGCCGACGTCCGGGTCGAGCAGCAGGTCGAGGGCGATCCGCTGCTCGGCGCTGCGCCCGTGGATGCCGAAGGCCTCCCGGTCACCCCGCACGAGCCGCACATCGCCCTGGGCCGTCACCCGGCCGAGCGCCTTGCCCCGCTCGGACTGGAGGACCAGGCCGGTGTGGACGGGCAGCTCGGCGGCCTCGGGGACGTACAGCGTCTCCTCGGTGAAGAGCAGGTCGACCTGCTCCCCGGAGAGGGGCAGCTCGGTCATTCCGGTCCAGCCGGAATCGGTGATGGCGAGCTCGGCGCGGTACTCCTCGGCGAGGAGGCCGACCGAGGAGGCCTTGATCCGCAGGGGCAGGTCCTTGGAGACGACCGTGACGTCGTACCCCTCCGCCTGGAGGTTGCGGGCGACCGCGAGAATCCGGGAGTCGTTGTCCCCCAGCCGGTAGCCGGCGGGCAGCACGCCGGGGTCGGAGTGGTTGAGTTCGACGCGGAGCGTCCCGCCCAGGTCCCCGAGGGGGATGGGGGCGTCCAGCCGGCCGTACCGGATGCGGAAGTCGTCCAGCAGGCGCAGGGCCTGCCGGGCGAAGTATCCGAGCTCCGGATGGTGCCGCTTGGCCTCCAGCTCCGTGACCACCACGATCGGCAGCACGACTTCGTGCTCGTCGAAGCGGGCCATGGCACCGGGATCGGCCAGCAGGACGCTGGTGTCGAGAACGTATGTGCGCCGGTCGGGCATGCGGCGCTTGCTACTGGTCACCACGGAAGGACGTACCCCCTCGGACGAGGTCGGGGAGTGCGACGAACGGTCGCGGAGCTTCCCGAAGGAGAGGACGGACCGGGATCGGGCCCCTGCGCTCGGGCCGGACCACGGCCTCCGCGTCGGCCGCAGGCTGACTGCGTCTACGGTCCTTCGTGTGCAAAGGGCCTCCCGGGCGAGCGGACTGGGTGCCGCTCACTTGGCTGCGACATCCGCCTGGTTGGTGACCGGATGTCGACCTGCCAGGGGTATTCCCAGTTCGGACCGAAGCCATGCCGCTGCATATGACACGGTGTGGGGAAGTCCCGGTGGACGCGCGATGACCCCCCTGTGGAGGGGAGTCGCCGGGCGGGGCGGGTGAGGGGGCCGTCCGGGCCCGTGGCAGGGGCGTTTTCAGGCCCCGTAGCGCCGGTGGCGGGCGGCGTAGTCGCGCAGCGCCCGCAGGAAGTCGACCTTGCGGAAGGCCGGCCAGAACACCTCGCAGAAGTAGTACTCCGAATGGGCGCTCTGCCAGAGCATGAAGCCCGAAAGGCGCTGTTCGCCGCTCGTGCGGATCACCAGGTCGGGATCGGGCTGGCCGCGGGTGTAGAGGTGCTCGGAGATCAGGTCGGTGGAGACGATCTCCGCCAGCTCCTCGAAGGTCGTGCCCCGCTCCGAGTGCTCCAGGAGCAGCGAGCGCACGGCGTCCGCGATCTCCTGCCGGCCGCCGTAGCCCACGGCGACATTGACGATTATCCCGTCGACATGGGCGGTCGACTGCTGGGCCTCCTTGAGCACCAGCTGCGTCTCGGCGGGCAGCAGGTCGAGCGTGCCGACATGGTGGACGCGCCACCGCCCGTCGGCGGCGAGATTGCGTACGGTGTTCTCGATGATGCCCAGCAGCGGCTTCAGCTCGTGCTCGGGCCGGTCGAAGTTGTCCGTGGACAGCATCCAGAGGGTGACGACCTCGACATCGGTCTCGCTGCACCAGCCGAGCAGCTCGGAGATCTTGTCCGCACCGGCCTGGTGGCCCTGCACGGCCGATCCGCCGGACGCCTTGGCCCACCGCCGGTTGCCGTCGAGGATGACCCCGATGTGCTTCGGCACCTGATCGTGGTCCAGGCGGCCTTCCACCCGGCGCGCGTAGAGCCTGTACACCAGGTCGCGGAAGTTCACTGAGTTCACCCTCTCGGTTCCGTACGGGCCCGTGGCCCGCCCTCCCCGTCGCCGGGGGTCCGGGGTCCACCCCCGCCGGGGAGCGCTGCGCGGTCCGTACGGACCCGCGCGGGCCTGAGCCGCGCCGCACATCGGCATTCCCCGAAGCCGCCACATTACTGCGACCGGGTCACCGGGGCCCAACCCGGTCTGTCACAACTCCGTGATAAAGAGAGAAAATGACCGATTACCTCTCCCCCGACCTCTCCTACCGCGCTGCCGACGCGCGCTACGACGCCATGGAGTACCGCCGCACCGGGCGCAGCGGCCTCAAACTGCCCGCCCTCTCCCTGGGCCTGTGGCACAACTTCGGCGACGACCGGGCGCTGGACTCCCAGCGGGCCATTCTGCGCCGCGCCTTCGATCTCGGGGTGACACACTTCGACCTGGCCAACAACTACGGGCCGCCGCCCGGCTCGGCCGAGCTGAACTTCGGCAAGCTGTTCGCACAGGATTTCGCCTCGTACCGGGACGAGCTGGCCATTTCCACCAAGGCCGGCTATCTGATGCACCCCGGCCCGTACGGCGAGTGGGGCTCCCGGAAATACCTGCTGTCCTCGCTCGACGCCTCGCTGAAGCGGATGGGCCTGGAGTACGTCGACATCTTCTACTCGCACCGCTTCGACCCGCACACCCCGCTGGAGGAGACGATGGGCGCCCTGGCGTCCGCCGTGCGGCAGGGCAAAGCGCTGTACGTGGGGGTCTCCTCGTACACCGCGGAGCAGACCGCCGAGGCGGCCGGGCTGCTGAGGGAGATGGGTGTCCCGGCCCTGATCCACCAGCCGTCCTACTCCATGATCAACCGCTGGATCGAGGACGACGGTCTGCTCGACACCCTGGAGGCGGCCGGCATGGGCTGCATCTCCTTCGTGCCGCTCGCGCAGGGCCTGCTCACGAACAAGTACCTGAAGGGCATCCCGGAGGGCTCGCGCGCCACCCAGGGCAAGTCGCTCGATCCGGGCCTGCTCTCGGACGAGGTCCTGCGCCGGCTGCGCGGGCTGAACGACATCGCGCAGGGCCGCGGCCAGTCGCTGGCCCAGCTGGCCATCGCGTGGGTGCTGCGCGACAGCCGGATGACCTCGGCGCTGATCGGCGCGTCGAGCGTGAAGCAACTGGAGGAGAACGTGGCGGCGCTGGCCGGGCCGGCGCTGACGGCCGCTGAGCTGAAGGAGATCGACACCTTCGCCGTGGACACCGAGGGCACGAACATCTGGGCCGGGCGGGGCTGAGACCGGTTCGCCGGGGGGCGGTGGGGCGGTGGGGCGGTACGCCGTGGGGGCGTGAGGGCGGTACGCCGGGGGGTGAGAGCGGTACGCCGGGGGGGCGTGAGGGCGGTACGCCGGGGGGCGGTGGGGCGGCGGTATGCCGGGGGGCGGTGGGGCGGCGGTATGCCGGGGGGGTGAGGGCGGTTCGCCGGGGGGCGGTGGGGCGGTACGCCGGGGGGGTGAGGGCGGTACGCCGGGGGGGTGAGGGCGGTACGCCGGGGGGGCTGAGACCGGTTCGCCGGGGGCGTGAGGGCGGTACGCCGGGGGGCGGTGGGGCGGCGGTATGCCGGGGGGGGCGGTGGGGCGGTGGGCCCAGGCGGGGGGGCTCAGGTCGGCGGTCCGGACCGGCCCAGAAAAAAACGGGCCGGTCCGTGGGGGGGGATACGGACCGGCCCGAGGGGGGGTTTCCACCATAACCCTTCGTAAGTGCTGATGGGTGCCACGCCACTCCACAACTACTCTCCGAGTTCGCCGGACCCCGTAGCGGGCCGGGAGGACGGCCCGCGACCCGCGACCATGGGCCCGGATTCGTCCCCGGTATCGAGGGGGCGTCCCGGGGCGCGGCCTTGACGCCGCGCGGGGCCGGACCTGATGGTGCCCGGCCTCCGGGCGGTGGGGCCGTGCCGGCGCCGGGTCCTCCGGGCAGTGGGGCCGCGCTGGCGCCGGGTCCTCAGTGGCGGTGGAAGCGGACCGCCAGGGTGTCCCCCGCCGCGACCACGAAGTCCCCTTCCGCGCACCGGATGACCGCCTCGTGGACCTCGCCGTTGCCGTCCCTGCGCTCCAGCGTGCCGACGACCGTCCAGGCGCCCTCGTACGGCACCGGCGGCAGCTGCGTCAGCGGGGCGTGCTGCCACTGGTTCGCCGGTACGCACCAGTCGGGCAGCAGCGGCCAGGTGCCGGGGGTGATCCGCAGCGTCCAGTCGGAGGTACAGGTCAGCAGGACGGACTGGCCCTGGTCGATCACGAACTCCACGGCCTCCGGCTCGCCCGCGCGCCCCTCGGGCCGGTAGAAGACCCCGTGCACGGCGGTGATCCGGGAGCCCGTGAGCCAGTCGGAGTTGCCGTGCCGCGCGCGTCCGGCCGGCCCGCCGTACTCTTCCCTCTCCACCGTCATGGCCGCTCCCCGTCCTTCTCGCCGTGCCTGCTCCCGCACAGTAGGACGGCGGCCGACACGATCGCGTTGCCTGCGGTCCAATGCTGAACTGGCGTCCGGGGTAGGCAGGTTGACACTTCCTGATACGTCACAGGGGCTTGCGGGCCTCAATCAGGAAGCGCGTGGTGTGGGCGAGGAAGGGCCCCTCGCCCTCGATCTTCCGGTGCAGTGCGGCCAGTTGGAGCCGGTACTGCTCGACGGTGAATCCGGGCACCATCCAGATCACCTTGCGGAGGAAGTAGACCACCGCGCCGATGTCGAAGAACTCGGTGCGCAGCCGCTCCAGCCGCAGGTCGACGACGTCCAGCCCGGCCGCCTCGGCGGCGGCGCGCGCGTCCTCGGGGTCGCGGCCGCGGCGCACCTCGGGCGGCTGCGGGCCGAGGAAGTACTCCACGAGCTCGAAGACGCTCGCCGGTCCGACCTGCTGCGAGAAGTACGTACCGCCGGGGGTGAGCACCCGGGCGATCTCCTCCCACCAGGTGGTGACCGGATGCCGGCTGACCACCAGGTCGAAGGCCGCGTCCCCGAAGGGCAGCGGCGGCTCGTCCTCGTCCGCGACGACGACGGCACCGAGGGGGTGCAGGAGTGCGGTGGCGCGGGCGATGTTCGGCGGCCAGGACTCGGTGGCGACGGTGACCGGCGGGAGTCGGGGCGCGGCGGCCAGGACCTCGCCGCCCCCGGTCTGGAGGTCGAGTGCGGCCCTGGCCTCGCCGAGCCGGTCGGCCATGGCGCGGGCGTACCCCCAGGAGGGGCGCTGCTCGGTGGCCCGGCCCGCCAGCCACGAGAAGTCCCAGCCGTCGACGGAGACGGCGTCGGCTTCGGCGACGAGGGCCTCGAACCGGTCGCGGGAGGCCGGGGAGGCGAAGGACGGAGCCGGGGACGGCTCAGGGGGCGGAGGGGACTGTTCGGGCATACGGGAATCGTGTCAGGCCGGGGCGTGGGGCGCGAACGGATTCCGGGGCCCGTGCTCCCCACGGGCGGGCGAGATGGGCACATATGTCTCAACCTGCGACAGACAACAGTCCGTGCTCCCCACGGGCGGGCAGGATGGGCGGCTCAGGCCGCCGACGCCCCCAGGAGCAGGCCGGTCAGCGCCCCGGCGATCATGAACGGGCCGAACGGGATGCCGGTCCTGCGCCCCGCCCGGCGCAGCAGGACCAGCCCGAGCCCGTACGCCGCGCCGAACAGGAACCCGGCGAACCCGCCCAGGAACAGCACCTGCCAGCCGTACCAGCCGAGGGCGACGCCCAGGGCGAGGGCCAGCTTCACATCGCCGAAGCCCATGCCGTTCGGGTTGATGAGGAAGAGCAGGAGGTAGAAGCCGCCGAGCACCAGCCCGCCGAGCAGCCCGGAGGCCCAGGACCCGGCGTGTCCGGGGAGTAGGGCGGCCCCGCCCAGCAGCAGGACGGCCGCGGCGGCCAGGGGCAGGGTGAGCGGGTCGGGCAGCCGGTGGACGCGGCGGTCGACGGTGGCGAGGAGGACGGCGACCGGGGCCAGCAGCAGCCAGCCGGCGAGCTCGGGCCGGGCCCCCGTGGCAGCGGCGAGCGCGACGCAGACGAGCACGGTGACCAGGGGCGCGAGGACGCCGGGGGCGTAGGGCCGGGAGCCGGCGGGGGCCGGGGCGGGGGTGCCGGGGGCCGGGGCGCTCGGGGCCGGGGCGGGGGCGCCGGGGAGGGGAGCGTCGTCTCCCGCTCGCGGTAGAAGGGGAGCGCTGTCGCCCGCCTGCGGTACGGGGGCGGGCTCATCGTCTCGGGGCGGTACCTGGGCGCCCTCGTCGTCTTGGGGCGGTACGGGGACGAGCTCGTCGTCTCGGGGCGGTACGGGGGCGTGCTCGTCGTCTCGGGGCGGTACGGGGGCGGCGGCGGCCTCCTCCCCGTACCGTACGGAGACCTGCGCTCCGGAGGCGCAGGAGGCGCAGCGGGCCGGGCCGAGCCAGCCGCCGAACGGACCGGTGAACGCGTGCCCGGCGGGGCAGGTGGTGCGCCAGGGCTCCTCGGGTTCGACGGCGAACCGGTACGCGGCGCGCGGAATCAGCAGTCCGGTGACTCCACCCCAGACGGCGGCGACGGCGAGCAGCACGAGGTCCACGGGACGACCCTAATCGGCCGCGCGGACAGGGGGCTTGGGTCCTGGGGCCCACTCCGGACCGTTCAGGACCCAGGCGTGGGCGCCGGGGGCTACGGTCGGTGGCCATGAGGACTTGGCGTGATGGCGACGGGACGCTGGCGGTCGGCGGGGACGCGGGCGCCCGGGAGGTGCCGCTGCGGATCGCGGCCTCGTACCGGGCCCGTACCCGGGGGCTGCTCGGGCGGGACGGGATCGAAGGGGCGCTGCTGCTCACGCCGGCCGGGAGCGTGCACACCTTCCGGATGCGGTTCACCATCGATGTGGCCTACCTGGACCGGACGTTCACCGTGCTGGCGGTCCGCACGATGAAGCCCGGCCGCCTCGGGCTGCCCCGGCTGCGGGCCCGCCATGTGGTGGAGGCGGAGGCGGGGGCGATGGAACGGTGGGGGGTACGGCCGGGCGTCCGGGTGGAGCCGCGGGCGGCGGGCACTCCATAGAGGAAGCCCGTATCCAGGGCGGGCCCGCGCCCCGCTCCGCCTACGGCGGGCCCGCGCCGAGCAGGGTCCAGGCGCCGTAGGCCGCCGACGCGCAGGCGAGTACGGCGAGGACGGCGGCCGTACGCGGCGTACTCCGCAGCCTGACCAGGGCGGCGGCGGGCGGGAGGAGCAGCGGGAAGGCGGGCATCATCAGGCGGGGCCGCGAGCCGAAGTACCCGGCGCCGATCAGTGAGATGACGACGACCGCGATGCCGTAGACGAGGACCGGCAGCGGCTGCCGCTGCCGTACGCAGAGCACCACCAACCAGCCGAGCAGCCCGAGCGCCGCACAGAGCCCGAGCGCCGCGGGCAGCGGCAGGCCCGCGACGAAGGCGGCGAGCGCGCGGCCTCCGTCGATGCTGTTGCCCCACTGCGCCTGGACGTCGAAGTACGCGAAGGGGCTGCCCTCGCGCACCGCGACGAACACCACGTACGCCAGCCAGCCCAGCGGTGCGAGTACCACCCCGGTGATCATCCGGGCCTGGCGGCGGAACACCGGGCCGATGCCGTTCCCGGCGCGGAACTCCCGTACGAGGGTGACCGCGGCCGTGATCGCCAGGGCCGCGATGAGGGCGGCGGCCGAGGGCCGGGTGAGCCCCGCCAGGACGCACAGGGCGCCCGCCACGATCCACCGGCCCCTGAGGACGGCGTACAGCGCCCAGGCGGCCAGTGCGGTGAACAGCGTCTCCGTGTACGCCATCGACTGGACGAACGCTGTCGGGTACACGCCCCACAGCGCGGCCAGCACCACCCCCGTACGCGGCCCGTGCAGGTGCGCCCCGACCGCGAAGATGCCCCAGGCGGCGAGCAGCCCGGCCGTCCAGGCGACGAGGAGCCCGGCGTCGCCGAGGGTGAGCGGGGTCACCTCGGCCAGGCCGCGCTCCAGGGCGGGCAGGAGGGGGAAGAAGGCCAGGTCGGAGTGGAGGGCCCCGTCGGGGAGGGTGACGGTGTAGCCGTACCCGTCCTCGGCGATGCGCTGGTACCAGACGGAGTCCCAGCGCCCGCTGAGCCGCGCCACGGGGTCCTTGCCGGAGGTCCGGGCGGCCACCCAGAGGACCAGCAGCCCCAGGGCCCGGACGGCGGCGTAGACCGCGAGCGCGGGCGCGGCGGCCCGGAACGCGGCGGCCGTCCGGGGGCGGGGGCCGCGGAGGTGCGGGGCCGGGCTGCCGGGCATCCGGGTACGGAGCTGGTGGTCGGACATATTGCCGATTATGTCCTCCGGCCCGGTCCGCCCCGACCTCGGCCGGCTGACACCTGCGGGGCCGCCGGTCGATCCCGGGCCGGACGGGCGGGGATCGACCGCGGAGGCCCGTCAGCCGATCGTCGGCCCGACGGCGGGGATCGACCGCGGGGCCCGTCAACCGATCGTCGGCCCGACGGCGGGGATCGACCGTGGGGGCCGCCAGCCGATCGTCGGCCCGACGGGCGGGCGGGACCGCGCCCGGTCGGTTTTGGGCCCGACCGGCGACAAGAAGATCTCGTACTCGACCGTCGCCCTCACCGCCTATGCGGACGGCGGACTGTCCGTCAAGGGCGGTGACGAGGACGACGCGGCGGGCGAGACCGGCATCGAGGTGGTGACGAACTCGATCGTCTTCGGCAAGGAGAGCGACGCGGGCACCGAAGCCGACCGGGCCGTCGCCGAACAGTGGACTGGACGGCTCCGGCAAGAACACCGCCCCCCCAACCTGGTGATCGCGCACCGGCTCTCCACGGTCATGGACGCGGACCGGGTGATCGTGGTGGCGGACGGCCGGACCGTCGAACAGGGCCGGCCCGCCGAACTGCTGGCGCACCCGGGGGCCACCTCCACGACCTGGTGTGCGGACAGCCGGCCTGACGGCCCGGGGCCCGGCACGCGAGGTCGTCGCGCGCCGGGCCCCCGGGCATGCCGGGAGCCGGAAGGGGCTAGGAGCCCTCGCCGCGCGGGAAGGAGACCTCCACGCGGCGGTTCTTCTTCCGGCCTTCCTCGTCGCTGTTGCTGGCGATCGGGTACTGCTCGCCGTAGCCCCGGATCTCGTACGTGATCGTGGGGCCGAGCTCCTTCGAGAGGACGCCGTGCACGGCGTCGGCGCGCTGCTTGGAGAGCACGTCGCCGTGGGCGGAGGAGCCGAGGTTGTCGGTGAAGCCGAAGACGCGGACCTTGGTGGTGTTCTGCTTCTTGATCTCGTCGGCGATGGCGGCGATACGGGCGTTGGCCTCGGGGCTCAGCTTCGCGCTGTCCTTGCCGAAGAGGACTTCGGCCTGGAGCGCGAACTTGATGTCGGCGTTGCTGTCCTCGCGGCGCTCCTCGCCGCCTTGATCCTCGACCACTTGGACGATGTCGAGGACTCTGCCGGGTGCGAGGGTGCCGCCCTCCGGCATCTTCAGATCGGGGTCGTTGGCATCGATCCGGACCGGTGGCTCGGAGGACGCCTCGGTGCCTGGCGGGACGCTTGGGCCGTCGTCGGCATACGAGGACGAGATACCCAGGACGGCGCTGCTCGCCAACAGCACCGCGACGGCCATCACACGACCGGCGCTGCGCCGGGCCTTGAGGTGCGGAATGGTGTTCATGTCGGCTTTCACCCAGAGATCTTCAGCGAGGCGGTGGCGAAAGTGGGCAGGGTGAAGTCGACTTCCGTCGCCTCCTGCGGCGGCGACGGGAACTGCATGAACACGGCGGCGGAATCACCGGCAGACAGGGGGACGATGGCAGTCGTGCACAGGCACCTGCCGTCGGTGTCCCGCAGCACGTAGTAGTTCTTCTTTCCCGTTTTATCCACCAGGGTGGCACCGGCGACCGAGTTGGGATTCTTCGCCACCAGGGCGGACTCCTGGCCGACCCAGTTGGACGTGTTCTGAGTGGTGTCCCCGGTGTTCTTGATCTCGCCCTGCACAGTGACGAATCCACCTGTATCCCGCTTGACCTGGTTGATCACTAGGGTCAGTCCATTTTGGCCTCGGACCTCCGCGAGCTCGGTGTTCGGATCAACACCCTCGTCAGCAGCGGTGTCCTCCTGTTGCTCGCCCTTGTCCTCGGTGGGAGAGCTGGCCGGCGCGGAAGAGGCGGAGGAACCCTGGGTCTGCTTCTGGTCGCCGCCGCCATCTCCGCAGCCGGCCAGGACGAAGACAGCCATGGCTGCCGTCACAACAGCCATCCCTCTGGTCGTAGTGATCCGCCGCATGCCCATGGTCCGCTTCCTTCACTCGTTGTTCGTTGTCATCTGTCGACCAACCGCACATCGAACAGCGTCCTGCTCACCGTCTCCCACGGCTGGGGCTTACTCGGTGCGATCCGAAGCACTTCGCCGTTCTTGCATGTGAAAATGAAGAGGTCCTGGACGCCGTTACTGTCGAAATCCACAGCCTTCGGGCGCGGGCAGCTGAACTCGATGAGGGCTGTGGCCTCGGCCACGGCGAATCTCCGGTCCGTCCCGGGAATCACCGGCGAATCCACAGGCTTACGCCCCTCCACCTCCACGGTGACGCGATCACGCAGATAACCGTCATCCACCACGCAGGAGATCTCGTCCGCGTCATTGGCGTCCGCCAGCCGCTCCGCTTCATCGCAGCGGGAGGCGAACGGGGCATTGAGAAACACGTCCAGGGTGTTCCTGGGAAGCGACGCGAAGAAGCCCTGCCCAAAGGCCGAATGATCCCGGGCACTCTGGGCTGCGGCCAGTGCGGCAGCGTCTGCCGCGCCTTGAGAGCCGTTGCGCAGGGCCGATGCCTTGCCGACAGCGAAGAAGGCGAGCGCAAGGAAGAGCAGACCCGCCACCATCATGACGTAGATGGGGAAGGCCTGCCCTCGGTCCTTGCGAAGGGTCCCGATCACTTCGCGGTGATCGAGTTCACCAGGCCCTGAATGCGCGCGGAGATCGCACCGCCGATGCCCGTCGCCACGATCGCACCGATGATCGCCACGACCACCAGAATGATGCCCAGGTACTCGAACGCCGTCTGCCCCCGGTCCTTCGCCGCGTAACGCTTCCGGATGGTGCTGACGGCGGTGTCGGCCCAGCCGTTGACGCGGACGGCGGTCTTCAGGGTGAAGTTCGACATGGTGTTCCCCTCCTGGTTCGGCCGACCGCTTGCCGGCCGACTCGGGCGTTTCCGCGGTGCCGTTCCCGGTACCGGCTTCCTCCTGGCCGGTGCCGTTGGCGGCGACGTGAGAAACATAGGGGACAACCATCGCGCGGACAGAGGGTCCGTGGGCCCATTCCCGGGCCCAAAGGGATTTCTGGGCCCCCTCGTTCGGCCGCCGGTTGCTCATGGGTGCCGCCCGGGGGTCCGGGGTGCCGTGCCGAGCCAGCGGGCGATCGCCTCGCTGCGGCTGACGCTGTGGAGCTTGGTGAAGATGCGGTTGATGTGGTTCTTGACGGTCTTCTCGCTGATGAAGCAGGTGGCGGCGATCTGCTGATTACTCATTCCGGACGCAATCAGCTCCATGACCTCCACCTCCCTCGAACTCAGCCCGTGGCGTTGCCTGTTGGGGGGAAAGACCGACCCCCCGGTTACAGAAGACTGTCCCACAGGAGGTTGCAGTTGCGAAAGGCCTTCCGAAGGTTCGCGCTGGCGTGGGGGCGCGTGGGTGGGCGTCGTCGGGAGCGCCGCGCCCAGGCCGTCGGGCAGGGGGGACCGGCTGGGGGCCGTGCCGTGGCGCATGTGGGCCAGCAGGGCGTCGGCGGCCGTTGCGGTGAAGTTGGCCCGGCCGTCACGCGTGTCCCGTACCGCCTGCACCAGCTGGTCCGCCGTGAACTCGCCGTGCACCAGGTATCCGCCCGCGCCGAGGCGCAGGGCCTCGTGCACGATCTCGCTCTCGCGGCTGTACGTCAGCATGAGTACGGCGGCGATGCCCACCAGGTGCGGCAGCGCCGAGATGCCGTCCACTCCCGGCATGCGGACGTCCAGCAGAACCACGTCCGGGCGGTGGTGCAGCGTCTTCTCGTACGCCTCCCGGCCGTCCGCCGCCTCCGCGACGACCTGGATGTCGGCCCGGCCCGAGAGCAGGACGCCCAGACCCGCCCGCACCACGGGGTTGTCGTCGGCCACCACCACCCGGAGTCCCGCTGCGGCGGGCGCGGCGGGCAGGGTGGGGGGACCGGTCGCGGAGTGCGGGGGGCCTGGTTCGAAGCCGTCGTCCGGCATGCTGCGACCTCCTCTCTGGGTCGGGGAACAGGGGGATCAGGGGGATCAGGGGGATGGCAGGCGCGGGGTGGGGACGGCGCCGAGGGCCGGTGAGGGACCGGGGGCCGTAGAGGCGGTGAACGGGGGCGGCACCTCGGGCCCGGGCCCGGGTTCCGCCAGGGACCACGAGGGCTCGTCGGGCCCGGGTTCCGTTAGGGACCACAGGGGCTTCCCGGGCCTGTATTCCGCCGGGGACTCGGGCGGCTGCCCCGGCCCGTCCGCCTGCCCCGCCGCTCCCGCCCCGCCCGCCAGCGCCGCCAGCGGGAGTTCCACCCGTACCTCCGTCCCCCTCTCCGCCTTGCCCCGGCCGATCCGGATCCGGGCACCGATCGACGCCGCGCGCTCCACCATGCCCACCAGGCCGAAGTGGCCCGCCCGGCGCAGGCCTTCCAGGGTGGTGCCGGCGGGCAGGCCGCAGCCGTCGTCGTACACGCTGACGCGCAGCACGTCGCCCTTCACGCCGGCCAGGACGACCAAGTACGTGGGGTCCGCGTGGCGGTGCGCGTTCTCCAGGGCTTCCGAGGCGACCGTGAGGAGCTGGCGGGCCACCGCCTGCGGGACCGGCGGGACCACGGTCTCCTCGGCCAGGCGGCGGAACGTCGCCGTGACGCGGTGGCGGGCGGTGAAGTCCGCCGCCTGGGACTCCAGTTCGCCCATGAGGTCCACGCCGCCCTCCAGGCCCTGCTCCCTCCGCAGGTCCGTGAGCAGCTCCCGCGACTCGGCGGCGGCCCGGCGCGCGGCCCTGGCGACCAGTTCCGCCTGGTGCCTCACCGCGGCCGGGTCCATGCGGTCGGCCGAGCAGGCCAGGCCCTCGGCGGCCAGGGCCAGGCCGTGCAGGGTCTTGGCCACCGAATCGTGCATCTCCCGTGCCAGACGGGTGCGTTCGCCCTCCACCGCCTCGTTCACCGCCAGCCGTGCCCGGGTCTCGGTGAGCGCCTGGGTGGCCGTCCCGAACCGCAGGAGCAGGTTGCGCAGGGTGACCCCCACCGCCCCGGCGATCACGCAGAAGCCGGGCAGGAGCAGCCCCGTCGCGCCCCCCGCCTCCAGCTTCGGGACGCTCGCGTACACGCCGAAGACGATCACCACCTGGAGCGCCGCGAAGACCGCGGCGCCACGCCAGCCCTGGACCAGGCCGGCCAGCAGCGGGGTGCAGACCGTGACGTAGGCGAGGGTCGACTCGGGGGTCGCCGTGATCAGCAGCAGCGAGCCGAAGAGCGCGTCGACGGCCAGCAGCCAGGGGTGGCGCAGGAGGACCGGGCCGAAGCGTTCCCAGTCGCGGAACAGGACGTACGAGCCCATGAAGGTGACCAGGACCGCCGAGCCGATGAACCAGGTGGGCAGGCCGGGAGCGGTGTGGCCGATGGCGTACGGGGTCGCTATCGCGATCATCGCCAGGCGGAAGCCGAACACCTGCCGGCACATCGCCTGGAGGGCGTTGACCTGGATGGCGAAGGCCGGGCGGGCCGGGGTGTCGGTGTGCGCCCGGGTCAGGTCCGCGGTCAGACCGGGCCGGGAACCGCTCAGCTGGTATGCCATGCGCCTGTCACCTCCACCTCCGGTTCATTCCCCTTGAGGACCCGCTGGGCCGGCTGTGCCAGCTGTTTGCGCTGTGCCGGCTGTTCCCGCCGTTCCCGCCGTTCCCGCTGTGCCGACCGCTCCCGTTGTGCCGGCTGTTCCCGCTGTACCCGCTGTTTCCCTCGTACCCGCTGTTTCCGTCGTACCCGTCGCTTCCGTCGTCCCCACTCCGTCCGTCGTTCATGTCAGCCGCCCGTGAGGAACGAGAAGTCGACATCGGCCCCGTACACGAATCCCACCGTGAGGAGCACGAGCGTGCCGGGCAGCAGGAACGACGTCACCGCGAACGTCGCCTTGGGGACCGCCTTGGCCGCCTTGCGGCGGGCGTTCTGGGCGTCCGTGCGGCGCATGTCGTTGGCGATCTGGATGAGCGTCTCGACGATCGGCGCGCCGAGCTCCTCACCCTGCTGGAGCGTGGTGACGAACATCGCCACCTGCTCCGAGTCGTTGCGTCTGCGCAGCTCCTCGAAGGCCTGGCGGCGGCTGACGCCCATGTCCATCTGGCGCAGGGTGATGCGCAGTTCGTCGGACCAGGGGCCTTCGTACTTCTCCGCCACCCGGTCCAGCGCCTGGCGGAAGCCGAGTCCGGCGGAGACGACGACGGCGAGGACGTCCAGGAAGTCCGGCAGGGTGCGCTCGATGTGCTCGCGGCGCACCCGGATCGCCGACCAGATCCCCGCCTCCACCCAGAACAGGCCGAACGCGACCATGACGAGGGCCAGGAAGAGCTGGCCCCGGAGCAGCATGGAGAAGGCGCCCAGCAGGCCGAGCGCGCCGTAGACCGCTCGGCGGGCAGCGTAACGGTCGATGGTGAGGCCGCCCGGGTTTCCGGCCAGGTCGATCTGGCGGCGCTTCTTGTTGACCGCCTTGGGGCCCATCATCCGCAGCACCATGGGGGCCCAGCGGATGCCGAGCCGGTCGATACCGGAGCCCACCGCGCTGGTACGCGAAGAGCCGGATTCGAGCGCGACGGCGAGGTCGCCGGGGAGCTTGGCGTCGGCCCGGTACATCCGGACGCCGTGGATGGCCCCGTAGACGGCGAGTCCGACGACCAGGGCGAGCAGCAGGTCCATGTCCGTCCCTCTTCTTCCTGTTCTTCCCGGTGTCAGACGTCGATGCGGGACAGGCGGCGGATGACCACGAACCCGATCGCGTAGAGGACGAGGGCCACGACCACCGCGGCCTGGCCGATGAACGCGCCCGTCATCCGGTCCAGGGCGCCCGGCATGACCGCGTTCATCAGGAGCATCGCGCCGATGCCGAAGACCGGTACGGCGTAGGCGGTGACGGTGACCTGGGAGAGCTGGGTCTTGACCTCGCGGCGGGTCTCCTTGCGCTCCTCCAGCGTCTCGGTGAGGTTGCGCAGCGAGCTGACGACCGTGCCGCCGGCCCGGTTGGAGAGGACCAACGTGGTGACCAGGACGACGAGTTCGCGGGAGGGCAGCCGGTCGGTCAGCTCGCTCAGCGCCTCGTCCAGGGGTTCACCGACGGCCAGTCTCCGCCCCACCCTGGCCAGCTCCTCGCCCGCTGGGTCCTCCAGCTCCTCGGCGGCCATGGAGAGCGCGGTGCGCAGGGCCAGGCCCGCCTGGGTGGCGTTGGCCAGGATGCGGGAGAGCTCGGGGAGCTGGTTGATGAAGCGCTCGGTGCGCTTGGTCCGCTGCCAGTTCAGGAAGGCGTTGGTGCCCCAGAGGCCGATCAGCGCGGCGACCGGCCCGAAGAAGGCCGCGAGCAGGGAGGAGGCGATCATCCAGAGCCCGGCCATCGCGACGAGCGCGTAGACGAAGAACTCGCCGGGGGTGAGCTCCATGCCGGTCGCCGCGAGCTTCAGCTCCAGCTTCCGGCCCAGCGCGGTGGCCCGCAGCCGGCGGTCCAGGCCCTTGAACCGGCGGCGGCGGCCCGTCTCGGGGATCTGGCCGACGTGGGAGAGCCGTTCGACCAGGGCGTCGCGGTCGGCCTTGCCGCCGGAGTAGGCGTACAGGCCCATCACGCCGAGTACGCAGGCGACCAGGGTGACGCCGACGGTGACCAGGGGGAGGTTGACGTTGTCCATGGCTCGGTACCTAGTTGGCCTCTCGGGTGGCGAGCTGTTCGGCGCTCCGGGCGATGCCGAACGCCTGGGGGATGGGCTGGCTCGCCATGTAGAGACGGTCGGCGATCCTGCGGGGCAGCGGCAGGTACTGGAAGCGGCCGTGGATCCGGCCGTCGGAGGCCATCGGCTGCGCGTTGAACCGGGCCACCGTGACGATCCGGTACGGGTCGCGGCCGTGCGAGTCGAGCACCGCGATCTCGGTGACCTTCCTGGTGCCGTCGGCGTGCCGGGTGAGCTGGACGATGACGTCGACGGCGCTGTTGATCTGGTCGTGCAGCGCCTCGAAGGGGATCTCCACCTCGGACATCGAGGCCAGGGTCTGGAGCCTCATCAGCGCGTCCTCGGCGTTGTTGGCGTGCACGGTGGCGAGCGAGCCGTCGTGGCCGGTGGACATCGCCTGGAGCATGTCGAGCGACTCACCGCCGCGGACCTCACCGACGACGATGCGGTCGGGGCGCATACGCAGGGAGTTGCGGACCAGGTCGCGGATGGTGATCTGACCCTTGCCCTCCACGTTGGCCGGGCGGGACTCCAGCCGGATCACATGGCTCTGCTGGAGCTGGAGCTCGGCGGAATCCTCGATGGTGACGATGCGCTCGTTGTTCGGGATCAGGCCGGAGAGGGCGTTGAGGAGTGTCGTCTTGCCGGTGCCGGTGGCGCCCGAGACGATGATATTCAGCTTGGCCTGGACGAGACCGGCGAGCAGGATCAGCATCTGCTCGTCCAACGAGCCGAAGCCGATCATCTCCTGGAGCGTGAAGGAGCGCGGGAAGCGGCGGATGGTGAGCGTGGCGCCGGTCAGGGAGAGCGGCGGGATGATCACGTTGACACGTTCGCCACTGGGCAGCCGCGCGTCGACCATCGGATTCGACTCGTCCACGCGGCGGTTGACGGTGGACACGATGCGTTCGATGGTCTGCATCAGCTGCTCGTGCGAGCCGAAGCGCAGGGGCAGCTGCTCCACCTTGCCGCCGCGCTCGACGAAGATCTGGTCCGGGCCGTTCACCATGATCTCGGTGATCGACGCGTCCTCCAGGAGCGGTTCCAGGATGCCGAGGCCGAGCGCCTCGTCCACCACGCGCCGGATCAGCTGCGAGCGCTCCACGGTGGACAGGACCGGGCCCTCGCGGCTGATGATGTGGCCGAGTACGCGCTCCAGGCGGGCCCGCCGGTCGGCGGCGGCCAGCGAGGACATCTCCGCGAGGTCGATCTCCTCCAGCAGCTTGGCCCGGTAGGTGGCCACCATGTGGCTGTCCTCCCGGGCGCCGCCGTGTTCGTCCGGGGCGGTCATGCGTGCCCGCAGGCTCATCTGCCCAACTCTCCTCGGTGTCGCGGATGGTGCTGGTCCTTCGGCCGGTCGGCCCGTGCCGTGGGTGGCTCTATTCGCGCGGCATCGTGGCGCTCCTGGTCGCCACCCAGCCGTCCAGGCCGGGGACGACGGAGGGGACCTTGATCTCGACCGTGGCGGTGATGTCCCGCCCGCCGCTCTGGCGGTACCGGAACCCGCCGTCGCTCAGCCAGCCGCTCACCGCGCCCCGGGCCGCCGCCTGCGGGTCCCCGTGGGCGTCGTAGCTGGCCGCCGTACGGGCTCCGGCGCGGGCCGCCGTGCCCGCCTGGTTGGCGGCGTACGCGGCGAGGCCGAGCTGGAGGGCCCCCATCGCGACGAGGAGCAGCAGAGGGAGGAAGCCGAGGTACTCCAAGGCGACCTGGCCCCGATCCCGTCGCGCCTGCCGGGCCTTCGGCGATGCGTTCGCGGTTGACGTCATCACTCAGTCCTCCAGCGCCGATCCGGCTTCGCCGTCGATGTCGATGTCCAGGGCGAACAAGCCGGGCACCAGCACCGGGACCTTGAGCGTCACCGTCGCCTCGTACAGGTCCGAGCCCCGGCCGCAGTCCACCCGGGCCGCGCTCGACCAGGCGTTGGGCAGGTCCTCCAGCGCGCCCGCCCGGCAGGCGGCCTCCGCCCCGTACTCCGCCCCGCTCCCCTTGCGCGCGCCCACGTCCGCCGCGTTGCCCGCGAGGCTGAACGTGTAGCCGATCAGGGCGCACTCCCAGAGCACCAGCATGATCAGGATGATGAAGGGGGTCATGCCCAGGAATTCGACGGCGGTCTGCCCCCGGTCGTCCTCCCGCAGGCGTCGGGGCCTATCGGGCCCCCTGCGTTCCCGGGACCCGCGTAGGGAGTCGCGGGCCGTCCTCGTCGTGGTCGTCATGGCTCAACGTGTCCCCTCAGAGTCTGCGGGCCCGCCGCGCCGACGGCGCGGGCGTCCGATCGAGCCCTGGTCGTTCTTGAAGGTGCCGCTGTTCCTCCTGGCCAGGACGCCGCCCTTCTTGGGCGTGGCGCTCGGCTTGACGATGCCCAGTTCCCCGGCCAGGCCCCACAGGGCCTGCTTGACCGTGCTCCTGGCGTCCAGTTCGTGCAGGCGCCCGGAGTCGACGGCCGCCTGGAGCTCCTTGAAGTTGGCGGGAACCGCCGCGGCGGCGACCCGGGTGCCGGTGATCTTCTGGATCAGCGGCGGCTGGATCTCGGTGTTGCGGGTGAAGCGGTTGACGAGGGTGACGGTCTCCTCGGCCTTGCGGATCTGGAGCCGTTCCCACATCCGTACGACGCGTTTCGCGCCCCGCACCGCGACCACGTCGGGGGTCGTCACCAGCAGGGCGACGTCGGCCATTTCGATGGCGGCGGCGTTGGCCCCGTTCATCTGGCCGCCGCAGTCGATGACGACGATCTCGTACCGGGAGCGCAGGGCGCTGACGATCTGGCGGGAGGAGCGGTCGCTGACCTCCTCGCCGCGTTCGCCCTCGCCGGGGGCCAGCAGCAGGGCCAGGCCCGTGGAGTGGGAGAAGACGGCGTCGGCCAGGACCCGGGGCGAGATGTCGGTGATCAGGGCGAGGTCGACGAGGGAGCGCCGGAACTGTACGTCGAGGAAGGAGGCGATGTCACCGGTCTGGAGGTCCATGTCGACCAGTGCGACGGTGTGGCCGGACGCCTGGGCGGCCAGGGCCAGCTGGACGGCGGTGACGGTGGCGCCGACGCCGCCCTTGGCCCCGGTGACCGTGACGACCGTGCCGCCGGGGCCGGTGAAGACGTCGCCCGCGGAGGAGAGGTGGCGGCGGACGCCGGTGGACCACTGGGCCGCGGCCTGCACCCGGTTGGCGAGTTCCTCGTACCCCACCGGCAGGGTGACCAGGCCGCGGGCGCCGGAGTCCATCGCGTCGGCGAAGAGGTGGGGGCCGGCGTCGGTGGTGATCATGACGACCCCGACGGAGGGGAACCGCAGGGAAACCTCCCGGATCAGCTCCAGGGCCGGGACCGGGCCGATCCGCTCGTGCACCAGCACCACTTCGGGCAGCTCGTCGAGGGCCTCGCCGGCGAGACGGGCCAGGGTGTCGATGAGCTGCGTCGAGTCGCCGACCGGGCCGGCCGGTTCGGCGTCGGGGAGCTGGCTGAGCAGGGTGGTGACGGCGCGGGCCGCGTCGGGGTCGCCGATGGCCGGGAGGATTCTGGTGGTCATCCGATCCTCACTTGTCCTTGTCGAGCGTGTAGGTGCGGTCGCCCGGGCGGATGGTGCCGTCGCCGCCCGGGGCGACGAGGGCCAGACGTACGTGTTCCGCGAAGGACTCGGCGTACGCGATGCGCTGGGCGTCCAGCGTGTTCAGGGCGAAGGTGATCGGGACGGCCTCGGTGACCTGGCTGCGCCGGTCGTCGTTGTCCGGGTTGAGGGCGGTGAGCTTGCCGACCTCCAGCACCTTGGCGTTGGAGACGATGACCTTGGACTGGGCGGGGTCGCCGTTCTCCTGCTGCTCGCCGGCGAAGGTGGCGTAGATGTTGACCGTGGCGCCCGGGGTGATCTTTCCGGCCACGCCGGTGGCGGAGTCGATCATGATGGCGATCTCCTGCTCACCGGCGCGGAGTTCGGGTTTGCGCACCATCATGTCCGACTGGAGCAGTGAGCCGCCGCGCAGCTGGGTGACGGCGATCTTCCCCTCGACCTCCCGCAGGTCGGTCACGGCGTTCTCCGAGAGCCAGCGCTTGGGCATCGTGATCTTCTCGAACTGACCGCCGTGCAGGGCCGTATAGGGGGCCACCTCGGATTTCAGCTGGTAGGCGGTCACTTCGGGACCGACCTTGGAGTTCACGTCGCTGATCACCGAGAGCACGCCGGCGAAGGCACCGAAGGCGCACAGGACCGACAGGAGCAGGAGTATCACGCCGCGGCGCTGGCGGGAGTTCATGGGCCGGACAACCTCGTTCGGATCGGATGCGTGGGGCAGCGGACGGAGGGAGGTGCGGTGCGGCGGTACGGGCCGGGGGCCGGGCGGCCCGGACCGGGCGGGCCTAGGGGCTGGAGCGGTCGCCGGCTTCCCGTTGCAGGACACCGGTGGCCGGCCCGCGGTTCTCGGGGGCGGCGAGTGGTGCGGAACAGAAGGCGCAGCGGTCGCCGATGAGTTCCATCTCGCACCAGTGGCACTTCTCCCGCCGGACGGAGGCGACCAGCTGGTACAGCACGGAGATGTCCGGGAGGTGGGCGGCGAACTCCACCAGCTTTCCCGTGCCCCACCAGCGCGGGGAGTCGGCGGGGACGGCCGTCTCGTGTACGGCCTGGACCTGCCAGGCGGGCGCGAGGGTCTCCTGTACCCAGTCCGACCGCAACTGCCCCGCGGCGACGAGGAGATGCGTACGGAACGGCGGCCCGGCCAGCGGCTCGGCGGCCGGTCCCACCTTGATGAGCTGTGGTTCGGGGCCGGCCAGTACGGCGAACTGGGAGCCGGGGACCCAGGACTTGGCGTGGCTCTTGAGGCTGACCGGGACCCGGTCGAGCTTGGCGACGGAGTTGAGCAGGGCTCCCGCGTAGATGTAGTGCGACAGCAGCCGGGCGGCGGAGGCGACCACCCCGGGGCTGAAGTCGCAGATGGACAGCTGCCGCAGCTGGCGGACCAGTACGGCCACGCCGAGGGGCGGCAGATCCACCTTCACCAGGGCGATCCGGTCGCTCTCCAGGACCGAGCGGATGGAGTGGAGGCGTCTGACGTGCTCGGGCCGGATGCCGGAGGGGTACAGGGCGATCACGTATCCGTGCTGTTCGAGCAACAGGTGCATGTCGCCGATCGCCAGCTCCAGGGCCTGGGCTTCGGGGGCCTGGAGCAGGGCCGCGGTCGGTGTCTGCTGATCGGTGGGCGGCAGCACCAGATCTGCACTCGTCACTGCTATCGCGGTCGGCACGCTCTTCCCCGTTCGGCTCCGGCCGTCGTCGAGACGTCGGCCGCAATCGCTCCTGCTCCGTGCTCCTGTCTCAGCACTTTAGCCACGTCTCACCAGGCAGAGAACAGTTATCGGAGACCAGTGCGTCATCATCCGAACACCGTTCGTACGGGGGTCGGGTGCCAAAGGGGATGAAATCGATTCCGGTCAACTTCGGTGTCGCTGCGGAGCGTTACCGAACCAGCCATCCGGCATCCGGTCACGTTTCCCTTCCCGCACGTCAGGGCGGATACAGGAGCGTTCCGGACCATTTTCACCGACGGCTCCCGTCACGGTACGAAGACCTTCAGCAAGATCACCCGTGCGGGTAGCGGGGCACGGGCACCAGGTCACCTCCCGGCAAAGAAACTCCGGTCCGCGGCCCCGCCGGGCGCCCCGCGGACAGCGGCGCAGCCGCCCGCGAGCGCGGCCGTCCGACGAGTCGGGAGGCCCTTTCGCTGCCAGAGGTCTTGACAACTTGATTGGTCTGGACCAGTTTATCCGCCAGCGGTGGCCACCGTTCCTGCTCCACCCCGCACGGCCTTCCCCGTCCCCGTCGCCGTGCACCCCCGCCACGCACCACCAACTCCCCACGGAGGCTCCCGTGCAACGCTCCGCAGGCAGCAGAAGACGCAGAAGGCACAGCTCCCGCCCGGTCCTCGGCGGTGCCATGGCCATCATCGCGGCCGGTGCCCTGACCGTCACCGGACTCGTCTCCACCGCCCAGGCCGCCGACGTCAACAACGCCAAGAACGCGGGCTTCGAGTCGGGGCTCGCCAGCTGGTCCTGTTCCGGCGGCAGCGGCGCCACCGTCTCCACCCCCGTGCGCAGCGGCACGTCCGCGCTGAAGGCCACCCCGGCCGGCCAGGACAACGCCAAGTGCACGCAGACCGTGGCTGTGAAGCCCGACTCGACGTACGCGCTGAGCTCCTGGGTGCAGGGCGGTTACGCCTACCTCGGCGTGAGCGGCACCGGAACGACCGACACCTCCACCTGGACGCCGGGCTCCACCAGCTGGACCAAGCTGTCCACCACCTTCAAGACCGGCGCGAACACCACCTCGGTGACCGTCTACACCCACGGCTGGTACGGGCAGGCCGCCTACTTCGCCGACGACATCGAGGTGACGGGCCCCGACGGCGGTGGCGGCGGCGACGGCCCCGGTCCGGTCATCCCGGCGGCCCCCGCCGGTCTGGCCGCGGGCGCCACGACGACCTCCTCCGTCGCCCTGACGTGGAACGCGGTCTCGGGTGCCACGGGCTACACCGTGTACCGCGACGGCGTGAAGGCCACCACCTCCACCGGGAACTCGGCGACCGTCACGGGGCTGGCCTCCGACACGGCGTACCAGTTCTCGGTGAGCGCCACCAACGCGGCCGGCGAGTCGGTCAGGTCCGCCGCCGTCAGCGCCCGTACGGCCAAGCCCGGCTCCGGTGGCCCCGGCCCCGCCGTGCCCAAGCACGCGGTGACCGGCTACTGGCAGAACTTCAACAACGGCGCCACCGTCCAGAAGCTCACCGACGTCCCGGCCGACTACGACATCATCGCGGTCTCCTTCGCGGACGCCACGGCGACCCAGGGCGCGGTCACCTTCAAGCTGGACACCGCCGGCCTGGGCGGTTACACCGACGCCCAGTTCCGGGCGGACATCAAGACCAAGCAGGTGCAGGGCAAGAACGTCATCATCTCGATCGGCGGCGAGCTCGGCACGGTCCGGGTCGACAACGACGCCTCGGCCACCGCGTTCGCCAACTCGGTGTACGCCCTGATGCAGGACTACGGCTTCAACGGGGTCGACATCGACCTGGAGAACGGCCTCAACGCCACCTACATGACGAAGGCGCTGCGCCAGCTGTCGGCCAAGGCGGGCAGCGGGCTGGTCATCACGATGGCCCCGCAGACCATCGACATGCAGTCGACGTCGGGTGAGTACTTCAAGACGGCGCTCAACATCAAGGACATCCTGACCGTCGTCAACATGCAGTACTACAACAGTGGTTCGATGCTCGGCTGCGACGGCAAGGTCTACTCGCAGGGGTCGGTGGACTTCCTCACCGCACTCGCCTGCATCCAGCTGGAGGGCGGCCTCGACCCGTCCCAGGTCGGCATCGGTGTCCCGGCCTCCACCCGGGGCGCGGGCAGCGGTTATGTCGCCCCGTCGGTCGTGAACGCCGCGCTGGACTGCCTGACCAAGGGCACCAACTGCGGTTCCTTCAAGCCCTCGAAGACCTACCCGTCGCTCCGCGGCGCGATGACCTGGTCGACCAACTGGGACGCGACGGCCGGGTTCGCCTGGTCCAAGGCGGTCGGCCCGCACGTCCGCGGCCTGCCGTAACCCGTATCGCACAGCGATCCTCCGAACCTGCAGCGCCGCCGCTCCCCCGGCGGCGCTGCGGCGTTTCCAGGGCGCCGCGGTCACCAGGGCAGGTCGCGCACCTGCTGCACACAGAGCACGACGAACAGCAGCCCGGCCAGGGCCAGCATGCCGTTGCTGAGCCAGCCGTTGCGCCACTGACTCGGCGTACGGGAGGAGTTGAGCAGCCACAGCAGGGTGAGGGCGAGGAACGGCATGAAGAACGCGCCGAGCACCCCGTACGCGATGACCAGGCCGAACGGCTCGTCCAGCCAGAGCAGGGTCATCGGCGGGAAGGTCAGCCAGAGCAGGTAGGCGCGGAAGGGCAGCGACCGCTGCTGCCGGTCGACGACGGCCGGCCCCGCGTGCTCCTCCGCCGGGTCCGCCGGGGCGCGGAACCGCTCCACGAAGTCGGCGAACATCAGGCTCACCCCGTGCCAGACGCCGATCAGCGACGAGAACGACGTGGCGAAGAAACCGACCAGGAAGAGCTTCGCGGTGCCCGTGCCGAACCGGTCCTCCAGCACCTTGCCCAGGTCGATCAGTCCGCGGTCGCCGGAGGTGAGGGCGATCTGCGAGGCGTGCAGCAGTTCGGCGCCGACGATGAGCATGGCGACGACGAAGATCCCGGTGGTGATGTAGGCGACCCGGTTGTCCAGCCGCATCACCTTCATCCAGGAGGGGTTGCTCCACCCCTTGGCGTTGACCCAGTAGTTGTATGAAGGTTAACCACAGTGAAGAAAACACCAGGTCAGGCCCTACATGGTTAGGGCGAACGAGCGTGGACCTAGATGTCTGGATCGCTGAGGAGCTGGACAAGGCGCCTGCGCCTACCTCTGAGCAGAGAGGCGCGGTTGCATCGCTCTTGGGCACATCTGATGAGGGCAGGGCCTGACGAGAGACAGAAGGGGCCCCATCGGCGCTGTTGCGCTGGTGGGGCCCTCTTGTGTGTGGTCCGTCGAAGGTGGCGGGCTCGACGGAGGGGCGGCCTGCCTGCTTTTGGCCGGCTGTCCCGGTCTGGTCGCGGGTGATCTTCCTCGGGTTAGTTTCCGTCGCTCCGGGGGTGCCTGTGGCGGCGCTGAAATTCCCTCTCCAGTGCCAGGGCTTGCGCTTCCTTCAGTAGGTCCCTGACGTCCCAGCCGTGGGCGGCTGGGTGGTCTGCGAACAGCCCGCAGGCATCCTCTTTGTGGTTCTCGGTCTGGCACCAGTCCAGGGATGCGAGCCTGGCGGTTCGCTCGTTCCAGCGGGCCCAGACCGCCCGGTCGGGTCCGGTGGGGTCCTCGATGTTGATGAGGTCGGCGTGGTCTTCGTCGTGGCCCTCGCCAAGCTCACAGAAGGCGTCGTGGTCCTCCAGGCGCAGTGTGGGGGCGAAGAGAGCGACGACGTGGGCGGGGAAGTCCAGCCGTACGGCTGAGGTGCATCGGCGCATAGCTTGGTGAACCTCGTGTCAGGTGTCGTCGGTGTCGTCGGTGCGGTCCCGCAGCCCGGCTCGGAGTTCCTCCGCTAGTGCTTGGCGGAGAGGATCAGTCACGAAGAACGAGTGATCTCGGGGCCGGTGGTTGTAGAAGAAGATGCAGCGGCGGGTCAGGCCCGTGTGACGTTCGTGGAGTCTGGCCGGACACATGGGAAGCGCTTCGAGCCGGTAAATCCGGTGGGCGTCGGTACCCGTCCAGAGCAGCCAAAGGTCTTGATCGTCTCGCGTTTCACCTACGTATAGCTGCGAGGCATGCTCGGCGGTCTCGTCGTGCTCGGGAAGCTCGCAGAGCACGAACTCTTCTAAGAGAGCGTCCTCGGGGTGGACGGGGCCGCCCTCCAAGGTGGTCAGTGCGACGGCTGCTTCGGTGATCGGTGTGTTTGTAACGGCGGTGCATTGCAGCACGGTTGAGGGCTTTCCTGAGGTGTCGGGGCAGTGAAAGGCCCCGCCCATGTGCCATGGGGGCGGCACACGGACGGGGCCGGTCCGGGGAGGGTGAGAGCGGGGCTAGTCGTCGTCCTTCTTCGGGGGGTACACGAATCCCCGCGTGGGCCTGCTCTGCCTCTTTGGGGCAGGGCCGGGACTGGACGACGGGAACGTGGCTGCCAGGGCGGCCAACGCGTCCGCAGTGGCGTCCTTGCGGGTCTCCGGGTCGGCCTGGTCGAAGGTCTGTCCGGCTGCCACCGACAGGCAGCCGGACAGACTGTTTCCATCCGCCGTGGAACACGCCTTGCGGCCCCACAGCAGGTACTGCAACCCGCGTTGATCACTGGGGATCGAGCGGGCATACCTGCGAGTGCGGTAGATCGAACTACCGGCGCTTGCAGGGGCCTTGGGCGAGATTCACGTCTCGGGTTGCCCGGCGCCGCGCCGCGCTCCAGCCGTCCAGGATCCTGGCAAGGGTGCGCCTGTCGATGCCGTACTCCCGTGCGATCCTTCCTACGGACTCGTTCGCCGCAGCACGGTCGGTGATCTTGTCTCGATCGTTCAGGACGGCGCTCTCACGGTGGGCGTAGTCGGCCCGGGTCTCTCCCCTGCGCATCTATGTGGCCTCGATGGTGGATTCCGGGAACGGGGCCCCGGGGTACGTGTACGGGTAGGCGAAACCAGCGGCGGCCGAACTCAGAGCCTTCTGACGCTCCTGGCGCGGGTCCAACTCGTCGCCGTACGAAGTCCGGTCGAAGCAGCGGCGCCACTCGAACCGGGCTCGGAGAGGGTCCGAGGCGTGCGCCTGGCGAAGGTCTCCCGGAACGATCCTGAGGGGGATCGTCATGTCACGTTCATCGTCCGCCCAACGCTGGGCGACGGTCTCGCGGCTCGGTCCGGGCCAAGGCTCCAGCCACGGGCTCCGCAAGGTCTGCTGGAGGTCCCGCGCCCGGCTCGGGCTCGTGGTGTGGCGGTAGACGGCGTGGTGGCCGTTCCCCGGGGGGAGTATGAGCACCCATAACGCGCTCACCATCCTGACGATACGATCTTTCATAGGTCGGTCAGCTCCTCATAGCTGGTTGGCTTAGCCCTGGCTCGACCGGTGAAGCGGACGGGTCAGGGCGATTTGATGAACCATCAGGTCAAGCGCCATTGCTGGCGGCATACGCGCTGGCGAAGCTCGGCGAACACGCCCGCTTCGCTCGACTGCTGCTCTGCCCTGGTCTGTTTGCGCCATGGGCAGATGGGGGCGCCGCAGTCGCACGGCGGGTACTTCATCGGCGACTCGTACGGAGTCGTGTCCGCCGTTGTTGCAAAGAGCACTGAGGCGAACCGGTGTTCCAGTCCGCTGCTTGGGGTTGCTTGCGTCATTGCCTGTGCCTCACGGTCGTCCGTGGTGCCGTTCTGAGTACAGACTCGGCATTGTGACGGCGACGCAACAGAGGGCTAGGCTGGACCGTCTGAACTGTCCAGTTGGACAGGGCCAGTTGTCCAGCAGACGTTGGGGGCAGACGTGACCGTTGAAGCAGAGTCAAAAGATCAGGATGCGGCCGATACCCCGCTGACGTTCTTCGGCAATGAGGTCAAGGTGGAGCGGGAGCGGCACGGGATCAAGCGCGAGGCTTTGGCAGCTGAGGCGGCCTGCGGCTACTCCCTGGTCGCCAAGGTGGAGGCAGGAACGCGCTTGCCGCACTTAAGCTTCGCGCGAGCGTGTGACCGGATCTTCCCCGGGGCGGAAGGGCGCTTTCAGCGCCTCTACCCACTTGCCCTGAGATACGCCTTCCCGGGGTGGTTCCGGCCCTACCTCCAACTGGAGTGGAAAGCGAGCATCCTTCGCATGTTCCACCCCCAGCTCATGCCGGGGCTGGTCCAGACAGAGCGGTACGCGCGCGCGGTACTGCGAACGGATCGCCCACCGAACCTGGAAAGCCTGGTCACCGGCCGCATAGAGCGGCAGCAGATTCTAGAGCGCGAAACCGATCCTGCTTGCCTCTGGCTGATCCTGAATCAGTCGGCGCTGACCAACCAGGTAGGGGGTCGCGACGTGATGCGTGAGCAACTGGAGCACCTGTTAGTGCTCGCAGACACTCCCCGTCATCGCGTCCAGGTGGTGAAGGACGAAGGGAACCACCACGGCTACGCCTCGCCGTTCGGAATCCTGTCCTTCCCTGATGACGAAGACGTCGTCCATGTGGATGGCTTCCCTCGCGGATACGTTCTCGCGGAGCAGGACGACGTTCAGAGGGCGACGGATGCCTATGATCTCTTGATGGCTATGGCCGCTTCGCCCGATGCGTCGGCTGACCTCATCTCCTCCATCCTGAAGGGCCGTTATTCATGAACTCTCACCGACCGTGCCTGGTCATCCCTGCGGATGGGTGGCGTAGCAGCTCCTACAGCCAAGCGAACGGCGGTGAATGCGTCGAGTGGAACCCGGCTTGTGCCGCAGATGGCGTCATCCCGCTGAGGGACAGCAAGTGCCTAGACGGCTCTGTCTTGATGGTGAGCACGCGGGCGTTCGCGGGACTGGTGCAGCTCGCCAAGCTCGGCTAGCAGCCGCACTTCTACTAGCCCCACTGCCCTCTGAGGGTGGTGGGGCTCTTTGCTGCCCTGGTCCGGTTGAGGATCGCGACCGAGGGGCGGCCTGCCTGCTTTTGGCCGGCTGCCCCGGTCCACATAAACGATCTTGACATCCACTGCGGGAACGCCATTGACATTTGCAAACGCGAAGGAGCAAACTCTCTCTCATCCGGGGTCCACCTGCATGGTGACCCAAGAATCATCGAGAGGGTTTGCATATGAGTTTCCTGCGTTCGCGCCTCGGTCTTGCTGTGGCTGCGGTGCTGGCCGGTCTGATGGTGACGGTGGGGGGCGTGGCGGCTTCGGGCACGGCTGCGGCGGCGCCCTCGTCGTCGGCGGCCGAGTACAAGATCCCCAAGGGGTTGAAGACTCACAAGGTGACGGCGTCTGCCCTGCGGTTCCGGGCGGCTCCGGCCGGGTGGGTCAAGGGCCTTCTTTACCGGGGTGACCGTGTCTTCATCCGGGAGTCGTACGTCGGCTCCCCGTGGGTCAAGGTCGTCGTGGTCGGCAAGAGTCGGTCGGGCATCGCGCATGAGACGCGCGGGTGGGTGCACCGCTCCTACCTCAAGCGCTGACGACTGCGGTGGCGCGGTCTCCTCACTTCGAGGGGGCCGCGCCTTCGCCGTGTCCGGGGCACGGAGGGGCGGCCTGCCTGCTTTTGGCCGGCTGGCCCGTCACACCCGTAGATGATCTTGCTCTGGTGGGGTGACGGGGAGCTGTCGAGCGCCGGGCATGGGCAAAGTGGAGGGCGGCGACAGGCTTTGGGCGGGAGCTGCGATGGGGCGAGAGATCGCGGGCCTTACGCTCGCCAGGCGAATCGGGCGGGTGGTGAACCTGCCCGTGGTTGCGTCCGATTGGCCCGCGATCTTAGAGGCTCGCCCCATCGTGGCTGCCTAAAGCCTGTCGCCGCCCTCCACCCCGGGCCACCCTGGAATGAACCTAGGTGAAAGGAAGATCAACTGTGGTGCGTCGTAAGAAGGTTGGGGCGGGCATCCGCACGAAGGGGCGCGGCACGGTCTACGTCCTGGAGGACGCGAACGGGCATCAGTGGGTCCAGTGCACGGGGTGCCGACTGGACCGGTACACCCCCGGCCTCAGTCCGGCGCGGGCGACGGCGCGGCAACATGCAGGGACGTGTACAGCCTGACGCCTCGTCAGAAGCGTTCAACATCGCCGATCATCGGCTCGGTTGCGTGCGGGCGGTGGGCCTCGGTCGGGACCGGCGTCAGCCGCAGCCCGGCCGTTGGGCCCACCGCCCGCACGCTGTGCGGGCCTTGATTGAGTAGAGAAAAGTTGGACCGCTCGACCTCGCCCCGGTGGCGGTATGGCGGGCAAGGTCCTCTTTGAGCCAAACAGACCACGCGGTCGCTTTGTGTTGCGGCTGGTGCGGGTGTGGTTCGAGTGCGCGAGGAGTCACCAGGGGGTGACGGGACTCCCGTTGCCGGTCACCAATCGGGCGGTCCCGTCACGGTGCGTCAGTGCACTGCTCGCGGGTCGTGGCGCGTTCGGTGGCTTGAATCTGCGCCTCTCTGGCATATTCCGTGTAATTGCTCTTGCAAATCACTATGGGTACACGCAAGCTTTGGGATCCGGGCAAAGGATGCACCCTAGGCCATTCCTGACGCCCTATCAGAGATCATCTGCGAAGGGACCCAATATGCAGCGAATACCAGTGGATGTGGCTCGGCTCGGGTCACTCATGTGTGTTGTCCCGCCTGAGCCTCGCGTGAATCAGGAAACGGGCCAGATACGCACGGACGCTGACGGCACGGAAACCTGGGTGGTCGGCGTCTCGGTCCGGCAGCTCGACCGGCGACGGGCCGACGTGATCGAGGTGACCGTCAGCGGCGAGCCGAAAGGCATCACGGAGGGCATGAGGGTCATCCTCAACGACCTGATGGCCGTGGCCTGGGAGATCGACGGCAGGAAGGGAACAAGCTTCCGCGCCTCGGCAGTCCTTCCCGGGGCGGCTCCCGTGACCCCTCCGGCTAAGCAGAGAGGGGGCGGGGAGTCGTGAGCGGCATACCGGAGAAGGAATGGGACTGGGTGGCCTTCCTGGACGCTGTGACCGGCATTGCGGCCATAGCCAGAATCCTTGATCAAGTTCCGATGAGTGACGCCACGCGCATGGTCTGCCTGGAACGCCTCGCGGCCGATTCCCGGGATTCTCTGCGCCTGGCGGACGTGTTGGTGACGCGCGCGAAAAGGGGTGATCAGTGGTGGTAGCGAATGATGAGGTTGCGCGTTTGCTCATGCGTGATCTTCGAGTGCTAGCCGGGTGTGACGCTCTCCTTACGGCTCTGGACGGTGGCCCGATGGTGGTGCAGCTCCTCGCCCTGGTGGAGGTCCGGGCGGCCTCGGCCTCCGACCACGCCCGCATCATGCTGATGGACCATCAGATTCGGTCCGGGCAGACCGATTCACGTCGGCAGGGTAGTTGAGATGCCCTGGGAGCTGATCATCTGGATTCTGTCCGTCCTGCTCTGCCTGGTTCTCCTCACTCAGCGGTGGTGGGAACCCAAGTTGGCCAAGCAGGGGGCACGGCTGGGCGGCGGGTCGTGGCGGTGGTACCTGCTCGGGTATCCGGTCGCCCTGGTCCGCGTACCGCTCACGTGGCGCAAGGTCTGCCGGGTCCTGGATCTGGACATCCCCCGGCGCCCCCGGTACTCGATGATGAACCGCGACACGATGATCGCGGGGACGGCTGTGCGCGGCCTTCCACCTCGCCTGGGCCTGCCTCGCGTCACCCGGTTCGGGTTCGTCGTCCGGGTTCACCTGCATCCGGGCCAGACTCCTGCCGCGTTCATCGCTGCCTCTGACGCGCTCGTGCACGCCTGGCGGGTCCATCAGGTGCGGGTGACCTCTCCTCGGCGCGGGATGGTCGACGTGGTCGCCACGGGCTATGACCCGCTGGCGCGTGTCGAGTCCTGGCCGACCCTGCCGACGCCTCGACTGCTGGCGGCCACCCTCGGCAAGGCTGATGACGGCTCGTACTGGACGGTGGACCTGCGCACGTCCCCGCACTGGCTGGTCACCGGGGCAACGCAATCGGGCAAGTCCACCTTGCTCGCGGCCTGGCTCACCGAGCTGGGCTCGCAGCCGGTCATCCTCGTCGGGATCGACCTCAAAGGCGGGATGGAACTCGGCCTCTATGAGAAGCGGCTGGCGGCGCTGGCGACCGACCGAGAGGAAGCTCGCCGGCTCCTAACGGCCCTGGTCACAGAGCTGATGGGACGCATGGCGACCTGTCGCGCTGCGGGCGCCCGATCTATCTGGGATCTCCCGGAGGGGGTCCGGCCTGACCCGGTGGTCCTGGTCGTGGATGAGGTCGCGGAACTCTTCCTCGTCGCCTCCCTGGCGGGCCGCAAAGAGGTGGTGGAGTGCGCAACCCTCCTCCTGCGGGTGGCGCAGCTCGGAGCCGCGCTCGGGGTGCACCTCATCCTGGCGGGGCAGCGCTTCGGCTCGGACCTGGGCCCCGGTGCGACCGCCATCCGGTCCCAACTGGGGGGCCGCATCTGCCATCGCGTCCACGACGAACAGACGGCCGTGATGACCCTCGGGGACCTGGCGCCGGACGCGGTGGCGGTGGCCCAATCGATCACTGAGGACGAGAAGGGCGTAGCGGTCACCGCCCTGGAGGGCCAGTGGATGCGGGTGCGCTCACGCCTCGTGACCCCGGATGCGCTCCGCACTCACGCCGACCTGACGGCCCATCACGTCGCTGCCCCCTTCCTCGACCGGATACCTGACGGCGGTGGCGACGATGACTGAGGCAGCAGCCCTTCCGCTGGTGGTCTTCTTCGGAGTGGTAACGGTGCTCCTCGTCCGCTCACGAGAGGTGAATTGGTGGGTGGCGGTATTGATCTTTCTGTTCGGCCTCTACGTCGGCCAGACCCCGGCAGTCTTCATGATCTCCGAATTCGTCAACTGGATATTCGGGCGCCTGACCGCATGAGGTGATCCCATGCCCCACCGTTACATCCGCTGCGCCTTCTGCCTCCGGGCCCGGTACCGGACATCAAGCGGAAAATTCCGCCGCTGCATCTGCTGCCGGAAAAGCAACAGAATCAAGTAACCCGTACGACGATCTAGTCACCTGGAGAGACCGTAATGCCCACCATCGCGCTTGACCCCGGATTCCCTGACACCTCATTGACCCCGAACGAAAGGGCCCCGCCGTGACCTTCGGCATTGCTGCACTCGTCAAGAAACGGCACTCCTCCCAAAAAGCACGGGAGGAGTGCCGACGCATTCTTACCGACACCGAACGCGATCTCATCCGCCTCGCCAATGAGCCACAATTCGATCGCTGGCGATCCCAAGTTGAGCGTACAGGCGGCTGCGAAAACCCGATCTATCTATCGGGCTGGTCCACCCGGTACGACCGCAAGGGGCATCCTGCCTCCCACTACGACACGGCCGGAGAGCCTGGCGGACGCGTCGCTGTTCGCTGCGGAAACCGCAGGAAGTCCCAATGCGAGCCCTGCTCGTACCTTCACTCCGGAGACTCGTATCAGATCATCCGCACGGGGATAGGCGGCGGGAAAGGCACCCCTGAAACAGTGACCGGTCACCCGCGAGTATTCGTCACCCTCACCGCTCCCTCATTCGGGGCCGTGCACCGCGCCGGCTCTGGGCCCTGCCGGAATTCCGCTCCACAAAAAGTGTGTCCGCATGGGCGTCCCTTGGGGTGCTCACTGCGGCACGCGGAAGGCGATGAGCGGATCGGCTCTGCACTATGCCATGAATGCTACGACTACAGCGGACACGTTCTCTGGCACGCGCACGCGGGGGAGCTCTGGAACCGAACCGTTCGCAACATCAGGCGCTCTATTGCAGATGCGGCAGGGCTGAAGCGGAACGAACTGGCCGAACATGTCCGGCTCACCTTTGCGAAAGTGGCTGAGTACCAAAAGCGGGGGGCCGTTCACTTTCACGCCGTGATGCGCCTGGACGGCCCCTCGGGCCCTTCGGCGCATCCTCCGGCCTGGGCGACTGCGGAACTCCTGGAGCGGGCCGTCAAGGGTGCCAGAGCATCCACCACGGTCCCCCTGCGGGCCTCCTCGGCTATAGGGCACCGGGTGTTCACGTGGGGGCGTCAGATCGACGTACGAGACCTCAGCGGTTCGGCTGGTGGGGACGTGACTCCGGAGACTGTGGCGGCTTACCTGGCCAAATATGTAAGCAAGAGCGTTGGTGATGCCGGGGGAGTGGACAGCCGGATTCGAGGCTATGAGGAAATCCGCTGTGCCTCCGCCTCCCCACACATTCGCGCTCTGATGGGGGCCTGCTGGCGGCTGGGCTCGTTGGCCGAATTCTCAGAGCTGCGCCTGAGGGCGTGGGCTCACACTCTCGGGTTTCGCGGTCACGTCCTTACCAAGTCTCCGGCCTTCTCCACCACCTATGGACGCCTACGTGAGATACGTGCCGAGTATGCCAGGGCCAAGGCGGGTGAATCGCTGACACTGGGCGGAGTTCTCAAGCTCTCTGTATGGCGCTACGTCGGACGCGGATACACCCATGGAGAGAAAGAAGTCGCAACGGGAGTCAGAGAGGATCTAGAGGAAAACCGAAGGATGCGACGCTGGGGTCTCGAATGAATAATGGCCAGCGCATCGGAAGGGTCCGTGATTTAAGTGGTGACACTCTGAGGGAAACAGAGAAACCCCCCAAGGCTGCCTCGGGGGGCTGGGCGGGAAAGGCTAGCCTATCTCTGGAAGACTGGGTCACCGCTGAACTTGAAAGAGCGCCCGCCCCTACGCAGGAACAGTATCTGCGGATTGCGAATCTACTCGACTTGCATGTTCCTTCTCAGCGACAGCCTTCTTCCATGAAACCCTGAGGAGCGTTGGATCGAACGGCGCCTTCTTGTCTCTCCCTTCCGGTAGCGGCATGACGATTACCGCCGCGATGACCTCGCCGATTAGCTGCCTCTTCTGCGCTAAATCCGTTTCGTTCCACTTTTCATGACTCCAGCCTCGCAACAAGTTTCGCTTGGCTTCCGCCCTCAGGTGTTCATCACGTTCTGATTCCAGTTCACGAATTTTCTGGTTTAGCTGATTCAGCAAATCATGGATGTCCGACCATTCGGCGGTCCCGTCCGCGACGGACTGCTTCATATCGCGCCGTTGCTTTACAGCTTTCTTCAGCTCCGCCGCTCGACCCCAAGGAACGACTTTTTCCTCGGTGCCGGAGAAATGTTTGTCCATGTAGGCAAGGAGGAGCCCAGTCAAGTATTTATCCACGGGTTCACTGCGGCGACCAATCCCTTTGCAATTTACGTCATCGCAACGGTATATGTCGCCGTATTTTTCATTCTTGCCGCTGGACCTATTCCCAACCAAGCCAGAAAAGCAAGGCTCATCCAGCTTGTTGAGCCTGCCGCACTTGGTAAAGCCAGACCAGAGGTAGGAGCGAGTCCTTATCGGTTCCTGGGACTTATCTGGGGAAGAAGTCTTCTTCATCCCCCGGTGCATGTTTTCACTTTGCACGCCAGTCATAATTGTTAGCCACGTCTCGTACCCCACTCCGTCCTTCTCGACCGTGGCGTGTTCCCATACGCCGATTACGGGTTCGTCAGTCCGAGGGTCTAAAACCAAAGCTCCGTTAAGGATGCGACCTCCCCACCACGCGGGGTTAGCCACCAGATATCGCACAGTCTCCGGAGTGAAATAATTTCCCCGTACACTCCTCAAGCCAAGTGCGTTAGCCTCCTCCGCGATGCTGTACCAGGATTTCCCTTTAGCCCGCTTCTTGATCATTTCTATTAGGTGGGGCCACTCTTTTTCGTCGATTTCTTCATTGCTCAACCTGTAAGGGTTTTTCGATGCCCCGAGCCAACCAAAGCGCCTTGCCGATCCGAAAACCTTGCCTTCTATTGCCCTGTCTACTGCGTTTCTGGTGGTGCGCTCCCGGATGTCCCGGACTTCGGATTCTCCGGTTCCTGATGTGACGAGTCCACCCATTATGTCTCCGTCATCATTCACGAAATCCAGTTGCCTTTTCCCCTCAATGAATACCCCGTTCCCCACTTCTACCAAGGAATCCTGCAAAGCTACGAAATCCCGGGGAAGTCGATAAACCCTCTTCTTTTCCACGGCGATGCATCCCCGCAGAGGGATTCCGGTATCTCCCTCTCGACCCCTGCTGATATCTTTAAGCATCTGGATGAAAGCGGGGCGCTTCACTTCCCGTTTTGCTGCGGTCAGGTTGTTGTCTTCGTAGTGCATTACCACTGCACAGTTGCGCGTACCGGCATTGTCGGTGTTGCGTTTGTGCTGCCGTCCAATAGCGATGGCTTCCCCGTCAAGGTTGTCTGCCGAGATGCGGGCGTAAGAAGCCAGGGGCGTACGGCCTGCTAGCCACTCCTCGACACTGCCGCCCTGGCTCAGGTGGGCTCGGAGGGCGGGGGCCACATAGCAGCGGCTGAACGTCTTGCTCGGGCGCGAAGGGTTCCGAGTGTCCATCATGGGCCGCAGCCTAGTACCACTGTGGTTAGGCGCGATACGATTACCCGTACGCCGCCATGGTGATCGTGCCGCCGACGCCGCCGATCAGCCCGAGGGTGTAGAGCAGTGAACCGTCCGGCAGTACGGGGACGAGCCCGGCGAACGAGGCCCCCACGTCCGGCACCACCCGGGCGGCGACGTACACGACCACCACGAACATGATGCCGATCAGGACCGTCATGACCTTCTCGAAGACGGCGTACCGGTTGAACCAGACGAAGGCCAGTCCGATCAGCCCGGTGACGATCGCCCAGAACTTCAGCCCGGGCCCGTCCGGGAACAGCGCCACGATGGGCAGTGCGCTGGAGGACATGGCCGTCGCCCCGTAGATGAAACCCCAGAGAACGACGTAGATCGCGAAGTAGACCGTGGTCCAGGAACCGAGGCTGCGCCAGCCGTCGAAGAGCGTACGCCCGGTCGCCAGGTGCCAGCGCCCGGCCGCCTCGGCGAGCGAGATCTTGACGACGCAGCCGATCACGGCCGCCCACATCAGGGTGTAACCGAACGTGCTGCCCGCGATCAGGGTGGCGACCAGGTCCCCGGCCCCGACCCCGGTCGCCGCGACGACGATCCCGGGGCCGATGTACTTCCAGCCGGCCTTACGTGGTCGGGAGGCCAGCTCCCCTGTCCCTGTGGTTGCGTTCGTTTCCGCCATGCCGATCAAGGAAGCGCAATCGGCGGGGCGGCACAAGGGGGCGTACGGGGACCGGGGTGCCGGGGCCTCCCTGAGGTGACTCCAGGCGGCCTGAAGCAGCCCGTCGGTACAACGTGCACGAGGCCAAGACGCACTCACAGCGCTCAGTGGGACGCGGCGATCCGGGGAACGGAACGGTCAGCGGGGCGGACCGGTCAGCTCAGCACCGCGAGGGCGTCGATCTCGATCAGCAGGCCCTCGGGCAGGCCGACGTAGACCGTCGTACGGGCCGAGGGGGCCTCCTTGAGGTTCTGCTCGGCGAAGTACGCGTTGTAGATCTCGTTCATCTCCGCGAAGTGGTCCACGTCCGTGAGGTAGACGCGCATCATCATCACGTCGTCCCAGCTCGCGCCGCCCTCCTCCAGGATCGCCTTGACGTTGGCGAAGGTCTGGAGGGTCTGCTCGCGCAGGGTGGGACCGGCGGGCGTCGGGGCCTGGCCCTCGACCGCCGGGAGGAAGCCGACCTGGCCGGCGACCTGGAGGATGTTCCCCTTCTTCACGCCGTGCGAGAACTTCGCCGGCGGCGTGGTGTGGGTGGAGGGGGTGAGGGCGGTCTTCTCGGTCATGGCTGATCAGACTTTCTTGGGTCGGTTGGTGCCGGAGTACTCCCGGCTGATGGTCTCGGCGGTGCGCCGGACCAGCGGGAGGAGGGTGAGGAGTTCCTCGGCCGTGACGACCACGTTCGGTGCGGACACCGACATGGCCGCGACGACCCGCCCGTCCGCCCCGCGGATGGGGGCGCCGACGCAGTTGATGGACTCCTCGTGGCCACCGAGGTCGGTGGCCCAGCCCTGTTCGCGGACGACGGCCAGCTCCTTGAGGAAGGCGGCCGTGTTCGGCGTCGAACGGGACGTGTACATGGGGTAGTCGAGCTTCTCGGCGATCGCGCGCCGCTCGGGCTCGGTGAGGTCGGCCAGCAGCAGCTTGGCCACGGCCGCGACGGTGATGGCGACGGGCTTGCCGATCCGCGAGTACATCCGGACCGGGTAGCGGCTCTCGACCTTGTCGATGTAGAGGACTTCCCGCTCCTCGTAGACCGCGAGGTGCACGGTGTGCCCGCACCGGTCGTTCAGCTCGACCAGGTGGGGGTGGGCGATCTCGCGTACGTCGAGGTTCTCGACGGCCTCCTGCGCGAGCGCGAACAGCCGGGCGCCGAGGCGGTAGCGCTGGTCCTGCTGCCGGTAGACGAGGCCGTGCTCGTGGAGCGTACGCAGCAGGCGCAGCGCCGTGGACTTGTGGACGCCGAGCCGCTCGGCGACCTGGCCGAGGTCGGCGGGTCCCTGGGCGAGCAGCGGCAGGATGCTGAGTGCCCGGTCGACGGTCTGGCTCATGACGTACGTACCTCCTCGCAGGCCCGGTCGGCTGCGGTCCAGCCGGGGCCGAGACGAAGTCTCCCCCAGGCCTCGTCGTCGAGGGCGACGAGCCGGTCGGCGTGGTCGCGGGCGGGGGGTGCGGTGAGGTCGCCGGGGACGGTGAGGACGGCGGCGGCCATGAGGTGCCCGTGCCGGACCCGGTCCCGTACGGACAGTCCGCGCAGGGTGGCGGAGAGAAACCCGGCGGCGAACGCGTCCCCGGCCCCGACGGCGGCGACGACGTCGACATGGAGGGCGGGGACGAGGGTGACGGTGTCACCACGCTCAGCCCCTCGGGCATGCCCGGGCTCTCCGGCGTTCGAGGAGCGGGGTCCGGGGCGGAGCCCCGAGAACACCGTCGCGCCCGCGCTCCCCCGCTTCACCACCAGCACGGACGGCTCCGGCAGCGCCGCCCGGATCGCCTCCGCGCCGACGATCCCCCACGCCTCCTCCGCCTCGTCCTCGCCGACGAAGACCAGGTCGCAGCGGCGGGCCGGCTCCAGCAGCACGGACGCGTCACCGCCCCGCCACAGGTGCGGCCGGTGGTTCACGTCGAACGAGACCAGCGGTCGGCCCGCCCGGGGAGCCGTCAGGTCCCGCAGCAGCGAAAGGCAGTCGGCCGACAACGCGGCCGTGATCCCGGACAGGTGCAGGATCCGTCCCGCGAACACGTCCTCGTACGGCACGTTCGCCGGCGACATCGCGGACGCCGCCGACCCGGCCCGGTAGTACGCCACCTCGTGCGCCCCCGCCCCGCGATCCGTCGCCGTACGGAAGTAGATGCCGGTGGGCCGGGCGGGGTCCCGCCGCACCGCCGACGTGTCGACCCCGTACCCCGAGATCGTCTCGACCAGGTGGTCCCCGAAGCCGTCCGCCCCGACCCGTCCCACCCAGGCCGCCCGGTGCCCGGCGGCGGCGAGCGCGCAGGCCACGTTGGACTCCGCGCCCCCGATCCCCCGCCCGAAGGAGGGCACGTCGGCGAGGCGGCCGGGCTGCGAGGGCAGGAACGCCACCATGGACTCACCGAGACAGACGACGTCGGTGGTCGTGGCGGCGTGGGCCGTCCCTGCTGCGGGTCCGGACACGGAGGGCTCCTCGCTGGTCGGCGTGCGGGCCGGTGGTCACCATTGACCGGGCATCGGCTCGGATGTTAGACAGCGTCGAGCGATATACGCAATGGGTGTTGCATATGTTGCAACTGACTTCGAGGAGCTCCCCTTGGCAGCCGACCGCCCCACCGACCGCACCGCGTCACTGATCGCCGACCTCGCCGACGAACGCGTCGACCACCGTTTCAAGGCGCTGCCGCCGGACGCCGAGGGCCTGACCGTGGGCACCCTGGCCGCCGAGCGCCGCAACCTCTTCACCGGCGGCTTCACCACCCCCGTCCTCGCCCTCTCGGCCGAGTCGGTCGAGCACAACCTCGCCCTGCTGGAGACGTACGCCGAACGCCACGGCCTGGCATTCGCCCCGCACGGCAAGACCTCGATGTCCCCGCAGCTCTTCGCGGACCAGCTGAGGCGCGGCGCCTGGGGCATCACGGCGGCCGTGCCGCACCAGGCGCGCGTCTACCGGGCGTACGGGGTCGGGCGGATCTTCCTCGCCAACGAGTTGGTCGACCCGGTCGCCCTGCGCTGGCTGGCTGGTGAACTGACGGCCGACCCGGAGTTCCGCTTCGTCTGCTACGTCGACTCCGTGCGCGGGGTCGAACTGATGGCGGAGGCCCTGAGCGCGGCGGGTGCCACCCGCCCCCTCGACGTGGTCGTGGAGCTCGGCGCGGGCGAGGGCGCGCGCACCGGCGCCCGGACCGAGGCCGACTGCGTGGCGGTGGCCGACGCGGTGGCGGCGGCCGGGTCGCTGCGCCTGGTGGGCGTGGCCGGGTACGAGGGCGAGGTGCCGGACGCCGACCCGGAGCGGGTACGGGAGTGGCTGCGGCGGCTCGTCTCGCTCGCGGCCGCCCTCGACGGCGAGAAGCGGTTCACCGGCGCCGACGAGATCGTGATCAGCGCGGGCGGCAGCGCCTGGTTCGACGCGGTCGCGGACGTCTTCGCGGAGGTCGGTGAACTCAGCCTGCCCGTACTGAAGTTGCTGCGCTCCGGCGCGTACGTCTCGCACGACGACGGGCACTACAAGCACCTCACCCCCTTCAACCGGGTCCCCGAGGAGGGCGCCCTGGAGCCCGCCTTCCGCCTCTGGGCACAGGTCGTCTCGCGCCCGAGCGGCGAGCAGGCGTTCCTGAACGCGGGCAAGCGGGACGCGGCGTACGACCTCGACCTGCCCGAGGCGCAGGTGGTCCGCTCCGCCCGGGACGGCTCGGTCCGCCCCGCCACCGGCATCACGGTCACCGGCCTCTCCGACCAGCACACCTGGGTCCGTACGGAGGAAGGGGCGGAGCTGGATGTCGGCGACTGGGTCGGCATGGGGCTCTCGCACCCGTGCACGAGCTTCGACAAGTGGCAGCTGATCCCGCTGGTGGAAGCGGACGGCACGGTCGGCGACTACATCCGCACGTTCTTCTGAGCCGTTCCGCTTCCGCTCCCTGAAAGGTCACCCATGGACCTGGTCCTGCGCGACGCGCTCGTCGTCGACGGCACCGGCCGGCCCGCCCACCGCGCCGATGTGGCGGTCGACGGCGGCCGGATCGCCGAGATCCACCGCGAGGGCTCCCCCGGCCCCCGCCCCACCGCCACCCGCACGGTCGACGCGGACGGGCTCGCCCTCGCCCCCGGCTTCATCGACATGCACGCCCACAGCGATCTGGCACTGTTGCGCGACCCGGACCACAGCGCGAAGGCGGCGCAGGGGGTCACCCTCGAAGTGCTGGGCCAGGACGGTCTGTCGTACGCCCCGGTCGACGACCGCACGCTCGCCGAGGTCCGGCGCTCCATCACCGGCTGGAACGGCGACGGCTCCGGCATCGACTTCGACTGGCGCACGGTCGGCGGCTATCTGGACCGGCTGGACCGCGGCTTCGGCGGCCAGGGCATCGCCGTCAACGCCGCCTACCTCATCCCGCAGGGCACGGTGCGGATGTACGCGGTGGGCTGGGACGACCGCCCGGCCACCGACGCCGAACTGGCCCGGATGCGGGAGCTGGTGGACCAGGGCATGCGGGAGGGCGCGGTCGGCATGTCGTCGGGGCTGACCTACACCCCCGGGATGTACGCGGACGACGCCGAACTCACCGCACTCTGCCGGGTGGTGGCCCGCCACGGCGGCTACTACTGCCCGCACCACCGCAGTTACGGGGCCGGCGCGCTTGAGGCGTACGAGGAGATGGTGCAGCTGACCCACCACGCCGGCTGCGCCCTCCATCTCGCCCACGCCACCATGAACTTCGGCGTGAACCAGGGCAAGGCGCCCGACCTCCTGGCCCTGCTCGACCGTGCGCTGGCCGCCGGGGCCGACATCTCGCTCGACACCTATCCGTACACCCCCGGCTGCACGACGCTGGTCGCCATGCTGCCCAGCTGGGCGGGCGAGGGTGGTCCGGAGTCGGTCCTCACCCGGCTCGCGGACGCGGAGAGCGCGGAGAGGATACGGCACCATCTGGAGGTGCTGGGCTCGGACGGCTGCCACGGGGTGCCGATCGAGTGGGACACCATCGAGATCTCCGGCGTGAGCGCGCCGCACCTGACCGAGTACGTGGGCCGTACGGTGGCCGATTCGGCGGCGCTGCGGGGCGAGGAGCCCTGGGTCACCGCGCGGCGGCTGCTCACCGAGGACCGGCTCGGGACGACGATCCTCCAGCACGTGGGCCATGAGGAGAACGTGCGGCAGATCATGCGCCACCCGGTGCACACCGGCGGCAGCGACGGCATCCTCCAGGGCGACAAGCCGCACCCGAGGGCGTACGGCACGTTCCCGCGGTATCTGGGCCGGTACGCCAGGGAGTTGGGCATCCTCTCGCTGGAGGAGTGCGTCGCCCACCTGACCTCGCGCCCGGCCGCCCGGCTGCGGTTGGCGGACCGGGGCCTGGTGCGCGAGGGCTACCGCGCGGACCTGGTGCTGTTCGACCCGGGGACGGTGGCGGCGGGTTCCACGTTCGAGGAGCCGCGCACGCTGCCGGTGGGCATCCCGCACGTGCTGATCGACGGCCGGTTCGTCATCGAGGACGGCCGCCGTACGTCGGTGCTGGCGGGCCGGGCGGTCCGGGGCGCGGGGGCTTCGGCCGTCTGACGAGGGGCCCAGCGGCCTGACGGCAGGCCGCTCAGCCGCCCGACGGCAGGCCGCTCACCCGGAGTCGGCCGCGCGCTCCGCCGCCCAGGCGAGGTCCTCCTCGGTGGGGGCGTCGTCCTGGGTGAGCGCGCGCCGCCAGTACCCACTGAACTCTACGTCATCCTGCGGCAGTTGGCGCTCCCCCACCAGGTGGCGCCGGAGCGCGCGGACCGCCGACGCCTCCCCCGCCACCCAGGCCGCGTCCACCCCGTCGAGGCCCGGCCCGGCGCCCCGTACCGCTGCCATGAGCGAGCCGCCCCGGTCCCGGTGCACCCAGCGCACCTCGGCCCCTCCGGCGGCCTCCGGCAGCTCCCGCTCCTCCGCCGCGTCCGCGACCTCGGCGTACACCAGGGCCCGGGTCCCGGCCGGCAGCGCCTCCAGCACCGTGGCGATGGCCGGGAGCGCCGTCTCGTCCCCGGCGAGCAGCATCCGCTCCGCCTCCGGCAGCGGACGGGCGTAGAGGGACGACGGGCCGACCATGCCGAGCACGTCACCGGGGCGGGCGTCCGCACCCCAGCGCGAGGCGGGCCCGGCGTCCCCGTGGAGCACGAAGTCCACGGTCATCGCGTTGGTGTGCCGGTCGTAGGCGCGGACGGTGAAGCTGCGCAGCCAGGGCCGCCGCGCCCGCGGGACCGCGAGGAACGCCTCGTACCAGCGCATGCCGTAGGTGTCCTCGGCATCTGCTCCGGCAGCAGCCCTTCCGCCACGCTCCGCCTCGCGCGGCAGGCACAGCTTCATCTGCTGGTCGGGGCGGTCCTCCATGAGGCGGGGCAGCGCCTCCCCGGTGAAGGTGATCCGGGCGGTGCGCGGGGTGGTCCGCTCTGCCCCGATGACCCGTACATAGCTGACCGGCATGGCCTGACCCATGAGCCGGAGCCCCTCTCCCTGATACCTTTACGAGGTAAAGCATTCCCCGAATTACTCGGCCGAAGTTACTTTATGGCGTAAGGAGTCGCAAGTGGTGGTCTTCGCCGGGCAGGGTGACGCCCGCCGCTCCCTCTCCCTGCTCTGGCGCGCGGATGTCGCCGCCCCGCCGCGCGGCGGCCCCGGGCCCAAGCCCCGGCTGAGCGTGGACGCCATCGTGGCGGCGGCCGTCGCGGTCGCGGACGAGGAGGGCATGGCGGCCCTGTCGATGCGCGCGGTCGGCGAGCGGCTGGGGCGGACCGCGATGGCGCTCTACACGCACGTCCCGCGCAAGAGCGAGCTGCTGGACCTGATGTACGACGCCGTGCACGCCGAACTCCCCACCGCGTATCCGGAGTCGGACGACTGGCGGGCGCCGCTCACCGCGTGGGCCGGGGAGCTCCTGGAGTTCTTCGTACGCCACCCCTGGGTGCTCCAGGTCTCGCAGGCCCGGCCGGTCCTCGGCCCGCACGAGTACGCGAACCTGGACGCGCTCGTCCGGCTGCTGGGGGCGACCGGGCTGCCGGCGCGGACGGTGCGGCGGCTGGTGGGGACGCTGTTCCCGCTGGTGCGGGGCTCGGCGCGGGCGGTGGCCGACGCGCGACGGGCGGCGACGGCGACCGGGAGCTCCGACGAGGAGTGGTGGGCGGCCCGCTCGGCGGCCCTGACGGAGCTGGTCCCGGACTTCGCGGAACGCTTTCCGGCGGTGATCGGGCTGGAACGGGACGGGGCCCCGGAGCCGTATCCGGGCGGGGGCGAGGGAGCGGGCCCGAACGGGGACGAAGGGGCGGACCCGAGCAGCGGCGAGGGAGCGGACCCGGGCGGGGACGAAGGGGCGGACCCGAGCAGCGGCGAGGGAGCGGGCCCGGGTCAGGACGTGATGCCGTTCCCTGAGCGGGAGGCGCGGGAGACGTTCCGGGTGGGGCTCGGGGTGCTGCTGGACGGGATCGACGCGGCCGTGGCGGCCCAGGGGAACGCGTGAGGGCGCCGGGCGGCCCTGAGGTCAGGACCGCCCGGCGGGTCGGACGCCGACAACCCCTGAGCGGCTACGGCCCGGGGAGGACGTGCTCGCGTCCCCACTCCCCCAGCGGGCCCAGGGCCGCGTTCAGCGCGATCCCGCGCGGTGTGAGCGAGTACTCCACCCGTGGCGGCACTTCGGCGTACTCCTCCCGGTGCACGATGCCGTGGTCCTCCAACTCCTTGAGGTGCGAGCTGAGCAGCTTCTCGGTCACCCCGGGCACGGCCCGGCGCAGCTCCCCGAAACGGCACGGCTTCTCGTCCAGCGCCCACAGGATGAGCACCTTCCACTTGCCGCCGATGACGTCCATCGCCGCGTCGATCCCGCAGATGTACGCCCCCGGCCTCCGTACGGCCCCCATCGCCCACCCTCCCCCATCTGGTCACTCACCACCGGGTAACCACCCACTCGCAGGTGCGTACTTGTCGGTCCCGGCCCGGTCGACCAGCCTAATCCTCATGCCCGACAACCTCCCGGCGCCGACCGCGCCCACTTCTCCCACCCCGCTCACCCTGCTCGGCCTCGGCTCCATGGGCGCCGCGCTCGCCCGTACCTGGCTCGCCGCCGGGCACCCCCTGACCGTCTGGAACCGCAGCCCCGGCCGGAGCGCCGAACTCGCGCTCCGGGGAGCCCGGGTGGCCGACACCGCGACGGAGGCCGTGGCCGCGAGCCCGCTCGTCGTCACCTGCCTGCTCGACGACGCGTCGGTCCGCGAGGCGCTGGCCGACGCCGACCTCGCCGGCAAGGACCTGGTCGACCTCACCACCTCCACCCCGGCTGAGTCCCGCGCCCGCGCGGCCTGGGCGGCCGAGCGCGGCGCACGCTTCCTGGACGGCGGGATCATGGCCGTGCCCCCGATGATCGGCGCGCCGCAGTCCGGCGGGTACGTCCTCTACAGCGGCCCGCGCGCCCTCTTCGACGAGCACCGGGAGGTGCTGGCCGTGCCCGCCGCCACCCGGTACGTCGGCGCGGAGTTCGGCCTCGCCGCGCTGTACGACGTGGCGCTGCTCAGCGCGATGACCGCCATGTTCGCGGGGGCCCGGCACGCGTTCGCGCTGGTGGAGAACGCGGGGATCGACCGGAAGGAGTTCGGCGGGCTGCTGGCCGACTGGCTCGCGGCGATGGCCCCGGCGACCGCGACGTACGCCGCCGGCCCCCCGGCCGAGGAGGCCACCAGCCCGGCCGTGGCGGAGGCGGGGGACGCGGCGTTGCTCCGTACCGCGCGGGAGCAGGGCGTGGACACGGCCCTGCTGATCGCGTCGGCCGGCTCGGTGTCCGGGGTCTGAGGACCCGGCGTACCGACACTCGACGGCGGAAGGGGACAGCCCGGCCCACGGGTCCCGCCGAACGGAAGGCGCAGCCCGGTCCACCGGTACCGCCCGGCGGAAGGCGTCGCAGCCCGGCCCACGGGTCCCGCCGAACGGAAGGCGCAGCCCGGTCCACCGGTCCCGCCGAACGGAAGGCGTCGCAGCCCGGCCCACGGGTCCCGCCGAACGGAAGGCGCAGCCCGGTCCACCGGTACCGCCGAACGGAAGGGACAGCCCGGCCCACGGGTCCCGCCGAGCGGAAGGCGTCGCAGCCCGGTCCACCGGTACCGCCGAGCGGAAGGCGCAGCCCGGTCCACCGGTACCGCCCGGCGGAAGCCCGGCTCTTCCCCCGTTCGGGCTCGGTCGGGAGTCCCGGTCCACCCGGGCGGGGCACCTGGTCCCGCAGCCTGAGGCGCGGTCCCGCTCCGGCTGCGTACGGTCGGGGTATGACACTCGACCTCGACGCCTACGTCGCCCGGATCGGCTGGACCGGGGAGCGCCGCCCCACGGTGGAGGTGCTGCGGTCCCTGCACCGCGCCCATGCCCTCGGCATCCCGTTCGAGAACCTGGACCCGGTGCTCGGCTCGGCGCCCTCCCTGGACCCGGCCGACGTGGAGGCCAAGCTCGTCCTCGGCGGACGGGGCGGCTACTGCTACGAGCAGAACACCCTCCTCGCCACCGCCCTGCGGCAGCTGGGCTTCACCGTGACGCTGCTGGCCGCCCGGGTGATGGTGGGCGCCGCGCCGGGCGACATCCGGCCGCGCAGCCACATACTGCTGCGAGTGGGCGTCCCGGACGTGGTGACCCCGTACGTGGCCGATGTCGGGTTCGGGAGCATCGGCGCGCTGCTGGAGCCGATCGAGCTGGTGGCGGGGGCCGAGCTGCACGACGCTCCGCGCCACCACCGCCTGGTCACGGTGGCGCACGACGGGCCGCTGGAGATGTGGGAGTTGCAGACGGAGAAGGGCGGGAGCTGGGAGGCGCAGTACAGCTTCACGCCGGAGCCGTTCGAGGTCCCCGACTTCGAGATGATCAACTGGTACGTGGCCACCAGCCCGCACTCACCCTTCGCGCAGGCGGTTTACGCGCAGCGCGCCCTGTCCGACTCCTCCCATCTGGCGCTCGCCGGGCTGGACCTGATCGAGACGGCCGGGGACGGCACGATCAAGGAGCGGATGCTGTCCGGCCCCGCCGAGGTCCTCCAGGTGCTCCGGGACGACTTCGGCATCCGCGTCCCCGAGGGCACCGAACTGCCGGAGTGAACGCGCCGGGCAGCAAACCGCCCCGGCAGCCGTACGGCCCGCCGCCCGCACACCACCGCCGGTCGGCGGGGCCGGGCCCGGGCACCTCCCGGCCCGGGTCGCCGCGCGTGGCGCATCTCACCCGTTCGGGCGGCTCACGCCCCATTCCAAGCCCCGGCGCCGCCCGGACCGGCCGTTCCCACGGTCCGGGGCCGGGGCGGCCTTGCCGATGGAAGCCGGAGCGCGGCGGCGGGCCGGCCGGAGGTGGCGAGGACGGCGCATTCTCCGCGCACCGCGCGAAACGCGGCCGTAAGCTCGCGGACATGCAGGTCATCCAGTCCACGAAGCTCGCCAATGTCTGTTACGAGATCCGGGGCCCCGTGCTGGAGGAGGCGATGCGGCTCGAAGCGGCCGGTCAGCGCATCCTCAAGCTCAACACGGGCAACCCGGCCGCGTTCGGGTTCGAGTGCCCGCCGGAGATCCTCGAGGACATCCTGCGCAACCTCGCGGGCGCGCACGGCTACGGGGACGCCAAGGGCCTGCTCCCGGCGCGGCGCGCGGTGGTGCAGCACTACCAGACCAAGGGCATCGACCTCGACGTCGAGGACATCTACCTGGGCAACGGGGTCTCCGAGCTGATCCAGATGTCGATGCAGGCGCTGCTCGACGACGGCGACGAGGTCCTCGTACCGGCCCCGGACTATCCCCTGTGGACGGCCTCGGTCTCGCTGGCCGGCGGGACGGCCGTGCACTACCGGTGCGACGAGCAGGCCGACTGGATGCCGGACCTGGCGGACGTCGAGCGGAAGATCACCGACCGCACCAAGGCCCTGGTGATCATCAACCCGAACAACCCGACCGGGGCGGTGTACGACGACGAGATGCTGCGCGGTCTCACCGAGATCGCCCGGCGCCACAACCTGATCGTCTGCTCCGACGAGATCTACGACCGCATCCTGTACGACGGCGCGACCCACACCCCGACGGCGGCGCTGGCCCCCGATCTGATGGTGCTGACCTTCAACGGGCTCTCCAAGAACTACCGGGTGGCCGGCTACCGCTCCGGCTGGCTGGCCGTCTGCGGCCCGAAGGCGCACGCCAGCTCGTACATCGAGGGGCTCACGGTCCTCGCCAACATGCGGCTCTGCGCCAACATGCCCTCCCAGCACGCGGTGGCCACCGCGCTCGGCGGGCGGCAGTCGATCGAGGACCTGGTGCTGCCGGGCGGCCGGATCCTGGAGCAGCGGGACGCGGCGTACGACCTGCTGACCTCGATCCCCGGGGTGACCTGCGTGAAGCCGAAGGGGGCGCTGTACCTCTTCCCCCGGCTCGACCCCAAGGTCTACAAGATCAAGGACGACCGGCAGATGGTCCTGGACCTGCTGCGGGCCGAGAAGATCATGGTCGTGCAGGGGACGGGTTTCAACTGGCCCGAGCCCGACCACTTCCGCATCGTGACGCTGCCGGCGGCCGAGGAGCTGACCGACGCGGTGACCCGGATCGGTTCCTTCCTGGACGGTTACGGGCAGCCGTAGGCCTGACGTACGGACAGCCCCAGGGCGCGTCCGTGACGTCCTGCCGACCGTCAGGGTGCCGGGGTGCCGGGGTGCCGCTCCGCGCCGTGGTCGCCCCCGCCCCGACGCCCGTTGTCCACCGGTCGGTGGACAACGGGTTCCACCGGCAGGACGTGTCGGCCGCAGCCCCCCTCCGGCCAGAGTTTCCGGCATGAGACAACTCCCTGTACGCATGGCCCGATGGAGCGCCCGGCACGCCGGGCGGGCGATCGCCGGCTGGTTCGCGTTCGTCGTCCTGTGCCTCGTGGCCGGCATCGCCGTGGGCTCCAACGAGGCCACCACCGAGGACTTCCGGGTCGGTGAGGCGGGACGCGCCGAGGCGATGGCGACCGACGGCGGTCTGGAGCGCTCCCCCACCGAACGGATCATGATCCGGGCGAGGTCGGGACAGCTGGACATGGCGGCGGCCGGTGCGGCGGCCGAGGATGTGACCGCGCGGGCGCGGGTCCTGCCCGAGGTGGAGAGCGTGGCCGCTCCCGTCCGCTCGCAGGACGGCAGGGTCCTGCTGGTCTCGGTGGTGCTGAACGGCCCGGAACTGGCGGGCAGGAGGAACGTCGTACCGCTCCTGGAGGCGACGGCGGCGGTGGCCGCGAACCATCCGGACCTGGTGGTGGAGGAGACCGGGTCCCCCGCCATCAGCAAGGGCGTCAACGACCAGCGCGGCGAGGATCTCGCGCTCTCCGAACGCATCAGCCTGCCCGTCACCCTCATCACCCTGCTGATCGTGTTCGGCTCGGTGGTCATGGCGGGCGTCCCGCTGCTCCTGGCGCTCTCCTCCATCGCCGCGGCGATCGGGCTGTCCATGGTCGCTTCGCACCTCCTGCCCGACCCGGGGGTCGGGATGAACCTCATCCTGCTCATCGGCTTGGCGGTGGGCGTGGACTACACGCTCTTCTACCTGAAGCGTGAACGCGAGGAACGGGCACGAGCGGGCGGGCGGCTCAGCCCGGAAGCCCTCGTGGAGCTGGCGGCGGCGACAGCGGGCCGGGCCATCGTCATCTCGGGTCTCGCCGTGATCTTCTCCACGGCCACCCTGTATCTGGCCACCGACGTCATCTTCTCCTCACTGGCGACCGGGACCATCCTCGTCGTGGCCGTCGCCGTCGCCAGCTCGCTCACCGTGCTGCCGGCGCTGCTGGTCACGATCGGCCGCCGTACCGACCGGCTCGCCCCCCGCAGGGCCGCCCGCCGGGCGAAGCGCGGCAAGCCGGCCAGGGCCGAGAGGCCGGAGACCGGGCGGGTGTTCGGCGCTCTGCTGCGCCCCGCCCGGACCCGTCCCGCCCTCACCCTGTGCCTGTCGGTCCTCGTCATGCTCGGTCTGACCGCGCCCGCGCTGGGCCTGAAGCTCATCGACCCGGGCAAGGACACCTTCTCCCGTGACATCCCCGCCATGCAGGTCTACGACCGGCTGACCGAGAGCTTCCCCCACCTCTTCGTCACGCACGAGGTCGTCACCCGTTCCGCCCCGGAGCAGGCCGCACAGGCGCGGCAGGCGCTGGTGGACCTCGGCCGACGGGCTCAGGCCGATCCGCTGTTCGCGCGAGATCCGGAGAACCCGGAGCCGAGGGTCCGTACGTCGGCCGACGGCCGGATCAGCGTGCTGGAACTCGCGGTCCCCCACGCCGCGCCCTCCGCCGAGGCGATCGAGTCCCTCGCCCGGCTGCGCCAGGACCACATCCCCGCCACCGTCGGCCAACTGCCGGGCGTGGAGACGGCGGTGAGCGGCGACGTGGCCCGGGGCCGCGACTACGTGGCGCACGAGAGCGACAAGCTGCCGCTGGTCCTCGGGTCCCTGCTGCTGATGACGTTCCTGATGACCGTGTGGGCGTTCCGCTCGGTGGTGATCGGCGTCATCGGCGTCGTACTCAACCTGCTGTCCGCGGGTGCCTCGCTCGGCCTGCTGGTCCTGGTCTTCCAGGGGACGTGGGCGGAGGACCTGCTGGCTTTCGACTCGCTCGGGGCGATCGCCTCCCGGGTTCCGTTGTTCCTCGTGGTGATCCTCTTCGGCCTGTCGATGGACTACCAGGTGTTCGTGGTCAGCCGGATCCAGGAGGCCAGGCAGAACGGCATGGCCGCCCGCGCGGCGGTGCTGGAGGGCCTCAGCCGGTCGGCCAAGGTGGTGACCAGCGCGGCGATCGTGATGGTGACGGTGTTCGGCGCGTTCGTGGCCCTGCACCTCACCGAGATGAAGCAGATGGGCTTCTGCCTGGCCGTGGCCGTCCTGCTGGACGCGGTGGTCATCCGGCTCATGGTCCTGCCGTCGGTGCTGCTGCTCCTCGGCGAGCGTGCCTGGTGGCCGGGGCGGGTCGGCCGGACCCGGCAGCCTGCCGCCCGGCCTCTGGCGGAAGTAGGCTGACGCGGTGAACCAACGGCCGCAGCCCGACACCGCGTTGACCGTACCTGTGCCGCACCGGTGGAACGGCGTCTTCTGGGTGCTGCTGGGCCTCGTCCCGCCGGCCCTCGCGGTCGCCGACGCCCCCGGTACGACGAGGTACCCGGTGCTGGTGCTGCTGGCCGTCCTGGCTCTGTCGTACGGCGCGGTGGGGCTGTTCCCCGCCGGCCCCCTCCTGCGCCCCCGCGTCCACCTGTACGTACTCGTCGTGAGTCTCAGCGCGCTGTCGTACCTGCTCGACGGCGGCGCGGCCCTCTTCGTGGTGACACTGCCGCACTTCTGGATCTACACCGCGAGCGCGCGTGCCGCGAGCGCCCTCAGCGGTCTCGCAGCGGCGGGGGTCGTGGCCGGCAACGTCGTACGGCAGGGCTGGGACGGGGAGTTCTTCACCGGCAACGTGATCTTCACGGTCATCGGCTACGCGGCCGGCGTGCTGATCGGGCTGGGCGTGCGCCACATCGCCGAGGATGCCGGCGAGCGGGCCCGGCGGCTGAGCGCCGAACTGGAGGACGCCCGGCTCCGGCTGGTCGAGGCGCACCACCGCCAGGGGGCGGCGGAGGAGCGCGAACGTCTCGCGCGGGAGATCCACGACACGCTCGCCCAGGGCTTCGCCTCCATCATCGTGCTCGCGGAGGCGGCCGCAGCCGGTCTGGAGACCGACCCGGGCAGGAGCGGGAAGCAGCTGCTGGCGATCGAGAACACCGCGCGCGAGAACCTCGCCGAGGCGCGCGTCCTCGTCGGTTCGGCCCCGCGGAGCGGTGTCGCCGCCGGCTCGGTGGCGGACACCCTGCGACGGACCCTGGACCGCTTCACCGAGGACACCGGGATCGGCGTGACCCGCGAACTCCCGGACATCGTCTGCGACCAGCAGACCCGGATCGCCCTCCTGCGCTGCACCCAGGAGTCCCTCGCCAACGTCCGCAAGCACGCGGCGGCCTCCACCGTGGAGGTGGTCCTCACCGCGCAGCCGTACGGGGTCGAGCTGGAGATCACCGACGACGGAGGTGGATTCGTGACCGAGGACTCCCAGGGCTTCGGGCTGCACGGCATGCGCACACGCCTGGCCGAGCTCGGCGGCGAACTCACCGTCACCAGCTCGGTCGGCGACGGCACGCGGGTGCTGGCCATGATCCCCACCGACGGACAGGACTGAAATGACCCATGGGACGGCGGAGAAGAAGCTCCGGATCATCGTGGCGGACGACCATACGGTGATGCGTGCCGGGGTCGTCGCCCTGCTGGCCGACGAACCCACCATCGAGGTCGTCGGCGAGGCCGAGGACGGCCGGGCCGCCGTCACGCTCGTCGGACGGCTGGAGCCCGACGTGGTGCTGATGGACCTGCGGATGCCCGTCCTCGACGGGACGGGGGCCACCACGGAGATCGTCGCCGGCGCCGCCCGCACCCGCGTGCTGATCCTGACCACCTACGAGACCGACGCGGAGATCGAGCGCGCCGTCGAGGCGGGGGCCGTCGGCTACCTGCTCAAGGACGCCACCCGCGAGCAGCTGGTGGACGCCGTCCACTCCGCGTCCCGCGGCGAGACCGTGCTGGCTCCGCGCGTCGCGGCGCGGCTGGTGGCCCGGATGCGGGCGCCTGCCCCGGTGACGCTGACGAGACGGGAGGTGGATGTGCTGGGCGCGGTGGCGGACGGGCTCTCCAACGTCGAGATCGGCCGTCGGCTGGTCATCACGGAAGCAACGGTGAAGACGCATCTGCTGCGGGTCTTCGCCAAGCTCGATGTCAACGACCGTACGCACGCGGTGGTCAAGGCACTCGGACTCGGGCTGCTGGACCGGTCCCGGGCCGGACACGGCCCGGCACCCGGTCCCGGACAGCCGTAAGGCGACCATTCTCCCGGACCCGGCATAAACTTGGACTCATTCCAATGTAGGATGGATACCCAGCATCACCGGGAGGCCATCCATGTACGAGCCGATCCGCACCAAGTCGGTCCACACCCCGGCCCAGGACGCGGACTTTCCGCACCGCAGCCGCGAGGAGGCGCTGGACATCCAGCTCGCGGGGCACCTCGCCGCCCTCCTCGCGGTCACCGACGAACTCGGCCTCGGCCCGGCGGGTGACCGCATCGCCGAACAGGTGGCCCGGCTGCGCGGCGCCCCGCCCGCCCGGCACGCCGCCCTGACCGACGCCGCCCCGGCGTCGCTGCACCGCCGCGCCCACGACCTGGCGGGCCGCGCGCTGCTGGTGGCCGCGTCCCGCGCCGACACCACCGCCGCCATCCTCGCCGCGCAGCGGATGGACGCCCACACCGAGGCCCTCGCCTCCGCCGCCGCCACCGCCCCCCTCGGGCTGCTGGTCGGCGCCCACTGACGGCCCCGGTCCGCGTGCCGCCTCGGCGCGCGGACCGGGTGCCACGACCTCTCCCGCCCAGGAACGAGGGCGGCCCCCGGAACCGTGAGGGGGTTCCGGGGGCCGGGAGGGTGTCCGTGGTCGGGGACACCCCCGGGGCTGCGCCGACAGCGACAGTCCCCGGACCGCGGCGGGCTGTCGACCCCACAGGTCAGGGCGGATGTCCGATGGACCCGGCCGCGGGGCTCAGGGGAGCGGGACTCGGCGGACCGGGCTCAGCCCAGCCGCTCCACCAGCGCGCGGTACTCGTCCCACATCTCCTTGGGCGTGTGGTCGCCGAAGGTGTTGAGGTGCTCGGGTACCAGGGCGGCCTCCTCGCGCCAGACCTCCTTGTCGACCGTCAGCAGGAAGTCGAGGTCGGACTTGGCGAGGTCCAGGCCTTCGGTGTCCAGCGCGCCCTTGGTCGGCAGGATGCCGATCGGGGTCTCGACGCCCTCGCCCTTGCCCTCCAGGCGCTCCACGATCCACTTCAGGACGCGGCTGTTCTCGCCGAAGCCGGGCCAGACGAACTTGCCCGCCTCGTTCTTGCGGAACCAGTTCACGTAGTAGATCTTCGGGAGCTTGGACTGATCGGCCTTGCCGGCCCCGACCTTGACCCAGTGGTTCATGTAGTCGCCCATGTTGTAGCCGCAGAACGGCAGCATGGCGAACGGGTCGCGGCGCAGCTCGCCGACCTTGCCCTCGGCGGCGGCGGTCTTCTCGGAGGCGACGTTGGCACCGAGGAAGACGCCGTGCTGCCAGTCGAAGGACTCGGTGACCAGCGGGACGGCGGAGGCGCGCCGGCCGCCGAAGAGGATGGCCGAGATCGGCACGCCCTTGGGGTCCTCCCACTCGGGCGCGATGATCGGGCACTGCCCGGCCGGGACGGTGAAGCGGGCGTTGGGGTGGGCGGCGGGCGTACCGGACTCGGGGGTCCAGTCGTTGCCCTTCCAGTCCGTGAGGTGCGCGGGCGCCTCCTCGGTCATGCCCTCCCACCAGACGTCGCCGTCATCCGTCAGCGCCACGTTGGTGAAGACGGAGTTGCCCCACATGGTCTTCATGGCGTTGGCGTTGGTGTGCTCGCCGGTGCCGGGCGCGACGCCGAAGAACCCGGCCTCGGGGTTGATCGCGTAGAGCCGGCCGTCCTCGCCGAACCGCATCCAGGCGATGTCGTCGCCGATGGTCTCCACGGTCCAGCCGGGGATGGTGGGCTCCAGCATGGCGAGGTTGGTCTTGCCGCAGGCCGAGGGGAACGCGGCCGCGACGTACTTGGACTCACCACGCGGCGGCGTGAGCTTCAGGATCAGCATGTGCTCGGCGAGCCAGCCCTCGTCACGGGCCATCACGGAGGCGATGCGCAGCGCGTAGCACTTCTTGCCGAGCAGGGCGTTCCCGCCGTAGCCGGAGCCGTACGACCAGATCTCGCGGTCCTCGGGGAAGTGCGAGATGTACTTGGTGGTGTTGCAGGGCCACGGGACGTCCTCCTGGCCCTCCGCCAACGGCGCGCCGAGGGTGTGGACGGCCTTCACGAAGAAGCCGTCGGTGCCCAGTTCGTCCAGGACCGCCTGGCCCATCCGGGTCATGGTGCGCATGGAGACGGCGACGTACGCGGAGTCGGTGATCTCGACGCCGATGGCGGAGAGCGGCGAGCCGACGGGGCCCATGCAGAAGGGCACGACGTACATGGTGCGACCGCGCATGGACCCGCGGAAGACACCATCGGCACCGGTGAAGATCTCCCGCATCTCGGCGGGGTCCTTCCAGTGGTTGGTGGGCCCGGCGTCCTTCTCCTCCTGGGAGCAGATGAACGTACGGTCCTCGACGCGGGCGACATCGCTCGGGTCGGACGCGGCGTAGTACGAGTTCGGGCGCTTGATCTCGTCCAGCTTGGTGAACGTGCCCTTGGCGACGAGCTCCCCGCACAGGCGCTCGTACTCGGCCTCGGAGCCGTCGCACCAGACCACCCGGTCGGGCTGGGTGATCGCTGCGATCTCGTCGACCCAGGAGACCAGCTCCTGGTGGTGGGTGGGGACGGTGAGGGGAGCCGCGATGTCGCGCGCCACGATCGCTCCTTGATGAGGGTATGTGTTGTCAGGTGCCCCGTGGGGGCTGCGACCCGGATGCTTCGTACCCTTCGATCCCCTGGCGCTCATCCGGTGCCGACCGCACTCATTTGATCATCCGACCGTTTCGCCCATCTGTCCAGGGGGCCTCACACGTGAGCATCGCCACTCGTATCCGTTACCTACGGTTGCGTAGGTAGCATGCGGATATGACTGACGCCGCCGCTGCCGCCGCGACCCCGAGCCCGATCGGGGCGACCACAGGCCCTGTCGAACTCGACCCCGTCCCCGTCAAGCCCCGGATGCGCGGCTGGCTGCACGCCGGCATGTTCCCCGCGGTGCTGATCGCCGGGATCACCCTGATCGCCCTGACCGACAGCGCTCGCGGCCGGATCGCGTGCACCGTCTACATCGCGACGGCCTGCCTGCTCTTCGGCGTCAGCGCGGTCTACCACCGCGGCACCTGGGGTCCGCGCGGGGAGGCGGTGCTCCGCCGCCTGGACCACGCCAACATCTTCCTGATCATCGCGGGGACCTACACCCCGTTGACCCTGCTCCTGCTGCCCGAATCCACCGGACGGCCCCTGCTCTGGGCGGTCTGGGCGGCCGCGGCGGCGGGCATCGCCTTCCGGGTCTTCTGGGTCGGCGCCCCGCGCTGGCTCTACACGCCGTGCTACATCGCCATGGGCTGGGCGGCGGTCTTCTTCCTGCCCGACTTCATGCGGACGGGCGGCATCGCGGTCCTGGTGCTCGTCATCGTCGGCGGGCTGCTCTACAGCGCGGGCGGCGTGATCTACGGCCTCAAGCGGCCGAACCCGTCGCCGCGCTGGTTCGGCTTCCACGAGGTCTTCCACTCGCTGACCCTGGCGGCGTTCGTGGCGCACTACGTGGGCATCTCGCTGGTGGCGTACCAGCACGGATAGACAGTCAGGCGGTACGGGTGAGGGGCCGGTCGCACGTGGCGACCGGCCCCTCACCTCCGTGTACGGCGCTCAGCCGCCCAGCTTGACCGCCAGCTCGCCCGCGTCCGTGGTCGGCGCGTCACACACGAAGTGCCGACAGACGTAGGCGGTCGGCTCCCCGCCCACCAGGGGCCGGTCCACCAGCAGCGGGAACTCGGCCCCCGCACCCGGTCCCTCGCCCGCCGCGACGACGGCACCGGGGGCCCGGCCCAGCAGCGCCGTACGGTGCAGCTCACCGCCGACCGGCCCGGCGACGGCCACCTCGCGGGGCCCGTCCAGCAGGGCCTCGGCGACGGCGAGCCCCCAGCCGATGAACCGGGGGGCGCGCGGGGCCAGCGCCTTGACGACACCGAGCGCCCCCTCGGCGGCGGTGCGGTGGGCTTCGGACCCGGTGTACGCGGCGTAGGTGAGGAGCGCACCGGCCGCCGCGGTCCACCCGGCCGGGGTGGCGCTGTCGGTGGGGTCCTGCGGACGGCGGATCAGCGTCTCGGCGTCGTGGGCGGTGTCGTAGAGCTGCCCGCCCTCGCCGGTGAACTGCTCCAGCACGATGTCCAGCAGGAACCCGGCGAACTCCAGCCACGCGCCCTCACCGGTGACGGCGGCCAGCGCGAGGAAGCCCTCGGCGACATCGCCGTAGTCCTCCAGCACCCCGGCGTTGTCGCCCGCGCGCCCGTCCTTGGAGGTCCGGGCCAGCCGGGCCACCTCGCCCAGGTGCACCCTCACCAGCAGGTCGGCGGCCTCGGTGGCCCGCTCGACGAGGTCGGGCCGGTCGAAGTAGGCGCCGGTCTCGGCGAGCGCGGCGATGGCGAGCCCGTTCCAGGCGGCGACCACCTTGTCGTCCCGCCCCGGACGCGGCCGCTCCCCGCGGGCCGCCAACAGCCGGGCCCGTACGTCGGCGACGCGCCCCGCGTCCACGGGTCGCGCCTCACCGGAGAGCTGGAGGACGGAAGCCCCCTCCTCGAAGGTCCCCTCCTCCGTCACACCGAAGTACGCGGCGGCGAAGGCCCCGTCCTCCTCACCGAGCACCTCGCGCAGCTGCGCGGGCGTCCACACGTAGAACGCGCCCTCGACGTGCTTGCCCTCGGCGTCCTCGCTGTCGGCGTCGAGCGCGGAGGCGAAGCCGCCCTCGGCGGTGCGCAGCTCGCGCACCATGAAGTCGGCGGTCTCCAGAGCCACCCGCCGGGCCTCGGCCGACCCGGTGGTGCGCCAGAGATGGGCGTACACGCGGCACAGCAGCGCGTTGTCGTACAGCATCTTCTCGAAGTGCGGCACGACCCACTCGCGGTCCACGGAGTAGCGCGCGAACCCGCCGCCGAGCTGGTCGTAGATCCCGCCGCGGGCCATCGCCGAACAGGTGTCGGCGGCCATCTGGAGGGCGCCCTGGGACCCGGTGCGGGCGTAGTGCCGCAGCAGGAACTCGATGGCCATGGACGGCGGAAACTTGGGCGCACCCCCGAACCCGCCGTGCTGCTCGTCGTACTCCCGGGTCAGCCCGAGGAGCGCCTGCGCGAGCTCCGGCTCCCCCGGCACCCCCTCGCCCCCAAGGGCGAGCGACCGCCCGGCCAGATCGGCGACGATACGCCCGGCGACCTCGGCCACCTCCGCACGCCGGTCGCTCCACGCGGCGCCCACACCTTCGAGCACCTGCTGGAAGGAGGGCGAGCCGTGCCGGGGCTCGGGCGGGAAGTAGGTCCCGAAGTAGAAGGGTTCGGCGTCCGGCGTGAGGAAGACGGTCATCGGCCAGCCGCCGTGCCCGGTGGCCGCCTGGACGGCCTCCATGTAGACGGCGTCGACGTCGGGCCGCTCCTCGCGGTCGACCTTCACGGCGACGAAGTGCTCGTTGAGATAGGCCGCGACGGTCTCGTCCTCGAACGATTCGTGGGCCATCACATGGCACCAGTGAATTAGCAGAAGCATAAGTGGCAGGACGCATAGCCCACACTCAAGAGGATGGGCACGTCCCGCCGCTTAGCTTCTTCCATCGCCTCCTCTCCCCATGGCCACCAGTCCACTGGATTGGAGGCGTGCTGGAGTAGGTAGGGCGACTGCGAATTGGCCAGTCGATTCATACACGCATCGTTGCATGATCCGGAGCTTCTGACCTACGGCTTCGCAACCTCCGTGTCGAACCCAGCACGCCAGGGGCGTGCCTCCCTGCTGGACCAACGAGACGGGCCGCCTGCCGGAGATGGTCGCGTCGCTGTCGTCCATGCCGCTGGCCGTCCGGCGGCTGGAGCCCGTGGAATTCCGCCGGACGACCTCCGTGGTGCACCGCGGCGGACCGGGCGACCGCCGCGGCGGACCGGGCGACCGCCGCGGCGGCTACGCTGCTCGCCCTCCTGCGGAGTGGGTTCGGGCGGGCAGCGGCACTGTGCGCAGCCGACTAGCACCCCGGACAACCGAAACGGCCCGCCGAAGGAGCCGACGGGTCGTCACGAAAAATCGAGGCCAAGGCGGTAAGGGCGAGCCGAAGACACCCACGAGCCGCTGACATTGGAATCACGCTTCCCACCATCGATGGCATGCAGCCGTCGGATCGGACATCATCCCGTAACCGTTCGCCAGACAACCTGCCGACCCTGCGCGGGCACAGCTGGGGCAGTGGTCAACGTGTGTTCTTTGCCGCTCGAGAACGAGACATCCGGGAGCGGGTGAAAGCGTCGATGCAGCCCGCGCCCTTTCCGGGGCGGGTGTTCCAATCACCGATGCGGTCAGCCATCGCTTCAAGGCGCCGATCACCAGGAGGGGTGGCTATATGGAAGTGGGACTGTTTGAGCGGGTCCAGCTCTCCGCCCCACGCTACGACTTCACCCACGTCGGCAAGAATGTCCTCTACCACTGTCACCGATAGCTCACTCATGCCGTTGGCGGCCGTACCGCCCAGCGGATAGAGCATGGACTGAATCGCTACGGCTGTCCCGGACAGGTAATTCGATTCGAAATCCGCCCCCACTGCACGGTCCGTCGTGTGCCCTGCCAGCTCTTCGGGTCGAAGCATATCGATCTCGTAGGCATAGCGGCGCACAACATACAGCAGAATGGTCGCAGCTGCGCCCTTCGTGAGCCTGACGTTGAGCTTCGGTACACCCTGCACCTGGTACTGGGTGGTCTCAGTCAGAATATCCCAGCCATTTGCGGACTTTCGTCCGATCCATTCCCTGTCTTCCGGCAGCTTCACCTGCTTGGCACTCGGCAGTGGCTTCGGCCGGGCAGAAGCCTGCGCGGGGCTTCCGCTGGTGGCGAGAGCGAGGCCGGCAGCGGTAGCTGCACCTGCTCCGAGCAAACGTCTACGACTGGTTGTACCGCTCATGAGGAGACCGGTTCCTTTCTGTGAAAAATCGCAAGAGCGATCCGGAACAGAGCAAGGGCGAGAGCGCTGACGGTGAAGGCGGCGAGAACGGCGATCGTGGGGTTCACCCATGCGGGCACCAGACTGACATGCTCGTTGCATGCGTTGGCCAACGGGAAGACGGATGTGCCATTCGCTCCCGTGCGTTCACGCCACGCCTGGTCGTAGGTGGTGTGATGGGTGAGCTGACAGGATTCCCGACTGTCCAGCCCCCCTGCGAAGATGCCGATCCCCCATACGACGACTGCCCAAACGCCGACCGCCAGGGCGGCACCAATGAGCTCGATAGGCTGCTCGTACCATCGCGATCTAACGCTGCGACGCATCATCAGTCCTGCCAGGATGGCTGGGCCGAGAGCTGCGAAGACGAGAAGGGACATCAGGACTCGGAACCCATCCTTGCAATGATCGCGTCGGCAAACCCCTGGCAGAAGCCTTGCAGTTTATCGAATCCGCCAGGAAGGTTGGCTAGCACTGTCGGAGATTGCGCCCCGGTTGCCAGGATCAGCGCAGAGCGCGCAACGTTGTACGTTTCGTTCTCCATCGTCAGAGCGTTGTACGCCTGGGCCTTGCAGTCTGCTGCCGTGAAAAACCGCTTGTTGAAATACTGCGTGAACCGGGTGCGGTGGCCACCGCCATCGCCATAGTACGTCCGCACGAACTGGTTGATCGGAGTCCCGTCAGCGCAGGCGCGGGCAATCAGGTAGCCGTCGGCGTCTTCGAGCAGGTCCTTGAAAGAGAAGGAAGAGGATATGCCCGGCTTGGCGAGCTTCGCGTCACAGTACGCTTTGCCGGACGCATACTGCTGTTCGTCGTTGCGCCAGTTGGCATAGAAGGTCATGAGGTCGCCAGCCCACCCGGCGATGTCCCCAGCGTTCACGGACTTGGCATTTGTTGGTTGGGCATAGAGCAGGTGGCCGTTAGCGGTGGCCAGCAAGTGCTCGGGGCCCATTTCGTAGCCCGAGACAGGGTCGACGAATTCCTCCTTCACTCTGTGGCCCTTACGCTCGGCGTAGGCGACCCAGTCCCGGTCGTAGGGGCCGATGAGGTAGCCCCAGTTATATCCGCCATAGTTTTCGTGGCGGACGAACTCCATCACCAATTGGGAGGCGCTGCGGTTGGTGGCGTTGGCAGCCTTGTATTCCTGGGCCGTCGCATACAGTTGATCAATGTAGGATATGAAGTCCGCTGCCGGGGAGGCAGTAGTGGCCAGTGAGGACACGCCGGGGTCGCCGCCGTCTTCACGGAGCCGCCACACGGTGTTGTCCAAGTCGATCCTTCCCCCGGCGCCGCCTATCTCGATGCCAGATATCTCCTTGATCTGGTTCAGCGACCAGTTCGCAGGGAGAGGGAAGCCGAGATTCCCGGAGAAGCCCCAGGACATACCTGAAACGAAGGAGAATCGGGCGTAGGTCTTGTTGGTGACGTTGATGCACACGTTCCTCGACCCGTACACGCCATGGACGTACTTCTTGCCACGATCGGCCAGGCCGGCTACCACGCCTTGGTAGTACTTCACGATGTAGGGGTCCATTTGATCCTGGGTGGCATCATAGTCCACCGCGAAATAGATGACCGACCCGCGTGGGATACCGAACGTCGTCGCCTTCTCGTGCGCTATCAAAGCGTGCTGGAAACCTGTCGTGTAGGTATACTCAGTCGCATCCCGACCGTGGACCTGCATGATCGGGAAGAATCTCAGACCGGCATTGAGGATGACCTCAAGCTCACCGGGCAGGATCTCCTTCTCGAATTTGGGATCCGGACTGTAAAGGTACCGTCCGACGATCTGGTAGTCGTTATTCTTGAGCCATCTGGCACGGTCAGCATTAATGACGAACCGAGTGTCGGAGCCGAACACCTTGCGATCGGGATTTCCCATGGACACGAGTAGCTGAGACCACGTGTCGTAGTCGCCCTTGCCGGAAGCCGGTAGGTAGGAGAAGCTCTGGAACAACTTTACGTACCTGGTGATCGCCGCGTCGAAAGTGGAGGTGAAGTTGGTCCGCTCCGCGTACTCACCGACCGGCACCGGTTCATTGAACACGCACGCGGCGGTGAACAGTCGCACCATGATGCCGGTGGCACCTTGGGCAAGCGTGTGGTTTTTCAGGGCGGCCTGGGTGCCGGGCCCGAAGTTTCCATTCGGCGACGCGATGCCCATCTCATACTGGAGAGCAATCACCAAGGATTTTTGCACATCGCGCGAATAGAGTCCGTCGCACGGCCCAATTGAGTAGGAAGACTTTTCCCAGTATAGACCGTTCAACCATTGCTGAATTCCGCGGATCTTGTCAGTACCGCCAGCGACCACAACATAGGAGTCCATGGTGAGAAGGGCCTTGAAAACCTTGGCCTGCACCATGCGGTTCCACCCCTCCTGACCCTCCTGCCATATACCCATGTTCTTCTTCATCGACTCAAGTGCGTCGGCGTTGAAGGTGTCCCCGGCTTCTCCCCAATAGCCCTTGCAGAACAAGCCGTAGCGAACGATGTAGGGAATGTTCTTATTAGGCTGGTTCTCTCCGTCGGTAATGCCCTTGAGTGCCTCAAGCTTACTCATCGTGGTCGCCCCGAACGAGGCAACGACCGGGCTGATTCCCAGCTCGTGCTGCAGGCCCATGATCAACGAGTTCATGGTCGACCAGCTGGTCTGACCGTTTTCTGGGCACTTCACGTACCCCGACACGCCAGCATAGGTGGCATTGACCCACTTCTGACCCTCGAGGACCTTCGCATCAGCCACGAGAACCTACCTTCCCTAACTTTGAGTGAGAAATATGTTCGCTTGCCACCATGGTCAACATGGTGCGCGACTCAGCAGGCACAACCGAGAGAAGCGAGTCCATCAGTAATCCATGACTGCATGAATGTAGATTTTCGAGGAATCCGGCGGGGCGCCTTCACAGGAATCGCCCATGAGTACGGATTCTCTGCCCATCTGGCCTGGCGCCGGCATTGTCCGAGCACTCGGGACACCACTCGGCGTGGCGGGATCAGTGAATGAGGAATTACGTTGGCAGCGGCTACAGCGACCTCCGGGTTGGCCGCGATGATCTGCCAAGTTTCGGCTGATGCCCGCTTGACACCTCGCTTGGAGCCCTCGACGTCCAAAGTTGCGACCGACGCGTTGCCCTGAGGCCCGGCCTGGTCAGCCGCCGACGCAGCAGGGTCCGTTATTGTCACGGCCAACAGGACGGCACATTCGAAGAACAAACAATATTCTTTATCAGCCCCCCGTGAAGGAGTCGGGCAGCTCCGATGCAGCGACATTTATGCTTGAAATTCTCTTGCAAGAACGCTCATTGATTTTCACCGACCAGCGGAGGGGTGACGTGTCACGATTTATCAATTTTGCAGGTATAAGGTCTACTTTCTTTACCGCCTGATGGAGAGCCTCGGAACTGTCACACATCTCGCCAATGAGGTCACAGGATATTCACGAGGAGTCGACAAGTCTGTGATCAATCACACAAGGCGCGCCGGGCCACGGGATCTTGGCTCGAATTCGCCGACAGTTACATGTCGTGTGAGAAAGCCGTGTTTCCACGGATGGGTGGGCAGCCTGTCGAGTGCCCACACCGGGCATTCCGGATAAACTGGTGAATAGGATCGGACGCGAAACAACGCGAAATCGCAAGGTCCCGTTTTCTGTGTCGGTAAGACTGGCCGGAAAATGTCCCTGCCCGACTCTGTCGGGATCATGGTGTTCCACCGACCGGATTACTGGTGGTTCAGAATGCTTCGGACGGTTCGGTGCAGCCCTGTCTCCCTGGGGTGATCAGTCTCCATTCGTCCTCGGTCCGGTGTGATGATGCCGGCGCTCGCTGCTCGGACGGCTCGGACGAGTCATGCTCACCGGCTGACGTGGAGCCTCCGCTCCAGCGACACCCAGGAGGGGCTTCAGCACGTGATCGCCGGCAACTTCGATCCAACCGCAGCGCGGGCCACCTCTGGAGAAACTGCCGACGATGGGCACGAGACGGCCGTGCTTTAAGGCGTCAGACCACAGACTATTTGCGCCTGATGGCCCACGGAACGTCTCGCTGGTAGGTGCGGTATGTCAGGAACGGGACGCCCTGGCCCTCGTAGATCTGGATGATCAGCGCTTGTGAGTCGCTGCGAGGCCAACGGCTCAATGGCCTGAATGTCCTCGCCGTGCGCCAGCTGGATAGGCAAGCAGGCGGACGGCTCCGGCAGGCAGGTTGAGGAAGGCCCAATGGCGACAAGTGCGTAAGAGGCGGCTTGTTTCGGAATTGAATGGACAGGTGATGCCGATCAGCTCAGCGTTCGCTTCTTGGCTAGATCTCGACCACAACCGTTCTGCTCTCTTCGCTGCCCCTGAGTTGACTTTTCCAGAGGTCTCCTGCTCAGTCCGCCTCGGTTACTCCGTCGGTGCCACTCTCACCCGTGCGAGCTGGAAGACAGAGGTGGCGGAAATACTCCTGTAGATCACTGAACGCCAGCTCTTTGGTCGTCGGCTTGATCAACAAACCTGTTCGCAGGTGCATTCGATGCGGTACTGTCCGTGCGTCAGGATCACCTGACTGTCACTTTAAGGGGAGAAAGTGAAGACTGTTGTGCGTATGGGGAGCATCTGTGCAGTCCTGCTTGCCGTGACAATGGCTGCGCCTGCCGCCTCGGCGGCCGACAAGGCCGACTTGAGGAGCAACACCCCGATCGCGACCATGGACGTTAAGGGCGTTCAGGTCGACGAGCGGGCAACAGAAGAAACCAAGCAGGTCATCGCGGCTGAACCGGCGGTGGCTGCAGCTGCGGCCAACGTGTGCGGATCTGGCTACACCATCTCTGTCCGGGCTGCCCGTTACGGCACCTATGCCACCGCCTATACCTGGACCAACGGCAAGACAACGGGTGACAGTTACAACGACAAGCCGATCTGTGCCGTGCTCTTCAACGACACCGGCGTCGCGCACTACATGGGTATCCGCTTGAAGGACAACTACACCAGCACGCCCGATGTTCAGGACTTCGGTACGTACAGCACCTACGCCGGGCCCGTGTACCAGAACAAGGGCTACTGCGGCGTGGCGTACTCATACATGAAGGTCGGCAGCAACGTGGTCGTCGACAACAACCTCACTGTAGGAGCCTGCAACTAGTGCCAGCCCTCAACTTGCTGCTGCGCCCCGTGTTCTGGGGCGCAGCACTGGTCACAATCACGTTTGTGGTCACCGGGTGCTCGAACGGCGAGAGCCATCTTCCCGACTCCTCAGTTACTGCCCCGGCCCCTGCCGCGTCGAGCAGTGCCCCAAGTGCTCCGCCAACACCTGAAGCCAGTCAGGAGCCGTCGCCGGTCATCAGCTACCTGGGGATGACGAAGGTTGTGACGCTCGGCGACACGGAGGTGCGAGCCACTCGCGATTCGATCGGATTCAGAGTTGCCTGCAACGCCACCAATAGCACTGACTTGAATCGCAATATTAGAGTTACTGTCAGCATAGGCAACGGAACGGACTGGGTGCAAACCACCAATTTTGAATTCAAACAAATAGCGCCAGGTCAAATTGGCAGAGAATCCGTACTCATGGGAGATGCCTACGAGGGCGTCTTGCCGGATGATCCGAAGATCTACATCGAATCAGCCATCTATTACTGAGAACTGTATTGATCCCAAGCGCTTTGAGTTCAGGCTCGCGTGGTCGCCGAACGCGCAGGAAGCTGTGCGGTTGCTGGCAGTTTCCACGTCGGTGGAGGGCCGGGATCGGGTGGAGGTCGCCGCCCTGTTCAAGGTGTCAAGGCCGTGGACAACTGGTGGGAGAGGCCGGTATGGAGCTGTTCAACCCCCGTAGCCCGCGGGCACCTCGAACGAACCGTATTTAGCGGTCTGTTCAGCTTGCGCCACGCACAGTAACGGCCGTCAGCGTACGTGGTGCGGAAATACCCGATCAAGGTCTTTGACAGCAGGGAGCTCACGCCGCCGATCACCATGACGAGCCGGGAGGCGTCCAAGGAAGGCAGGCTGGCGACGCCGACCACGATGGTCATGTGGGGAAAGACGAGCCAGGCCACGGCGCTGGAGAGCGAGTTGCCGAGCGAACGCGTGCCATGGTCGGCCTTTCGAGAGGAGCCACCCCCCTGCGCACGGAGAAGTGGACGACCTTCGAGTCCGAGGAGCAGTGCGCCGGCATCGAGGTCGTGGACGGGATGGTCCTCGAGAGCCCGAGCCCCTCCAAGCGGGACAACCGGCCGGCCCGCATCCTGGCCAACGCCTTGGACGCCGCTGCGGGCAGGGACTGGAACGCGGACACGGAACTCGATGTCCGCCTGCAGGACGTTCCGCTCACCAACCGTCGTCCGGGCGTCGTCGTCTACCGGGCGGCGACCATCGACCTCACACCCACCCGCCCCGAGCACGTGCTCCTGGTCGTGGAGGTGGTGTCGCCCGGCTCGGAGACCACGGACCGGATCGTGAAGGTCGACCAGTACGCCAAGGCCGGCATCCCCTTCTACTGGCGGGTCGAGCAGGCCGCCACCGGGGTCCCGATCGTCTGTACCTATGTCCTCGATCCCGCCACCAAGGCTTACCGGGACGGCGAGATGTTCACCCGCACGGTCTAGGCCGCCGCACCCTTCCCGGTCGTCGTGGACCTGGGAATTCTCTGACCGCGCCGGCAGCGGCCACGCACCCCTTCCTTGACCTTCCCCTTGCACGGTGGCCCTCGCGCCGAAGCGTCGTGCACAGGACACTTGACCCTGATGCCGGGTCACGGATGCCCGGCGCCGGACGCTTGGACGCCACTCCCGGAGAGGGACACACATGCGGGACAGCCATCGGGCGGAAGCGACACGGCTGTTGGCGCGCGCCGTGGAGGAGGAGGCGCGTCGCACGGGTGGCCGGAGCGACCCCGGTGTGCTGATGGCGCGGGCCACGGCGGCGCTCGACACCATCGCGGCGGGGGCGCGCGAGGAGTACGCCGCGTACACGCAGGTGCTCGACGCGGCGGCGGCCGGCGAGCGGCCCCTGGCGGAGCGGCTCACCAAGGAGGCGCTGGGAACACCCCTGCTGGTGACCGGTGTTGCCGCCGTCGCCGCGTTCGGGGCGGACCTGGCCTTCGGTACGGCCACCGGCCCCGCCCTCGGCGCGGGCGCCGTCGTCGCGGTGGCCGGCGCCGCGACGACCGTGGTGAAGGCCACCGCCTCGCACTGGCCCGCCGCCCACCGCCGCGCCGCTGCGGCCGGACAGCCGGGCGGGGCCGAGCAGTTGCGCCTCCAGTGGCTGACCGCCCTGGAGGTACGGGGCATCCGCCCGTATCTGGACCAGCAGCGCATGCTGACCCCCGCCGCCCGCGCCCCCAGGAAGCAGACCGCTCCGGTGGTACGGCAGTTGCGCGGCGGCGACCGCAGCGCCGCCACCCGCACCCGGGTCGTGCTGGAACAGTCCTTCGGCCAGCTGCCCGACGCCGGAGGGCCGTTCACCGGGCGCCGGGCGGAACTGGACCGGATCGCCCAGTGGGTGCACGCCGCCCGCGCCGCCCCGCAGACCCGGCCCACCGTCGTCGTCCTGCACGGCGAGCCGGGGTCCGGGCGCACCACGCTCGCGGTGCGGGCGGCGCACGCGCTCAAGGACCAGTTCCGGGGAGCCTGCGTGGACGATCTGCGGGGGCAGGTCGCCGGGGAGAGCCCGCTGCCGACCCGCGACGCCCTGCTGCATCTGCTCAACCGGCTGGGCGCCCCGCGCGAGCAGCTGCTCTTCCGGGACGGGGCCACGCCCGGAGCTGCCGACGGTACCCAGCCGCAGGCGTACGGGAAATCCGCCGCCGAGCAGCACGTACGGCGCCTCGGCGAGCTGTACCACCAGCACCTTACCGGTACCCCGGTCACCGTCGTGCTCGACGACGCGACCGACGCCGAGCAGGTCCGCACCCTCGTCCCGGAGCGCTCCGACAGCCTGGTGATCGTCACGGCCCGGGAGCCCCTGGAGCTGCCGGCGGACATCCCGGCCCGGGTCCACCACCTGCCGGTCGGTCCGCTGGACGCGGCCGGGGCGGAGGAGCTGCTGCGCGAGGTGGCCGGGGGTGAGGAGGCGGGGCCCTACGACTAGCCGGCCACCGAAGCCGTCGTGGAGCTGTGCGGCGGGCTGCCGCTGGCGCTGCGGGTGGCCGCGTCCTCGCTCGGGGCCCGTACGCGCAGCGCGCTCGCCGAGGATCTGCGCGCGTACGGTCCGGTCCCCCCGGTCGACCGGGCTCTGTGGCTGCGCTACACCGACCAGGGCGAGGTGGCCCGCCGGCTGCTGCGGCGGCTCGCGCTGGCGGGCCGGGCCAGCCTGGGTGCGGCGGCCGCCGCCGCGCTGCTGGCGGCCGACGAGCAGGAGGCCGAGCGGCGGCTGGCGGAGCTGACCCGGGCCGGGCTGCTCACCCACGTACGAGGTTCGCGCTACCGGCTCCACGACCTCGTCCGGAGCTTCGCGCTGGCCCGGCTGCTCGACGAGGAGGAGCCCGCCGAGCGGGCCGCCGCCCACGAGCGGCTGCTGACCAACTACGCCGAGCTGGCCGACGCGGTGATCCGCATGGTCGACGGGAAGATGTCGACCCGGGCCGGCCGGTTCGGCTCGCACGGCTTCGGTTCGCTCGACGCGGCGCTGCGCTGGCTGGACGACGAGTCGAGCTTCATCACCTCGGCGCTGCGCCACAGCGAGGGCGTCGACCAGGGCACGGTCCTGAACCTGCTGGGCGCCCTGTGCGACTACTGCCTGCTGCGCGAGGACCTCTACCGGCTGGGCGAGATCAGCGAGCTGACCCGGTCCGTCGACCAGGGGTTGCTGGAGCGGTCGGTGCAGTGGCGTACCGGGATCGCGGCGCGGCAGCTCGGCGAGCTGGACAAGGCCCGCACCACGCTCTCCTCGGTGGTGGGCCTCTACCGCGAGGCGCACCACGACGCCGGCGCGGCGCTCGCCCTCTGCTCGCTCGGCATCACCCTGCACCACCAGGGCAACCTCACCGAGGCCGCCGCCCGGCTCGGGGAGGCGCTGGAGCTCCAGTCCTCCGAGTCGCAGGCCGAGGACCGGGCCTGGACCCTGCACGCGCTGGCGGCGGTCGAGCGCGACCGGGGCGACCTGGCCCGCGCCCTCACGCTGCTGGACAGCGCGCTCATCCTGCACCGGGAGGGCGAGTCGCTGCACGGAGGGGCGTGGACCCGCTTCCAGCTCGGCCAGGTCCGCCTGCGCACCGGCGAGGTGGCGGCGGCCGAGGAGGCCCTGTCCACCGCCCTGGCACTGTACGGCCGCACCCGCGACGGCCGCGGTGAGGCGTGGGCGATCACCCAGCTGGCCCGGGCCCGGCTGCTCAAGGGCGACCCGCGGGCCGCCCTTGAGCAGCTCCGCGACGCGCTGGCCCGGCACCGGGACGACGAGGACGCGCGCGGTGAGGCGTGGACGCGGTACTACCTGGGCCAGGCGCTGGAGGAGGCCGGCGACACCGTCGAGGCGGTACGGGAGCTGGAGCGGGCCCGGACGATGTTCTCCCGGATGCGGGACGTGTACGGACTGGCCTGCGCCCGCCACCACTCGGGGCGGGTGACCCGCGACCAGCGGGCCGCGCAGACGGGGAACCTGCGGAACTCCGGCTTCGCCCGGCAGCTCCTGATGGACGCGCGGGCCGACTTCCGGCGGATCGGGGTGGCGCACGGGGAGGCGTGGGCCTGCCTGGAGCTTGCGCTGATCGACGCGGGCAACGCGCGGGCGGCCCAGGCGCTCGCGCTGTGCGGCGAGGCGGTGGAGCTGTTCGCCTCGTACGGGGACGAGCGGGGGCGCGACTGGGCCCGGTTCCTGCGGTGCACGCTGCTGCCGTACGCCTCGCCGGGCGGCAGCGAGGTGGGCACGTGGTGGCCCAGCAGGAACTGGCGGAGCTGGCCGCCGCCCACCACCCGGCCCGGGACTCCCGGCTGGAGCGGTGCGCGGAGGCGTTCGCGGTGGTCCTGGAGCGGGGCGTGGAGCTGGAGGACGGCTGGCAGGCGTGGCGGCTCGGCCTGATCCCGACCCGCCACTCCCGCGAGGTGATGGGCACATCCAGCCCGTCCGGCGTCTGAGGACGGGAGCCCGCGCCGCCCGGGGGCCCCGGGGCCTACTTCTCGGCGGTCGCCCCGGGGGCCCCACTCCGGGCTGCCTCGGGGGCGGCCGCGTCCGGGGCCTCCTCGAAGTTCACCCGCCCCATGTGCCGGTTCATCGACTTCATCAGCTGCCACACGCCGACGGCGAGGGCCGCGAAGACGAGGAAGCCGAGGACGCCGGGGGTGACCTTGTTCTTGTCGAGCTCGGCGGCGAGCGGGACGACGTGCGTCAGTGCCTGGGTCGCGTACATATCAGGCATTGTCGCGGATGCCCGCGAAGAGGTCGCTCTCGGGGAGGGAGGTATCGACGTGGGACTTCGCCAGCTCGTACTCCTCGGTCGGCCAGACCTCCCGCTGGACGTCCATCGGAACCCGGAACCAGCCGCCCTCCGGATCGATCTGCGTGGCGTGCGCGATCAGCGCCTTGTCACGGATCTCGAAGAACTCGTCGCAGGGAACGTGCGTGGTCAGCGTGCGCTCGACCCGCTCGAACTCCTTCCAGCGCTCCAGCCACTCCCCGTACGGCGACTCCAGGCCCCGGGCGAGCAGCGCCTCGTGCAGCGCGACGGTGCGCGGCCGGTTGAAGCCCTGGTTGTAGTAGAGCTTCTTCGGCGCCCAGACCGGACCGAACTCGTCCTCCGGGAACGCCTCCGCGTCGGCCGCGCCGTCGAACGCGATCATCGAGACCGTGTGCGTCATGATGTGGTCGGGGTGCGGGTAGCCGCCGTTCTCGTCGTACGTGGTGATGACCTGCGGCCGGAACGCTCGGATCTTCGCCACCAGCCGCCCGGCCGCGACCTGCGGGTCCTCCAGCGCGAAGCAGCCCTCGGGCAGCGGCGGCAGCGGGTCGCCCTCGGGGAGGCCGGAGTCGACGAAGCCGAGCCATTCCTGCTGGACGCCCAGGATCTCCCGGGCCTCGTCCATCTCCTTCTTGCGCACCTCGTGGATGTTCTTCTCGATGTACGCGTCGCCCTGGAGCTTCGGGTTGAGGATCGAGCCGCGCTCGCCTCCTGTGCAGGTCACGACCAGCACGTCCACCCCCTCGGACACGTACTTGGCCATGGTGGCCGCGCCCTTGCTCGACTCGTCGTCGGGGTGGGCGTGAACGGCCATCAGTCGCAGCTGCTCAGTCAAAGCTCGATCCTCAGTGATGTGGTCGCGGTGTGGGGCGCGGTCGGATGACAAAAGGGCGACTTCTATAGTGACCGAACGGGCAGGTGGAAAATTCCTCGTTGCCCGGACCGGAGGGAAAGATCATGACGGCGGTTCGTGAAGCCACGCCCGAGGGGCGGTACGGCAGGACCGACGATCAGCGCGCGGACCGCACGCTGAAGATCGTCGGTTCGGTGCTGGGCGTCGCACTGCTCGGCGTGGTCGCCTGGATCGGCTTCGACTACGTGGGCGGCAAGGGGATCAGCGGCGAGCTGATCAAGTTCGACATCGTCTCCGACGTGCGGACCGAGGCCCACCTCGAAGTGCGCAAGGACCGCGGGACGGACGGCTTCTGCACGGTACGGGCCCTGAGCCAGGACGGCAGCGAGGTCGGCCGCAAGGAGGCCCGTTTCGGCCCCGGCGCCGACCGGATCGACGAGCTCGTGGTGATGCGGACGCGGGCCCGGGCCACCGCGGTCGAGCTCACGGGCTGTAGTACGGGCGACGCTCCGGCCGGCTGACCTTCCGGCGTGCCCGATGTGAGGCACCCGGTGTGACCTGGGCCTTCCCGAGGTGGAGCGGGCCACCCGGACGTGTGACGGTTTACCTTCTCCCCCTTTTCCTGGGGAATTGTTAGGCTCGTGGTTTCGCCCACCCGTGGAAGCACATGCTTCCGGGTAGGGCGATGCTTTGTATATCCAGCACCGACGAGGAGCACCTGTGACCCAGACCAGCGAAAACGTCACCTGGCTCACGCAGGAGGCGTACAACCAGCTCAAGGCCGAGCTGGAGTACCTGTCTGGTCCCGCGCGCACGGAGATCGCCGTCAAGATCGCGGCGGCCCGTGAGGAGGGTGACCTCCGGGAGAACGGCGGGTACCACGCGGCCAAGGAGGAGCAGGGCAAGATGGAGCTGCGGGTGCGCCAGCTGACCCAGCTCCTGGAGCACGCGAAGGTCGGCGAGGCGCCGGCCGACGACGGCGTGGTCGAGCCCGGCATGGTCGTGACGATCGCCTTCGACGGCGACGAGGACGACACGACGACGTTCCTGCTGGCCTCCCGCGAGTACGCCAGCGCGGACATCGAGACGTACTCCCCGCAGTCCCCGCTCGGCATCGGCGTGAACGGCAAGCGGACGGGCGAGGACGCCGAGTACGAGCTGCCGAACGGCAAGACCGCCACGGTGAAGATCCTGGCGGCGAAGCCGTACACGGGCTGACGTCCGGCCCACCACGACAGAACGACGCGGGAGCCCCGGCCTGAGGAGAAGGCCGGGGCTCCCGCGTCGTTCGTCAGTGGCACACCGCCGAGGGTCTCAGACGGTCGCCGAGCGGTACTTGCGGACCGCCAGGGTGCGGAAGACCACGATGATCAGGACCGACCAGATGACCGAAGCGAGGATCGGGTGCTCCATCGGCCACGCCCCGGTGACCGACTTCGGCACCCCCGGCATCGTGTTGCCGAAGAGTTCTCGGGCGCCCGCCACCGTGGCGCTGAAGGGGTTCCACTCGGCGACGTGCTGGAGGAAGGCCGGCATGCCGGTGACCGGCACGAAGGCGTTCGAGATGAACGTCAGCGGGAACAGCCAGATCAGCCCGCCGGAGGTCGCGGCCTCCGGGGTCCGCACGGACAGGCCGATCAGGGCGCCGATCCAGGAGAACGCGTAACCGAGCAGGAGAAGCAGCAGGAAGCCGCAGATCACCTTCCCGAGGTTCTCGTGGGTCCGCCAGCCGACGATCAGGGCGACCCCCGCGAGGACGACGAGGGTGAGGGTGGTCTGTACGAGGTCGGCGAGCGTACGTCCGGTGAGGACGGCTCCCCGGGCCATCGGCAGGGACCGGAAGCGGTCGATGAGCCCCTTGTGCATGTCGTCGGCGATGCCCGCGCCGGCGCCCGCGGTGGCGAAGGTGACGGTCTGGGCGAAGATGCCCGCCATCAGGAACTCCTTGTACAGCTGCGGGTCGGTCGAGCCGCCGATGCTGATCGAGCCGCCGAAGACGTACGTGAAGAGCACCACGAACATGATCGGCTGGATCAGCCCGAAGATGACCATCTCCGGAATCCTGGTCATCCTGATCAGATTCCGCTTGGCGACGACGAGCGAGTCCCGGACCGACTGGACCACGCCTCCGGAGGGGCGGGGGGTCAGGGCGGGGGCGTCCTTCGTGGTGACGCTCACGGGGTGTCCTCCTTGCCGTGGTGGTCCTCGGGGCCGTCCGCCTCGGCCGCGTGGCCGGTGAGCGAGAGGAAGACGTCGTCCAGGGTGGGGCGGCGCAGGGCGATGTCGTCGATCTCCACGCCGGTCCCGTCGAGCTCGCGGATGATCTCGGCCAGCAGCTTGGCCCCGCCGCTCACCGGGACGGTCAGCTTGCGGGAGAGCCGTACGACGGTGACCTCGCCCTTGCCGAGCGTGGCCAGGACGGACCGGGCGCGCTCGATCTCCTCGGGCCGGTGCACGACGACCTCGACGCGCTCGCCGCCGGTGCGGGCCTTCAGCTCGTCGGAGGTGCCGCGGGCGATGACCTTGCCGTGGTCGATGACGCAGATGTCGTGGGCGAGGCGGTCGGCCTCCTCCAGGTACTGCGTGGTCAGCAGGAGGGTCGTACCGCCTGCCACCAGGTCCTCGATGACGTCCCACAGCTGCTGCCGGTTGCGCGGGTCGAGACCGGTCGTCGGCTCGTCCATGAACATCACGGGCGGCGAGACGACCAGGGCGGCCGCGAGGTCGAGCCGGCGGCGCATACCGCCGGAGTACGTCTTGGCGGTGCGGTCGGCGGCCTCGGCGAGGTTGAACCGCTCCAGCAGGACGCCCGCCCGGGCCTTCGCGTCGCGGGCGCTCATCTGGTAGAGCTGCCCGACCATCTGGAGGTTCTCCCGGCCGGTCAGATACTCGTCGACCGCGGCGAACTGGCCGGAGAGCCCGATCGACCGGCGTACCTCGTTGGGCTTCTTCAGCACGTCGATGCCGGCCACGAACGCAGCTCCGCTGTCGGGGCGCAGCAGGGTGGTCAGGACCCGTACGGCGGTCGTCTTGCCCGCGCCGTTGGGTCCGAGCAGCCCGAGGACGGTGCCCTCGGGCACATAGAGGTCGACTCCGTCCAGGGCTCGTACGTCACCGAAGGTCTTCACCAGACCCTCGGCATGGATGGCACCTGGCATGGAAGGGACTCCCCCGTCACTCGTTCTCGGTACGTGGTTCCGTGAGCGATCCTAGGATTCGCGGGGCCTCACCGCGCGGTGAATAAAGAGATCCGGCCGGGAGGCCGGAACCGGACGATCAGCCGATGACCCGGTAGCCCTCCGCGCGCAGCGCCGCCGCGACCTCTTCGCAGTGCCGGGGCCCCTTGGTCTCCAGGTGGAGGTCGACCTCCACCTCGGTCAGCCCGAGGCGCGGATCGGTGCGCACATGGCCGATGTCGAGCACGTTGGCGTCGGCCACGGTCAGGGCCGCCAGCAGGGTGGCCAGCGCCCCCGGCCGGTCGGTGAGCCGCAGCCGCAGGCTCAGGTAGCGGCCGGCGGCGGACATCCCGTGGCGCAGGACGCGCTGCATGAGCAGCGGGTCCACGTTGCCGCCGGAGAGCACCGCCACCACCGGTCCCCGGAACGCCTCCGGGTCGCTGAGCAGCGCGGCCACCGGGCTCGCCCCGGCCGGTTCCACCACCAGCTTGGCCCGCTCCAGGCAGAGCAGCAGGGCGCTGGAGAGCTCGTTCTCGGTGACCGTGCGGACCTCGTCGACCAGCTCCTCGATCACCACGAACGGGACGTCCCCGGGGCGCCCCACCTTGATGCCGTCGGCCATGGTGACCGGGTCGTCGAGGGAGACCGGGTGCCCGGCGGCCAGCGAGGGCGGGTAGGCGGCGGCGCCCTCGGCCTGGACGCCGACGATCCGGATGTCGGGGCGCAGCGCCTTCACCGCGACGGCGATGCCCGCGGCGAGGCCGCCGCCGCCGAGGCCGACGACGATGGTGCGGACCTCCGGGCACTGCTCCAGGATCTCCAGCCCGACGGTGCCTTGGCCCGCGATGATGTCGGGGTGGTCGAAGGGGTGGATGAAGACCGCGCCGGTCTCCTCCGCGTACCGTTGCGCCGCGGCGAGCGTCTCGTCGACGACCTGGCCGTGCAGCCGCACCTCGGCCCCGTACTCCTGGGTCGCGGCGACCTTGGGCAGGGGGGCGCCGACGGGCATGAAGACGGTGGAGCGTACGCCGAGGAGGGAGGAGGCGAGCGCGACGCCCTGGGCGTGGTTCCCGGCGCTGGCGGCGACCACCCCGGCCGCCCGCTCCACCGGGGTGAGGCCGGAGATCCGCACGTACGCGCCGCGCAGTTTGAAGGAGCCGATGCGCTGGAGGTTCTCGCACTTGAGGTGGACGGGGGCGCCGACCAGCTCGGTCAGGTGCCGGCTGCCCTCCAGGGCGGTCACCCGGGACACCCCGGACAGCATCTTCTGCGCGCCCCTGACGTCGTCGAGGATCAGGGCCGGGTGTCGGGCGGTCACGCGGAACGTCATGCCCGCAAGTCTTGCAGCTCGCGGAGGCCGCGGCAGACTTGTCTCATGGTGGCCTGCGGTGGTGTCCGCAGGTTTGTGCGGCACTGGTACGCGTTGCCCCGGGGCCGCGTACTCTGTCCCCCACCCATCCGACACCGCACGAAGAGAGCCCCCGGCCATGCCCCCTCAGGACATGACGACTGCTGCGTCTCCTTCCGGGGGCGCCGCCCCCGAACACCCGGGCCCCGAGCACCTGCTGGACTCGCTCCAGCACCAGGTGGCGGTCTTCGCCCGCCGTGCCGAGCAGACCCGCCTCGGCGGTGTCGGCCAGGTCCGCAACTCGATGGACCGGGCGGCGTACCTGCTGCTGAACCGGCTGGACAAGGAAGGTCCGATGGGCGTCAAGGCGCTCGCCGCGGGCATGGGGATCGACTCCTCGACGGTGACCCGGCAGGTCGCGCCGCTCGTCGACACCGGGCTGGTCAAGCGGACCTCGCACCCGGAGGACGGCCGGGCCGTCGTGCTCCAGCTCTCCCCGCGCGGCCAGGCCCGCCTGGACGAGGTCCGCGCCTCGCGGCGCGAGCTGATGTCCCAGGTGACGGACGGCTGGACGCAGGAGGAGCGGGACACCTTCTGCGCCCTGCTCACCCGGTTCAACGGATCGCTGGCCGCCCGGCAGGCCGCGCACCAGCCGCCGCAGACCGACTGACCCGGCCCGGCCCCCGTCCGTCTCGCACCACCCCGCGAGCGTATCCGCGCCCTCAGGCAGTCCGGGCTCTGTGGGCGTTGCCGTACGCTTCGGCAGAGTTGCCAGATGGATACTTTTTACCTTCGAGGGGTGCCGGACGATGGCGAAGCAGGACAGCAAGAGCGATCTGGTGGGACTGTTGTCCGCCGACCGCGAGAAGGTCGTGGACCGGTGGATCGACAGCGTCGTCGGGTCGCTCAAGGGCCGCATCAGCAAGGCGGAGGTCGACCGGGAACTGCGTGAACTGTACGCGGCGCTCGTGGAGGCGCTGGGCGAGGGCGGGGAGGACGCCCGGGGCGAGGGCATGTCCGAGATCCGGGCGCTGCTGACCGAGCTGTCGCGCAACCGGGCCCGGCAGGGCTTCACGCCCAGCGAGACGGCCATCAGCGTGCTGGCCCTCAAGAAGGCGCTCGAACCGGCGCTGCGCAACGACTCGGCCGAGGACACCGGCCGGTATCTCCGGCTGAGCCGGATCCTCGACGACCTGGCCCTGTTCACCATCGAGACGTACACCCGCACCCGCGAGGAGATCATCAGCTCGCAGGCGGCCCAGCTCATGGAGCTGTCGACCCCCGTGGTGAAGCTCTGGGACGGTGTCATCGCCGTGCCCCTCGTGGGCACCCTGGACTCGGCGCGCACCCAGGTGGTCATGGAGAAGCTCCTCCAGGCGCTGGTGGACACCGGCTCCGAGCAGGCCATCATCGACATCACGGGGGTCCCCGCCGTCGACACCCAGGTCGCGCAGCACCTGCTCAAGACCATCGTGGCGGCCCGGCTGATGGGCGCGGAGTGCACGGTCTCCGGCATCCGTCCGCAGATCGCGCAGACCATCGTGGCCCTGGGCATCGAGTTCGGTGACATCGTCACCAAGGCGACCCTCGCCGACGCCCTCCAGCTCGCGCTGAAGAAGTCCGGCATCGACCTCGTCGCGCAGCAGGGTGGCGGACGATGACCGAGCGGGTTCCGGTCCTGCGGATCGGGGACGTCCTCCTCGTCTCCATCCAGGTGGATCTGGAGGACCAGACGGTGCTGAACCTCCAGGAGGACCTGGCCGAGCAGATCGTCTCGCGCGCGGCCCGCGGAGTCGTCATCGACATCACCGCGGTCGAGATCGTCGACTCGTTCGTGGGCCGGATGCTGGCCACGATCGCCTCGATATCGCGGCTGCTCGACGCCGAGACCGTGGTGGTGGGCATGCGCCCCGCCGTGGCCATCACCCTGGTGGAGCTGGGCCTCTCGTTGGGCGGGGTACGTACCGCACTCGACCTGGAGAAGGGTCTCGCGCTGCTGCGCCGGTCCGCCGCCGGCGCGGACCGGCGATGAACGTTCCCTGGGCGGTGGGACTGGAGCCGCAGACGCAGGAGATCGTCCAGAACGACGACGTCGTACGGGCCCGCCAGCAAGTCCGCGCATTCGCCCAGGAGTGCAGGCTGTCCCTGGTCGACCAGACGAAGTTCATCACGGCCGCCAGCGAACTCGCCCGTAACACCCTGGTGTACGGCGGGGGCGGGGAGATGCGGGCGGGCCTGGTGGAGAACAACGGGCGGCGCGGCGTCGCGGCGGTCTTCGCGGACTCCGGACCCGGTATCCCCGACATCGAGCTCGCCCTGACCGACGGCTGGACCTCGGGCGGCGGGCTGGGTCTGGGGCTCAGCGGAGCGCGCCGGCTGGTCGACGAGTTCTTCCTGGACACCGAGGCGGGCCGCGGCACCTCGGTCACGATCGTCAAGTGGGCGCGATGACCCCCTTCAGAGTCCTCGACTGCGAGGACATCGCCTGGTTCCGGGCCGCCCCCGAGATGCCCTCGGCGGCCCGGGGAGCGGCGGCGACCCTGGCGCGCCGCATCGGCCTGGAGGGCTACCGGTCATCGGAGGTGGCGCTGGCGGTCACCGAGGCCGCGACCAACCTCCAACGGCACGCGACCGACGGGGCGCTGCTGCTGCGGGTCCTGCGCACCCCGGACCGGGCCGGCGTCGAGTTCGTCACCGTGGACACCGGCCCCGGTATGGCCGACGTGGAGGCCGCCCTCGCGGATGGCACGTCCACCGCGGGGACGCTCGGCATCGGGCTCGGGGCGGTGGCCCGGCTCGCCGACGTCTTCGACATCCACTCGGTCCCCGGGCGGGGCACCGTCATGGCCGCCCAGTTCTGGGCGCGTGAGGCCGTGGAGGAGATGGCCGGCGGGAGTCCCACCGTGGCCTCCGGCCTGACCCGGCCCATCAGCGGTGAGACGAGCTGCGGTGACGCCTGGGCCGTACGCGTGGACCCCGGCGCCGATCACGACCCGCGGTCCGGGGCCGCGGCGTCCGGTTCCTCGCCGGACCCGGCGATCCTGGTCATGCTCTGCGACGGTCTGGGACACGGCCCGATGGCCGCGCTCGCCGGTGAGGCCGCGGTCAAGGCGTTCCGGCAGAGCGCGGCGCGCCACCCGGAGGGCCTGCTGCGCGACATCCACACGGCGCTGCGCGGCACCAGGGGCGGCGCGGTCGCGGTGGCCCGGATCGAACCCGCCGCGCGGCGCATCCTCTACTGCGGCATCGGCAACGTGAGCGGGGTCCTCCTCGGTCCCGAGTCCCGCAACGGCCTGCTCTCGGCGCCGGGCATCGTCGGACAGCAGATGCGGAGTCTGCGGACGTTCGAGCTGCCCCTGCGACCGGGTGGGGCCCTGGTCATGCACTCCGACGGGCTGACCGAGCGCTGGAAGGCGGACGATGTGCCCGGGCTGCTCCGGCACACCCCGGCCGTGATGGCGGGCCAGCTGCTGCGCGAGGCCGCCGTGCGCCGCGACGACGCCGGGATCGTGGTCGTCAAGGGAGCCTGGTGATGGCGTCCGCCGCACGGTCCGGCTCCCTCTCCGCGTTCGATCTCGGCACGGCGCAGGACGTCTTCGCTCTGCGCCGCATCGGCCAGAGCGCGGCGGAGGCCCTGGGCATGGACCGCCAGGACCAGGTGCGCATCGCCACCGCGCTCAGCGAGCTGGGCCGCGACCGGCTCGGCTGCGAGGGGCTGACGGTGGCCTTCGCCCTGCCGGCCGGCCCCGAACCCGTCCTGGCCGTCGTCTTCGAGTGGGACCGCGGTACGAAGGCGGCCCCCGACCTCGAACCCGCCTCCCGCCTCCTGCACCGGGTCCGCCACGCGTCGGAGGGTGCCCGGGACCGGATCGTCGCCGAGCACCCGCTGCCCGCGGGCTGGGCCGACACCCCGCCCGCCCGGCAGCGGGTGCGGGAGGCCCTGCGCCGCCACGCGCCCACCACGCTCGCGGACGACCTGCGGGCGCAGACCCGCGACCTCATCGCCACCCTGGAGGAGACGCGGGCCCAGCGCGAGGAACTGCGCAGGCTCAACGACGAGCTGGAGGAGACCAACCGAGGGGTCCTCGCGCTCTACACCGAGCTGTCGCAGGAGCTGGAGGAGACCAACAGCGGTGTCGTGGCCCTCCACGCCGAACTGGAGGAGAAGTCGACCCGGCTGCGGGAGACCAGCGAGGCCAAGACGCGCTTCTGGACCAACATCAGCCACGAGCTCCGCACCCCCGTGAACGCGGTGGTCGCGCTCTCCCGGCTGCTGCTGGCGTCCGGGCCCGGTGGACTCACCGAGGAGCAGCGCCACCAGCTCTCCCTCATCGACGCCTCGGGGCAGACCCTGTTCTCCCTGGTCAACGACTTGCTCGACATGGCCAAGGCGGAGGCGGGCCAGCTGGAGATCACCTCGGCGCCGGTGGACCTGCGGGCGCTGGTGGGCCAGCTCGGGGCCGTGATGCGCTCCACCGGGACCCCGGGCGACGTCGCGCTGCTGACGCCCGACCCGGGCACGCTCCCCGTCACGGTGACCGACGAGGCCCTGCTCACCCGGATTCTGCGCAACCTGCTGTCGAACGCCCTGAAGTTCACCGAGAAGGGCGAGGTCCGGCTGGAGTTCGCGGCGGACCCCGGGGACTCCCCGCAGTGGATGACCTTCACCGTGGCGGACACCGGGGTGGGCATCCCCAAGTCCGAGGTGACCCGGGTCTTCGAGGAGTTCTACCAGGTACGGGGGCCGCTCCAGCGCGCCCACCGGGGCACCGGGCTCGGGCTCCCCTACGCCCGTACGCTCGCCGAACTGCTGGGCGGCACCCTGCGGCTGTCCAGCGCCCCCGGCGTGGGTACCCGGGTCGAGGTCCGGCTGCCCCACCGGCCCGCCGCTCCCCCGCCCGCACCCCTCGCCCCGGAGGCCGACGCGTGACCGACACAGCACGACGCGACAGCGCGCCGGGGATCATCCTGGTGATCGACGACGACGAGACCAACCGCTACGTCCTGACCAGCTGGCTCAGGCGGGCCGGGCACACCGTGATCGACGCCGCCGACGGCACCCAGGGCCTGGCCCTGCTCGGCGCCCGCGACACCCCGATGCCCGAGGCGGCGGTCATCGACGTCCAGCTTCCCGACATGACCGGCTTCGAGGTCTGCGAGCGGATCAAGGCCGACCCGGGCACCGCCTCGCTGCCCGTCATCCACGTCTCGGCCATCTCCATGAGCGCGGAGGACCACACCGAGGGGCTGAGCCGGGGCGCGGACGCCTATCTCGACCAGCCCGTCGATCCGGAGGAGTTCCTGGCCACCGTCACGGCCGCCCTGCGCTACGTACGGGCCCGGCGCCGGGCGGAACGTCTCTCCTTGCGGCTGGCCGCCCTCAACCGGGCGACCCTGGACGTCTACCGGGCCGTCGGCTTCCACTCCTTCGCCGCCGCGGCGACCGGCGGTGCCTCCGCTCTCATGGCCAGTCCCGCCACCGCGATCTTCCTGAGCCCCCAGGGGCAGCCCGTGCACAGCCACGCTGCGGGGCCGGACACCGCCCCGCGCTCCTCCCCCGCGCGCGCCGGACTGCTCGACCGGCTGGCCTCGTACGCCCTCGGCAGTGACACCGGGGCCGAGGTGCGGGAGATGTCCCGGAGCCAGTGGAAGGCGCTGCTCCCCCTCGACCCGATCGAGGAGGACGTCGTCCTCGTGGTGGCCCGGACCAAGCGCAACCGGCCGCCCGTCTGCGTCGCCGTCCCGGCCGGCGCGGCCCTCGGCACCGACGAGCGCGAACTCCTCCAGCAGCTCGTCAACGCCTGTGCGCTGGCCCTGGAGGCGCTGCGCACCTTCAACGAGGAGCACGCCCTCGCGCTCGCCCTCCAGCGCACCTTCCTGCCGGACCGGCTGCCGCGCGTACCGGGCGTCTCCCTCGCCGTGCGCTACCGGCCGGCCTCCGACCACGCGGAGATCGGCGGCGACTTCTACGAGGCCCTGGAGACGCCGGCCGGGCTGCTCCTGGCCATCGGTGACGTGGCCGGGCACTCGCTCGTCGCCGCGACGGTCATGGGCGAGATCCGGCACGCGTTGCGCGCCTACGCCTTGGAGGGCCACCCGCCGCACCATGTGCTGGAGCAGCTCGACGCCCTCCTCGCCCACACCCGGCCCGGCCTCACCGTCACGCTCTGCCTCGTCCTCGTCGACCCGGACGGCAGCCGGATCCACGTCGCCAACGCCGGTCACATCCCGCCCCTGCTGCTCGCCCCCGACGGCAGCGCCCGCTACCTCCACGAGCACGGCCCGCTGCTGGGGCTCCGGCTGTCGCACCCGCCCGCGCGCGTCCACCAGGTCGCGCCGGACACCCGTGTGCTGCTGATCACCGACGGCCTGGTGGAGGTGCGCACCCAGAACCTCGACGACAGCCTCACGGCGTTCCTGGACGCGACGCTCAAGGGCCCCCAGGAGCTGGAGGCCCTCTGCGACTTCCTCCTCGCGTCGTTCGGCGAGGGCAAGGAGGACGACATCGCCCTGCTCGCCATCCACCTGCGACCGGCCCCCGCGCCGCCGGCCTGAACGACGGCACGGGACCCGCCGGGGCGCACGCTTCGCCCCCGACGTGTCGCCCCCCTTGACCACGCCCGGCCCCCGGGGCTCGGATGAGCTCCATGCGAGAGCGGCAGACCCACCGGGACCGGCTCCGCGCCCAGGAGTTCGAGGCCTTCGTGGCGGGCGCGGGCGGCCGCCTGCTGCACCTGGCGACACTGCTCACCGCCGAGCCGGCCGCACCGGCGGGCGCCAACGTCCGGGCCGAACGGCTGCTCAGTGCCGCGCTGGCACGTACGTACGCGGAGTGGGACCGGCTGCGCGGCGAGGACCCCTACGACCGCACCCGCCAGGAGCTCGCGGTCCGCTTCGCCCGGCAGGCCCGGCGGCACCGGCACCCGCTCGGCGGGGTGCTGGGGCGGCTCACTCCGCTGGAGCGGCTGGTAGTGGTGCTGGTGCTGTACGAGGAGGCCGGCGAGGACCGGACGGCGGCGCTGCTGGGACTTCCGGCGGACCGGGTACGGGCGGTCTGCGGCCGCTCGATCGCGGTGCTGCGCTCGGGAGGCCGCCGGCGCCCCGCGGCCGGGTCGGCCCTTCCCCCCGGGACCACGCCGTGACGGGGCACCGGGACCGCAAGGCGGAGGAGGTCCGCCGGATGCTGGAGGGGCCGCACCCGCCGGTGCCGGCCGATCTGGCGCCCCGGGCCGCGCGGCGCGGGGCCCGGCTGCTGCGGCTGCGGCGCGGGGTGCGGCGTACGGCCTGGTGGCTGGCGGGGGCGGTGTTCGCCGCGTTCCTGGTGTGGGCGGGCGTCGAGCAGCCGTGGCTGCCGGAGCCGGCCGAGGTGACGCCGCCGCTGGAGGGGTGGTGAGTGGTGAGGGGCCCGCCCGTCGCCGGGCGGGCCCCCTGGCTCGCCCGGGGACTCAGCCCAGGGCCTGGGTGAGGTCGGCGAGCAGGTCGTCGCCGTTCTCGATGCCGACGGAGAGGCGGACCAGGTCGGAGGGGACCTCCAGCAGGGAGCCCGCGACGGAGGCGTGCGTCATCCGGCCGGGGTGCTCGATCAGCGACTCGACCCCGCCGAGGGACTCGCCGAGCGTGAAGAGCTTCGCCCGGTTGCAGACCTCGACCGCCGCTTCCTCGCCGCCCGCGACGCGGAAGGAGACCATGCCGCCGAAGGCCTTCATCTGCTTGGCGGCGACCTCGTGGCCGGGGTGCTCGGGCAGCCCCGGGTAGAGGACGTGGGAGACCTTGGGGTGCCGGGTCAGCAGCTCGGCGACCTTGGTGGCGTTCTCGGTGTGCCGGTCCATGCGGACGGCGAGGGTCTTGATGCCGCGCAGCACGAGCCAGGCGTCGAAGGGGCCGGAGACCGCGCCCATGGCGTTCTGGTGGAACGCCAGCTCCTCGGCCAGCTCCGGGTCGCTGACGACGAGCGCGCCGCCGACCACGTCGGAGTGGCCGCCCATGTACTTGGTGGTGGAGTGCACGATGACGTCCGCGCCGAGCGCGAGCGGCTGCTGGAGGTAGGGCGAGGCGAAGGTGTTGTCGACGACGAGGCGGGCCCCGGCCTGGTGCGCGACCTGGGCGACGGCGGCGATGTCGGTGATGCCGAGCAGCGGGTTGGAGGGGGTCTCCACCCAGACCGCCTTGGTGCGCGGGGTGATCGCGGCCCGCACCGCCGAGACGTCCGAGGTGTCGGCGACCGAGAACTCCACGCCCCAGCGCGCGGCGACCTTGGCGAACAGCCGGAAGGTGCCGCCGTAGGCGTCGTTCGGGATGACCACGTGGTCACCGGGGGTCAGCAGCGTACGCAGGAGGCAGTCCTCGGCGGCGAGGCCGGAGGCGAAGGCGAGACCGCGGCGGCCGCCTTCCAGGGCCGCCAGGTTCTCCTCCAGGGCGGTGCGGGTCGGGTTGGCGCTGCGGCTGTACTCGTAGCCGCCGCGCAGTCCGCCCACGCCGTCCTGCTTGTACGTGGACACCTGGTAGATGGGCGGGACCACGGCGCCGGTGAGGGGGTCGGCGGTGTTCCCCGCGTGGATCGCGAGAGTCTCGAAGCTGTGCTGGTCGCTCATGGTCCCGAGCGTAGTTCGTCGCCAGGGTGCTCATCGGCCACTTGCCGCTCCGGGGACAATGGGTCCATGGAGATTCTGTTGTTCCTGCTCGCGATGTGCATGCTCGCCGCGATCGCCGGCCCCTGGGTCATGCGCCGGCGGGGCGGTATCCGCCAGGTCGCCCCGGGCTCCCCCGACGCGGCCGACCCCGACACGTACGGCTTCGCCCGCCAGGAGGAGCTGGACGTCCGGATGCCGGGCCCGGACCAGGACCTCCTGGACGTGCTCGACGTCGTCCAGGCCACCCAGGACTGGCGGGCCGCCTCCCAGCTGCTCGCCGGTACGCCGAAGGAGGGCGAGGTGCGCTGGCAGCGGGTGCAGGCCTTCGCGGGCGCCGCCTCGCTGGAGCTGGCGCGGCAGCCGGGCAAGGGCGGGTCCTGGCTGCGGGCCTGGCGCGCGGAGGCTCCGAAGGACGCGGGCGGGGCAGCGGTGCACGCGGAGTTCCTGGTGCAGCAGGCGTGGCGCTCATCGGCGGCGGGCAGCGACGACTTCCGGATCATCCTGGAGGAGGCCCGTACGGTCTGCGGCGAGGCGGCCCTGCTGGCGCCCGGCGACCCGGTGCCGTACATCGTGGAGCTGGCGGTGGCCCGGGGCCTGGCCTACCCCCCCGAGCAGTTCGACCAGCTCTGGGCGAGGATCATCGACCGGGCCCCGGCCCACATGGGCGCGCACATCGCGGCGCTGCACTTCCACTGCGAGAAGTGGCACGGGTCGCGCGCGGACGCCGACGCCTTCGCCACGGCCGCCGCCGCCCGCGCCCCGCAGGGCTCGCTGCTGGCCGCGCTGCCGCTGTTCGCGGTGTACGAGCACCTGCCGGAGGTCAACCTGGTGCAGGGCTTCTACCGCGGCCAGGTGGTGACCAAGGCGGTCGAGGGAGCGATGTTCGCGGTGCACGCGGCCCGCCCGGACGACCCGATGCTCGCCCACGTCCGCCATCTGCTGGTGCTGTTCCTGGTCCACATGGAGCGCTGGTCGGAGGCGGTGCACCAGCTGGTCCACATCGACGGCCACGTGGGCGCGCTGCCGTGGACGACGGATGCGGACCCGGCCGCGCAGTACACGGTCTACCGGGCGCTGGCGGTCGCGGGGTACGAGGCGAACGGGGGCTCCCCGGCGACGCTGCCGCACTGAGGTGTCGCGGCCGCTGTCCCGGAATCCCGGCAGCCGGGTCGCGTGCCGGTCCGGAATCCCGGGCGCCGCTCCCGTGCCGGCCGGAATCCAGGGCGCCGGTCCCGTGCCGGCCCGGAATCCCGGGCGCCGGTCCCGTGCCGGCCTGGAATCCCGGCAGCCGGTCGCGTGTTGTACGGAGCGAACCCCGACCGACCCCGGAGGAGCCACCCGCATGTTCCTGAACCGCCGCACCCCCGAGCTCCCCACCCCGGAGCAGGCCCTGCGCGGCCGCCCCGTCCCCGAGTTCACCGTCCCCTCCCGCCACACGGTCCTCGGCAACCCCCTGGTGGGCCCGTACCCGGAGGGTCTGGAGGTGGCGGACTTCGCGCTCGGCTGCTTCTGGGGCGCGGAGCGGAAGTTCTGGCAGACGGAGGGCGTCTGGACCACGCTGGTCGGCTACCAGGGCGGCTACACGGAGAACCCCACGTACGAGGAGGCCTGCTCGGGCCTGACCGGCCACACGGAGGCGGTCCGGGTCGTCTTCGACCCGGCGGTCGTCTCGTACGAGGAGCTGCTGAAGCTGTTCTGGGAGTCCCACAACCCGACCCAGGGCTTCCGCCAGGGCAACGACGTGGGCGCCCAGTACCGCTCCGCGATCCACACCCACTCCCCCGCCCAGGCAGCGGCGGCGGACGCCTCCCGCCAGGCGTACCAGAAGGTCCTGACGGCCTCGGGCCACCAGGAGATCACCACGGAGATCCTTCCGGCGCAGGGCCGCCCGTTCTGGCCGGCGGAGGCGTACCACCAGCAGTACCTGGACAAGAACCCGGGCGGTTACTGCGGGATCGGCGGTACGGGGGTGTCCTGCCCGATCGGTATGGCACCGGTCGAGGGCTGAGCGGCCACCCGGGACGGAAACCCGGTGCCGGTGGAGGGCACGCGCCACTAGGGTGCCCGGATGGCAACGATCAGGAAGCTCCAGATCACCTTCGACTGCGCCGAACCCGAGCGCCTCGCCCGTTTCTGGTGCGAGGTGCTGGGCTACGTCGTCCCACCGGCGCCCGAAGGGTTCGACACCTGGGCGGACTACGACCGCTCGCTGCCGCCCGAGCGGCAAGGGGCGTGGTTCGCCTGCACCGACCCCTCGGGGGTGGGCCCGCGCCTGTTCTTCCAGCGCGTTCCGGAGGGCAAGACCGCCAAGAACCGGGTGCACATCGATGTGCGGGCCGGCACCGGGCTCGTGGGCGAGGAGCGCCTCGCCGCACTGGAGGCCGAGCGCGACCGGCTGGTGGCGCTCGGCGCGGTGTGTGAGCGCGTGCTGGTCGCCGACGAGGAGAACGAGTCCTGCATCAACATGCAGGACATCGAGGGCAACGAGTTCTGCCTCGACTGAGGGACTGCCAGGGCCCGGCCCGCCAGGGGGCCGGGCCGCCTGCTCAGGCCGCCAGGCCGTGGGGCCGGGCCGCCTGCTCAGGCCGCCAGCCGTACGGTGCCCGTCAGGCCCCCCGGGCCGCCGGGCCGGCCCGTGGCTCCGGCGCTCAGGCTCCGGGACCGCGCAGCGGACAGTCTGATCAACTCCCCCTGAGCCAGCGCCAGGACGTCGGCGAGGCTCAGGCCGAGCGACTGGGCGGCGGCCGCCAGCACCTCGGACGAGGCCTCCTTGCGACCGCGCTCCACCTCGGAGAGGTAGCCCGTCGAGATCCGCGCGGCGTCGGCCGCATCCCTCAACGTCCGTCCCTGGGCCAGCCGTTCCCTCCGCAGCACGTCCCCGACGAGGTCGCGCCAGAGCGGCTCCCGGGACGGAGCGGGCCCGGCCGGAGGCGGGAGCGGGCGCAGGGGGATGACGCGGGCCTGGTTCATCGCTCGGATGGTCACCGCTCCACTCTAGGAGCAGTGCGCCCGGCGGGCACGGGTCGGGCGTTGCGCTCCGGGCGGATCTGCTGACGGCGAATTCATGTGACACGGAGGACCGGCACCGGCCCGGCGGGAACCGCGCGGGCCGGTGACCTCCGTGGCGGCGTCCTCAGATCAGCCCCTGCGCCAGCATCGCGTCCGCCACCAGCTCGAAGCCCGCGATGTTCGCGCCCACCACGTAGTTGCCCGGGCTCCCGTACCGCTCGGCGGTCGTGTGGCAGGAGTCGTGGATGTGCCGCATGATCTCGGCGAGCCGCTCCTCCGTGTGGGCGAAGGACCAGGAGTCCCGGGACGCGTTCTGCTGCATCTCCAGGGCGCTCGTCGCCACCCCGCCCGCGTTGGCCGCCTTGCCCGGGGCGAAGGCGACGCCCGCCTCCTGCAAGACCCGGAACGCGTCGGGGGTGGTGGGCATGTTGGCGCCCTCCGCGACCGCCTTGACGCCGTTGCGTACGAGCTCGAGCGCGTCGGCCTCGTGGAGTTCGTTCTGCGTGGCGCAGGGCAGGGCCACGTCCACGGGGACCGACCACAGCCCCGTACCGGGCACGAACCGGGCGTGTGCGCCGCGCCGTTCGGCGTACTCGGAGACCCGGCCCCGGCCCGCCTCCTTGATCTCCTTGAGGAGGGCGAGGTCGATGCCCTTCTCGTCGACGACGTAACCGCCGGAGTCCGAACAGGTGATGACGGTCGCGCCGAGCTGCTGGGCCTTCTCGATGGCGTAGATGGCCACGTTGCCGGAGCCGGAGACCGCGATGGTCTGGCCCTCCAGCGACTCGCCCCGGCTGCGCAGCATCTCGGCGGTGAACAGGACCGTGCCGTATCCGGTGGCCTCCGTACGGGCCTGGGCGCCGCCCCAGCCGAGGCCCTTGCCGGTGAGGACGCCGGACTCGTAGCGGTTGGTGATCCGCTTGTACTGGCCGAAGAGGTAACCGATCTCGCGGCCGCCCACGCCGATGTCACCGGCGGGGACGTCGGTGTACTCGCCCAGATGGCGGTGGAGTTCGGTCATGAACGACTGGCAGAAGCGCATCACCTCGGCGTCGGAGCGGCCCTTGGGGTCGAAGTCCGCGCCGCCCTTGCCGCCGCCGATGGGCATGCCGGTGAGGGCGTTCTTGAAGATCTGCTCGAAGCCGAGGAACTTCACGATGCCGAGGTTGACGGAGGGGTGGAAGCGCAGGCCGCCCTTGTAGGGGCCGAGCGAACTGGAGAACTCGACCCGGAAGCCGCGGTTGACGTGGATGTCGCCGGAGTCGTCCGCCCACGGCACCCGGAAGATCAGCTGGCGTTCGGGCTCGCATATCCGCTCGATGATGCGGGCGTCCACGAACTCGGGGCGTTGCGCCAGCACCGGGCCGAGCGTCTCCAGGACCTCGCGGACCGCCTGGTGGAACTCCTTCTCACCCTGGTTGCGCCGCAGGATCTCGGCGTAGAGCGGCTCGATGACCCGGTTCACCTCGTCGTGCGCGCGGGTGGAGTCGGGGGCGTCGGGGATGACCGGCATCTGATCAGGACCTTCCTTGGTCGGCTCGTGCGCGTCGGCACCCCTGTCCCAGGGGCACCAGCGTCGTACGCCGCGATTGTCCCCCGCCGCCCGATCATCTTCGACGACCATCCACATATTGGCCGTTCTGTCCGCGTACGCGTTCGCGTATCCGTTCGCATCCCGGTAAGGGACGGGTGAAAGCCGTTCAGGGCGTGGGAGGTTACCCGTCAGGAACCAGGACACCCCGCCTGACGATCAGTCATGATGCTCCCCATGACGAAGCCGCAGGGGCGTCGGAGAGCGCAACCTCCTTATCAGCCAAGGTCGTTGTACGGATTCGGCCGTACCGCCGCCCCTCCCGTGCGGCCGCGGCCCCACCCGTACGACGCCCCAGGGCTCCGGCCCCGCATCCCCAGGGGCACGGGCGAGACGCGCCGCTATCTGGCGGTCGGGCTCGACTGCTACCTGTGCCTGCTGGTCGTCGGCCTGCTGGTGCACTCCTGCCTGGGAGCCGCGGGGGCGGGAGCGGGGCGGACGGCGGCGGTGCTGGTCGGCCAGCTGACCGTGCTGTCCTTCGCCAACCAGGTGCTGCTCACGATGGCCGTACGGGCGAGCGCCGGAAAGCTGATCATGGGCGTGCGGGTGATCCGGCTGCCCGACGCGGGCCGGCCGGAGTTCCGCCGCCTGGTCCTGCGCTGGCTCTACGGCCTTCTCTGGCTGCCGCTCCAGCCCTGGCACCACCTCCGCCGGGCGACCGCCGAAACGCCACCCCGCGAGCGCCTGGGCGGCTGCCCCCGCACCGCGCCGCACGCGGACCTGGCGGGGATACGCCAGGTCCACCGCAGCGACCTGCGGTACTACCGGGAGGCGGTGGCGGGGCGCACGAGGTAGGACGCCCCCGCCTCGCCGGGTGCGGGTGCCGCCCTGCCCCACCTCGCCGGGTGCGGGTGCCGCCCTGCCCCACCTCGCCGGGCGCGGAGGCCGCCCCGCCGCGCGCCCGGACGCACTACCCCGCCACGCTCTCCCGCGCCGCCCGCATCGCCGACGCCGTGGCCGACGCGTCGTACTCCGGGCCGACGCCCGGGACGATCACCACGTCACCGTCGAGGTGCCGGGTGCGCAGCGGCAGGATCTCCTGGTAGGCGGCGGACGCGTACCAGGCGCGGACCTCCTCGACGCCGGGGAAGGCCACGAGGACCAGCGCGCCCGGCCACTCCCCCTCCACCACCTCCACCTCGGCCCCGTGCACCAGGAAGCGGCCGCCGTAGGGCGCCATGGTGGCCTGGATGCGCTCGATGTAGCTCAGCACCTCGTCCTGGACGGGGCCGTCGGCGGGGCGCAGATGGGCGATGGCGTACGCGGTCATGGTCCGGTCCTCCGGGGTGGGTCGGGGTGGCGCTTCCTGACACCCACGATGCTGCCGGGCGGAGCGGAGGGCGTCGATTACCTCGGAGGTCATGACGGCTACCTCGGTGGTCATGACGGCTACCTCGGTGGTCATGACGGCGGTCTCCTGGACGAGCGCCTGGCCGGGGCCCGTCCCGCAGGTGCGGCTCGGTCACCGGGAGGGGAGGCTCAGAAGAGCTCCACGCGGGTCACGTTGACCAGCGGCTGCGTGGAGATCTGGGCATCCAGCAACCCCTGCTCGATCTGGTGCTCCGCCTCGAAGAAGCGGTTGTCGCGGATGAGGACCCCGCCCAGGAAGGGCATGTTGATGCCGCCCGAGGCGTCCACCGGGAACGAGCCGGAACTCGCGTCGATGGTGCCGTCGGGGTTCAGCATCCGCACGAAGAGCTTGTCCCCCGGCTGGACGGTGTTCTCCAGGTCCACCCGGTCGCCCCGGATCCCGAGATTGACGGTGACGGTGGTCAGGATGCCGTCCGTCACGAACCGGTCCTCGATCTCGGCCCGCAGGTCCGGCGTCAGCGGCTTGCCCTCGGCGAGGATCATGTTCAGCGAGGGAATCCGCAGCAGGCGGCTGGCATCGACCGGGTAGTCGTGCGAGAAGTCCGTCACCACCCCCGCCGCGTCCCGTATCTCGACCTGGACGATCTCCCCCAGTTCCAGTGCGGTGGCCGACATGGCCCCTCCTTTCCCGGTGCGCCCGGCCGCCCGGTCCGGACCGGGCGGCTCAGGTCACCACCAGCGTCATGGTCGTCATCGGCTGCACCGGGGTACCGGGAGCCGGCGACTGCGAGGTGATCCGCGAGCCCGGACGGCTGGCGTCGCCCCGGACATCGGGGATCACACCGCTGCGGAGCACGGTGAAGAAGAAGTTGCCCAGCTCCCTGCGGTCGAGTCCGAGCGCGTCCAGCCGGGCCCCGACGAAGTTCAGGCAGTGGTCTACGCCCTCCATGTTGATGCAGGCCAGCAGGCTGATGGCCGGTTCCGCCAGCTGGCCGACGAGATTGGGCATCGCGTTGGGCGCCGCCGGCGGCGGCGGGGTGACCGGAGGGAGGATCTCCTTCTGCCTCGGCATGTTCGCCGGCAGCCCGGTGAGCCGGAAGTCCGCCTTCCCGTGGATGTCCCGCATGTACACCTCGGGGTCGCGCGCCTCCTTCAGGTTCTCGATGGCGAAGGACGCGGCCTCCTCGATCACGTCGAGGTCGCCGGCGAGCGCCGCCCGCAGGACCTGGAGGTCCGGCCCGTCCGGCGCGAACTCGAACTCGTCGGTGTGCCGGATGTCGAGGACGTAGTCGACCAGGTTGAGCATGTCGATGCTCTGCGACCGCAGCTTCGCGCAGCGGATCAGCACCCGGCGCTGTTTCTCGATGTCGGCGATGTTCGGCGGGGTCGGCCCCAGTGCGATCGCGTAGGGCGCCAGCGACGCCGTGTACGCCCGCGGCGAGTCCTTCACGCTCTTCGTCCACTCGTCCATCGCATCGTAGAGGTCGCTCAACAGCGTCACCGGGTCTCCGCTGCGCGGCTGGGTGGTGAAGGTGCCGCCGTCGTGGAGGATGAACGCCTCGGCCCGCGCCTCCGCGTTCCGCATCGCCTCCGAGATGCTGATCCGCACCTCGGCCGAGACCGTCACCCCGTAACTGCCCTCCAGGGCCGCGTTGACCGACATCTTGGACTGCACGCTCTTGGTGTCGATCCGTACGACCCCGAAGAACCGGCCGCCCGTGCCGATACCGCGCACGAAGTACTCGCCGAACTGCTCCTCCAGCGGCTTCCCCTGCTTCTTCAGATCCGACGCCGCCTTCGACAGCTCCGGCGAGTCCATCTGTTTGAAGGCGAAGGCCCGCGAGTTCGACACCATCACGGTGAGAGAGCTCGACTGGACCCGGCACCGCTTGGAGAAGTCGAGTGAGGCGGAACCGCTGAAGAGACCGATCCCGGCCGAGATGTCCGCTCCCACGCCGAGTTCCGACTCCAGTTCCTGTGTCGTCTCGATGCGCCGGAAGGTGAAGGAACCGGTCTCACCGCCGCCGACCTGCGGCGGGGTCACCATCCCTGTCGCACCGAGGGCCATGGGGCTGCCGCTCGCCATCGACACCCCGATGCCGATGTCGTATCCGTCGCGCATCGGAACCATTTCCTGCTTCATCACCACGGCTAATCCTCCGTCCGGCTGTGCAGCTCGGCGGGCCAGAGAGAGTCGCCGGGCCGGCGGTTCGCGGCCCGGGCGGACGCACACCGCCGCGGCGGCGGCCGTCGGGGGCGGCCCGGAGAATGGCGGCCCCGTTCCGCGTCGGCGGCCCGAGGCGGGAACACCCCGCGGCCGGGACGGGAACACCCCACGGCCGGGGCGGGAACACCCCGCGGCCGGGGCAGGAACGCCCGCTTCCATTGTCCACCCGGGCGCCGAAAGCCGCATGCCAGGACGGCAGTTGCCCCGGGCGCCCGAGTGCCGGCCGGTGAGCTCGCCCGGACACGCCGAAGGCGGCGGCCCCCCGGCGTTGCGGGGGGCCGCCGCCTTCGGGCGGGGACGAGGGTGAAGCGAGAGGGTGGGGCGGATGGATCAGGCCTCGGAGCCGGCCGTCCACTGGGCCCAGTCCATGTTCCAGCCGTTGAGGCCGTTGTCCGGCTTGATGGTCTTGTCCGGGGAGTTCTTGACGATGACCACGTCGCCGACCATGGAGTTGTCGTAGAACCAGGCACCAGGCGCGCCGGGGTCGTTCGCGCCCTTCACGTCGGCGAGGCCCACGCAGCCGTGGCTGGTGTTGGCGTTGCCGAAGATGCCCTTGCCCCAGTAGTTGCCGTGGATGAAGGTGCCCGAGGTGGACAGGCGCATCGCGTGCGGCACATCCTTGATGTCGTACTCGCCCTTGCCGTCGTCATCGGTGAAGCCGACGGTGGCGCCGTTCATCCGGGTCTCCTTGTGCTTCTCGGAGATCACCATCTGCCCGTTGTACGTGGGGTTCTCGGGGGCGCCGGCGGAGATCGGGATGGTCTTGACGGTCTTGCCGTCGCGGGTGACCGTCATCGTCTTGGTCTTCACGTCGACAGTGGAGACCTGGTTGCGGCCGACCTTGAACGTCACGGTCTTCTGCTGCACGCCGTAGACGCCGTCGGCGCCCTCGACGCCGTCCAGCGCCAGCTTCAGGGTGACGGTCGAGCCGCCCTGCCAGTAGTTCTCCGGGCGCAGGTCCAGGCGCTGGGCGTTGAACCAGTGGCCGACGACCTCCTGGCCGCTGCTGGAGGTCACGGTGATGCCGGCCTGGACGGCCTTCTTGTCCGTGATCGCCTTGTTGAAGTTGATCGAGACGGGCATCCCGACGCCGACGGTGGAGCCGTCCTCGGGGGTGAAGTTCCCGATGAAGCTGTTGTCGGGCGAGACGGTGGTGAAGGAGCTGTTCTCGTGGGCCTCGCGGCCCTTCACGTCCTGCGCCGTCGCGTTGATCTTGTACGTGGTGGAGCGTTCCAGCTGTCCTGCGGGCTTCCAGCTGGAGCCGTCGGCCGACAGCGTGCCCTCGACCGGCTTGCCGTCCGCCGAGGTCATGACGACCTCGGTCAGCTTGCCCTTCTTGACGGAGACCTGGGCGTCGTTGTTGATGCCGGCGTCGGTGGCGCCGTTCTTCGGCTTGATCGCTATCTGCGCTTCGGAAGCGTCCTCGGCCGCGGCCCTGTCCACCTCCTGCGCCTGTGACGACTCCGAGCTTCCGGCGCCCGCCTTCTTGTCGCCGTCGTCGCTACAGGCCGAAAGCACCAGCACGCCGCCGAGCAGTGCGGACACGGCCGCGAGGCCCTTGCGCCGCTTGCTGTCCGTCATCACACGCTTCTCCATCGTTGCCGATTTCCCCAAAATCCCCGATCGGGGCCGCCAGGCGGCGATTCCCCGTCAATGTTCCAAGAACACCCAGGACGGGCACTCCGTTCCGCATCCGTCAGGGATGTGGGGAACACCACTCATCGACGCGGCCGCGGCAGCGGTGGTTCCCGCTGTCGAGCCCGACCCGCGACCTCCGCACAGCGCGGCCCCGGTCCGCCGTGAAGCGGGGGCCGGGGCCGTCGTTCTCACACGTCAGACCCGCTGCGCGAGGTCACCGTCCTCGCCGTCGTTCTTCCCATTGTGCGCGACCTCGTCGCCGTACCCCTCCTCGTCGCCGCCGATTCCGGCCAGGAACGGGCCGTCCTCGTCGTCCTCGTCGCCGTCCCAGCCCTCCGCGTCGGGGTCGTACTCGACGCTCTCACTGCTCCAGGAGGCCTGCGCGAGCTCGACTCCGGGCACTTCGGCGACCAGGTCGAACGGGTCGATCAGCGAGGCGAGGGCTTCTGCTCCGTCTGCCCGGACGGTCGCCTCGGCATGCATCCGCTCCTCGGCGGAGTCCTTCCCGGTGATCCCCGAGACGGGCTCCCCGTACTCGGCGGCGATGGATTCGAGGGCGGTGCCGGTGAGGGCGTCGAGGTCGGTGACCTCCAGCACCATCTCCACGCGAACGCGAACAAACCTGGATGTCTCTTCTGTGCTCATACTCCGGAGCGTAGGGCTCGTGGAGGCCGCGACTTTCCTCCGACCCGCTGCTTTGCTTAGCATCGGCCCACGGGGCTAACTCATGGTTGTCACAAGGGGATCGAAACTGTGTCCGTCACTCGTCGCACGCTCCTGACCGCCACCGCCGCGGGAACGCTGCTGACCGCTCTCTGGTTCGTCCCGTCGGCCAACGCGACCGTCGAGACCGGCGCGCGGAGCGGCGTGGCCACCGCGCCCGGCAGAGGTATCCAGCCGGCCGCCGAGGACACCGCCTCCGGCCCGCAGCTCGCCGAGACCGGCCCCGGGGTGGACACCACCCCGTATCTGATCGGCGGCACCGCGCTGCTCGGCATCGGCGCGGGCTTCGTCACCTACTCGGTACGCCGTTCCGGGGCCGGGACGCGCCCGGTGCTCTGACCTCCGTACCCGCGAAAAGGGCTGCCACACCCCCCGGTGCGGCAGCCCTTTTCCGTATGAGGGGAGGTACGGGACCGGCTCAGGCCAGCGGCCCGGTGACCGGCTCCACCGCCGCGACCAGACGCCCTCGCCGTACGAACGTGTCGGCGGCGGCCAGGTCCGGCGCGAGGAAGCGGTCCGGGCCCGGGCCCTGGGCCCCCGCGGCCCGCAGCGCGGCCACGGCGGCCTGCGAGGCGGGGGCGGGGGTGAGGCCCTGGGCCGCCCGGATCTCCACGGCACGGGTCGCCGCGTACAGCTCGACGGCGACGATCCGGGCCAGGTTGTCCACGGCGGTACGGAGCTTGCGCGCGGCCGACCAGCCCATGGAGACGTGGTCCTCCTGCATCGCGGAGGACGGGATGGAGTCGGCGGAGGCGGGGACCGCGAGCCGCTTCATCTCGCTGACCAGGGCGGCCTGGGTGTACTGGGCGATCATCAGCCCCGAGTCGACCCCGGCGTCGTCCGCGAGGAAGGGCGGCAGACCGTGCGAGCGGTTCTTGTCGAGCAGCCGGTCGGTGCGGCGCTCGCAGATCGAGCCGAGGTCCGCGGCGACGATGGCGAGGAAGTCCAGGACGTACGCGACGGGCGCGCCGTGGAAGTTGCCGTTGGACTCCACCCGGCCGTCGGGGAGCACCACCGGATTGTCGACGGAGGAGGCCAGTTCGCGCCCGGCGACCACGGCCGCGTAGTCCAGGGTGTCGCGGCCCGCGCCGTTGACCTGGGGGGCGCAGCGCACCGAGTAGGCGTCCTGCACCCGGGGCGCGTCGTCCTGGTGATGGCCCGTCAGGCCCGAACCGGCCAGCACCCGCAGCATGTTGTCCGCGCTGACACCCTGACCGGGGTGCGGGCGGATGGCGTGCAGCTCGGGGGCGAGGACCTTGTCCGTGCCGAGCAGCGCCTCCAGGGAGAGGGCGGCGGTGATGTCGGCGGAGGTGTAGAGGGTACGCAGGTCGGCGAGGGCCATGACCAGCATGCCGAGCATGCCGTCGGTGCCGTTGAGGAGGGCCAGGCCCTCCTTCTCGCGCAGCTCGACCGGCGTGATCCCGTGCGCGGCGAGCAGCTCGCCCGCCGGGCGGACCGTGCCGTCGGGACCCTCCGCGTCGCCCTCGCCCATCAGGGTGAGCGCGCAGTGCGAGAGGGGCGCGAGGTCGCCGGAGCAGCCGAGCGAGCCGTACTCGTGGACGACGGGCGTGATCCCCGCGTTGAGCACGTCCGCCATGGTCTGCGCGACCTCCGGGCGTACGCCGGTGTGGCCGGAGGCGACCGTCTTGAGCCGGAGGAACATCAGCGCGCGCACGACCTCGCGCTCGACCCGGGGGCCCATGCCCGCCGCGTGCGAACGGACGATGTTGCGCTGGAGCCGGCCGCGCAGCTCGGTGCTGATGTGGCGGCTGGCGAGGGCACCGAAGCCGGTGGAGACGCCGTAGACCGGCTCGGGCTTGGCGGCGAGCGCGTCCACGATGAGGCGGGAGGCGGCGAGCGCGTCCACGGCGGCGGTGGAGAGCTCGACCCGTGCGCCGTGGCGGGCCACGGCGACGACGTCCTCGGCGGTGGTTCCGGACGTCCCCACCACGACAGTGTGCATATCCATATTCAGCAGCGTACGGATTGAAACCCGCCATGTCACTAGTGGTTGAGCAGGGGAACCCTTACCGCTCGCAGGGGAACCCTTACCGCTCGCAGAGGAACCCTTACTGCTCGCAGAGGACCCTTACCGCTCGCAGAGGATCCTTACCGCTCTGCCGTGCGTGATCACGGCCGGTTTCCGCGCAGCCTGCGCCGGTCGTGCGCGGACTTCGGCGGGGAGTCGGCGAGCCGGATGACCTCGCCGTCCCGCCCGGCCACCACCGGCCGCAGCGAGCGGGCGGCCTTGGCCCGGTACTGCGCCGCGTCCGCCAGCCGGAACAGCCGGCGGGCCGAGCGCACCGGGCCGATCGGATCGCCGGTCGACGCGACCCCGCAGGCGACCCCGTTGCCCAGTTCGATCACCGCCGCCCGGTCGCACAGCTCGGTGGCCACGGCGACCACGTCGTCCGCCGGGGGCCCGTGGGCCACCAGGCAGAACTCGTCGCCGCCGAGCCGGGCGGCCAGGGCGTCCGGGAGCATCGCCCCACAGAGGGAGAGCACCGAGCCGAAACGTTCCAGCAACCGGTCGCCGACCGCGTGCCCATGGTTGTCGTTCACCGCTTTGAGGCCGTTGAGATCGCAGACGACGAGGCTGACGACGACCCCCGCACCGCGGTGCGCCTCGACCGCCTCGTCAAGCCGGATGTCGACGGCCCGCCGGTTGGCGAGGCCGGTCAACGGATCGGTGAAGGCGAGCTTGCGGACCTCCTCCAGCCGTTCGGTCTGGGCGATCCCGGAGGCCACGACGGCGGCGAGCACCGTGGCGAAGTTCGCGTCGTCCCGGTCGAAGACCGGTTTTCCGGCCGGGCGCGCCACATACAGCTCGCCCCAGGCCCGGCCGTGCAGCACGATCGGCGCCACCACGCAGCAGCCCCGGCCCCGCCGCCTCAGCGCCGCCACCCGCTGGTGGCAGTAGGGGCGGGCGCCGCGCGCCGGGCCGCCGGCACCGGGCAGGCCGTCAACGGTCTCCACCCAGGCGTCGGGCTCACCGCCGCCGGCCCAGCGTTCGTGCAGGAACTCGGTGATCTCCGGGAACTCGTGCACCGGGTAGGCCTCCTCCTCGGGAAACTCCTCCTCCCCCTCGGCCCGCTCCCCCGCGTTCACCAGGACCCGCAGCCGGCCCCGGTCCCGCTCCCAGACGGAGAGCGCGGCGAACGAGCCGCCCAGCGCGTCGCGGGCCCCGAGCGCGGCCGCCCGCCACGATTCGCGCGGCGTGTAGGCCGCGGCCATCGTCTGCGCCAGCGCCACCACGGCCCGTAGCCGCGCATCATCTCCACCCATTTATCCAGCTTAGGTAGATTTGTTCTTTTTTGATCAGTTTGCTGCGCAACTAATTCCCGGCGCCGACCGGCGGCCGCCGGAGGCCCGTCGCGCGGTCACTCACCCGGCCACCGCGGGCTCCGCTTCTCGTTGAAGGCGGCCACCCCCTCCGCCCGGTCCCCGGAGAAGGCCACCGACCGCCAGGCCGCGTCCTCCACCTCCAGGCCCGCCCGCAGATCCAGCCCGTGCCCCAGCCGGAGCGCCCTCTTGGCCGCCCGCAGCCCGACCGGAGAGTTGGCGGCCATCCGGGCACCCAGCGCCAGGGCCTCCTCCCGGTCCCGGCCGGCCGCCACCAGCTCGTCGACCAGGCCCAGCTCCCGCGCCTCGGCGGCCTCCACCCGGCGCGCGGTGAACACCAGCTCGGCGGCGCGGGCCGCACCCACCCGGCGCGGCAGCAGCTGCGTACCGCCGCCGCCGGGGATGACGCCCACCGACACCTCGGGCAGCCCGACCACGGCGGTGGCGTCGGCGACGATCACATCGCAGGCGAGGGCCAGCTCGAAGCCGCCGCCGAGGGCGAAGCCGTGCACGGCGGCGATCGTCGGCATCGGCAGCTCCAGGACGCCGGTGTAGGCGGCCCGGGCGGTGGGCCGCTGGCGTACCAGCTCGGCGTCGGTGAAGGAGTTGCGCTCCTTGAGGTCGGCGCCCACGCAGAAGGCCCGCTCATGGCTGGAGGTGAGGACGGTGACCCGGACGCTCCGGTCGGCGCCGAGCGCCTCGCAGGCGGCGGCGATGGAGCCGGCCATGTCGGTGGAGACGGCGTTCATGGCCTTCGGCCGGTCGAGCACCAGCTCGGCCACGTGCTCCTGGCCCTCGTGGCGCCGTACGGCGACGAACTCCCCGAACCGCTGCTCGGACGTGACGGTCATGACTGCACCCCTGTCGGTCGACTGCCGGTGGACGACACCGGTGAACGCGGGTTGACGAGCGTTACCGACAGGGATCCTAGACAGGGCACCCGGGGAACTGACAGGGCGAGCGGGGAGCGACGACGCAACCGCTCGGAAAGCGGATCGGTGGACGGGCTCAGGACCCGGTCTTCCCCCGCCGGGCCAGCAGCCACGGCTCCACGACCCCGAGCCCGCGCACCGGCCGCTGCCACATCGGCTGGAGCCCGAAGCGGTACGTGGGCAGCGGCGGCTCGTCGACCGCCTCGCGGCCCTCCTTCTCGGCCAGCCGGGCCCGCTCGGCGGCGGCCGCGACCTCCTCGGCGGCCTGGGCCTCGGACTCCGGGGCGTCCCGGTGGCGCACCAGCTCCTTGGCGAACGCCCCGTCCACCAGGACGGCGTCCTTCGGAGCTATCGAGGTGAGCCGGCTGGCGAGGTTCACCGTGGTGCCGAAGACATCGCCCATCCGTGTGGTGACCGTGCCGAAGGCGATCCCGACGCGCAGCGCGGGCATCGTCTCGTCCTGGGACATCGCCTCGATCAGCCGGAGCGCTATCTCGGCGGCCGTGCCCGCGTCGTCGGCGGCGAAGAGCACCTCGTCGCCGAGGGTCTTGATGAGCCGTCCGCCGTGCGCGGCGACCAGGTCGGCGGCGGTGGTCTCGAAGGACTCGACCAGCTCGCCGAGCTCCTCCTCCTCCAGGCGCCGGGTCAGCCGGGTGAAGCCCACCAGGTCCGCGAAGCCGACGGCGAGGCGCCGGTCGACCATCTCGTCGTCGTCGGCCGCCTGCACGACCCGCCCGGTCGCGGCGGCCAGCTGACGCCGCCACACGTAGACGAGGAACTCCTGGAGCTCCGGCAGCAACAGCTCGACCAGCGGATACGTGACCTCGGTCCGGGTCATCCCGGGCTCGGGCGGCTCGGTGAGCCCCTCCAGGAACGAGTCGATCTGCCACTCCGCCAGCCGGGCGGTGGTCTGCCCGGTGGAGCGGGCCACCTGGATCGCCATCGGCTCACTGAGCAGCCCCGCCTCCACCAGACCGGCGAGCCGGCGCAGGGCGAGCACGTCGGCCTCGGTGAGCGCCTTGGCCTGGCCGATGTCGGCGAAGCCCATGGCCCGCCAGAAGCGGGAGGCCAGGTCCATGGAGACACCGGCGGTGCGGGCGGCCTGGAAGGGCGTGTAGCGGCGGTCCGCCCCGAGGATCAGCGCTTCGAGGCGGATGGCCAGGGGGTCGTCGGTCGGCTCGGCCGTGTGGTCGACCTCGTGATGCGGGGTGGCATGGACCGAGGAGTCCGACGGGGGCTCCTCGCCCGCGCCGGACGTCGTGTCGCCGACGGTCACCAGCCGCCTCCTGCCCGTTCCCTGCGCACTGCCTGCCGATCTGTCGCTGGATCGCACCGACGATGATCTGTCGCTGGATCGCCTCAACAATACGGCAGGTGTGCCCTGGCTCACGTCCTTGGCCGCCCGTTACGGGTGAGTCGGGTGTGACATCTACCGGTTACGCGGTATCCACCGGTACGGCCATCGGGGCTGCTCCGGCGTACGCCGAGGGGACGTGACCGCGCCCCCGGGGCTTGCTCCGGCGTACGCCGAGGGGACGTGACCGCGCCCCCGGGGCTTGCTCCGGCGTACGCCGAGGGGGCGTGACCGCGCTTCCGGGGCGGATGCTCAGGTCAGACCGCCCGCCGCGCCCCGCAGGTGCACGATGTCGCCCGCCGATACGGGCTGCTGGAGCCCCTCGTCGGTGGAGAGCACGAGCCGCCCGTCGCCGTCGATCACCACGGCCCGCCCGACCAGGGAGTCCCCGCCCGGCAGCTCGGCCCGCACGGTCCGGTCCAGGGTCGCGCACCCGGCCGCGTACGCCGCCTGGAGCCCGCTCGCCGCCGCGTCCCCGTCCGCGGCCTTCCACTCCCCGTACCAGTGCTCCAGCGAGCGCAGGACGGCCCGCAGCAGGGTTTCGCGGTCGGTGGAGACCGCCCCGGCGAGCGCCAGCGACCCGGCGGTGGGGGCGGGGAGCTCGTCGGCGCGCAGCGAGACGTTGATGCCGAGGCCCACGACGATGCCGTCCCCGGCGAACTCACCGAGGATGCCGCCGGCCTTGCGCTCCTCCCCGCCCACGGTGACCAGCAGGTCGTTGGGCCACTTGAGTGCCGTGTCGACGCCCGCCGACCGGGCGAGGCCGGTCGCTGCGGCCACTCCGGCGAGCAGCGGAACCCACCCCCACCGCTCCACCGGTACGTCGCCGGGCTCCAGGTACACCGAGAAGAACAGCCCGGAGCGGGGCGGCGCGGTCCAGCTCCGCTCCAGCCGGCCGCGTCCGGCGGTCTGCTCCTCGGCGATCAGGACCGTGCCCTCGCGCAGGCCGCCGGAACGGGCCCGCTCCGCCAGGTCGGAGTTGGTCGAGCCGGTTCTCTCCACCACCTCCAGCTCGCTCCACAGCGCCTCGGGCCGCAGCAGTCCGCGGCGCAGTGCGGTCACGTTCAGGGGCGGCCGGTCCAGGTCCGACCAGCGGTTGTGTGGCGCATCCGGTGGTGTCATGCAAGCCACCCTAGGTGTGGCAAAGGACGCACTGCCTTTCCGCAGGCGCGCCGATACCCTACGAGTCAGTAGCCACCGATTACGAAACAGCGTCACGCACCAGAGTGACGAGTCAGCAGCCGCAGAGCCGGACAGACGACCGCCCGTCCCCCCGTGACCGCTACCGGTCGTCGTCCCCGTGACCAGGCAGGGAGCCGCCCCCCGATGTCCGAGCCGCAGAGTGACATCCACACCACCGCGGGCAAGCTCGCGGACCTGAGCCGCCGTATCGAGGAGGCGACGCACGCGGGATCGGCCCGTGCGGTCGAGAAGCAGCACGCCAAGGGCAAGCTGACGGCCCGTGAGCGGGTCGATCTCCTGCTGGACGAGGGCTCGTTCGTGGAGCTCGACGAGTTCGCCCGGCACCGCTCCACCAACTTCGGCATCGAGAAGAACCGCCCGTACGGCGACGGTGTCGTCACCGGGTACGGCACGGTCGACGGCCGCCCGGTCTGCGTGTACTCACAGGACTTCACGATCTTCGGCGGTTCGCTCGGCGAGGTCTACGGCGAGAAGATCGTCAAGGTCATGGACTTCGCGCTGAAGACCGGCTGTCCCGTCATCGGCATCAACGACGGCGGCGGGGCGCGCATCCAGGAAGGCGTGGTGGCCCTCGGGCTGTTCGCGGAGATCTTCCGCCGCAATGTGCACGCCTCCGGGGTGATCCCGCAGATCTCGCTGATCGTCGGCCCGTGCGCGGGCGGCGCGGTCTACTCCCCCGCGATCACCGACTTCACCGTGATGGTCGACCAGACCTCGCACATGTTCATCACCGGCCCCGACGTCATCAAGACGGTCACCGGCGAGGACGTCGGCTTCGAGGAGCTGGGCGGCGCCCGTACGCACAACACCACCTCCGGGGTGGCGCACCACATGGCGGGCGACGAGAAGGACGCCATCGAGTACGTCAAGTCGCTGCTGTCCTACCTCCCTTCGAACAACCTCTCCGAGGCCCCGGCCTTCCCGGAGGAGGCGGACCTCGCCACCACCGACGAGGACCGCGAGCTGGACACGCTCATCCCGGACTCGGCGAACCAGCCCTACGACATGCACACCGCGATCGAGCATGTGCTGGACGACGCCGAGTTCCTGGAGACCCAGGCCCTGTTCGCGCCGAACATCATCACCGGCTTCGGCCGGGTGGAGGGCCACCCGGTCGGCATCGTCGCCAACCAGCCGATGCAGTTCGCCGGCTGCCTGGACATCGACGCGAGCGAGAAGGCGGCCCGCTTCGTCCGCACCTGCGACGCGTTCAACGTGCCCGTCATCACCTTCGTGGACGTGCCGGGGTTCCTGCCGGGCGTGGACCAGGAGTACGGCGGCATCATCCGGCGCGGCGCCAAGCTGATCTACGCGTACGCGGAGGCGACGGTCCCGCTGATCACCGTCATCACCCGCAAGGCGTTCGGCGGCGCGTACGACGTGATGGGCTCCAAGCACCTGGGCGCCGACCTGAACGTGGCCTGGCCGTCCGCCCAGATCGCCGTCATGGGCGCCCAGGGCGCGGTGAACATCCTGCACCGCCGCACCATCGCCGCCGCCGAGGACCCGGAAGCCACCCGTGCCGAGCTGATGGCCGACTACGAGGACGCGCTGCTCAACCCGTACGTGGCGGCCGAGCGCGGCTACGTCGACGCGGTGATCATGCCGTCCGAGACCCGGGCCCACATCGTGAAGGGGCTGCGTCAGCTGCGCACGAAGCGGGAATCACTGCCTCCGAAGAAGCACGGCAACATTCCTCTCTAGAAAGGTCGCCGCCCATGATCAGGGTCGTACGGGGCAACCCGACCCCCGAGGAGCTGGCTGCCGCCCTGGCGGTGGTCCAGGCCCGCGCCGCGGCGAGCGCCGCCGTGTCCTCCGGCGCGCCCCTCCCGCCCGAGCAGTGGTCCGACCCGGGCCGCATCGCCCGCACCGGCCGCCCGCGGCCGGGCCCCCGGGCCTGGGCCCGGACGTACTGGCCGGCCTGAGCCGCGCCGGGTGTCCGCCGGGCGCCGACCCGCTTGAGTACCCGTACTCAGGCGCATCGGCGCCCGGCGCGGGCAGGATCGGAAGCATGCTGTGGTCCGACCCCGAGAACAAGCCGCCGAAGGAACTGCGCGACGCCCAGGACATGATGCGCCGCGCGGGTCTCGTGCTCGCGCTGGCGATGGTGGTCGCGATGTTCGTGCTCGGCACCCGCTGACCCCGCCGGGGCCCCGGGGGTGCGGGCTCCTTCTACGATGGCCGGTATGACTGATCAGCGCCGCCTCGTGCTCGCCTCCGCCTCCCCCGCCCGCCTCGGCCTGCTGCGCCAGGCGGGTTTCGCCCCCGAGGTGATCGTCAGCGGGGTGGACGAGGACGCCCTGAGTGCCCCGACCCCCGCCGAGCTGGCCCTGGTGCTGGCCCGGGCCAAGGCGGCGGTGGTCGCGGAGCGCCCCGAGGCGGCGGGCGCCCTGGTCATCGGCTGCGACTCGGTGCTGGAGCTGGAGGGCGAGGCGCTCGGCAAGCCGGCCGACGCCGAGGAGGCCACCGCCCGCTGGAAGGCGATGCGCGGCCGGTCCGGCATCCTGCGGACCGGGCACAGCGTCATCGACACCGCTTCGGGCCGTCACGCGTCGGCGACGGCGTCCACGGTCGTACGGTTCGGCGAGCCGAGCGACGCGGAGGTCGCCGCGTACGTCGCGTCGGGCGAGCCGCTGCACGTCGCCGGAGCCTTCACGCTGGACGGCCGCTCGGCCCCGTTCGTCGACTCCATCGAGGGCGACCACGGCAACGTGATCGGCCTCTCGCTGCCGCTGCTGCGCCGACTGCTGGGCGAACTGGGCGTCTCCGTGACGGAGTTGTGGGTCTGAGGCCCCCTCGGTTCCCGGCGGCTCAGACCGCCGCCGGGGCCGCCTCGCCGCTCGTACGGTCGTCGGCGCCGGCTTCTGGCCCGTAGGCCAGCAGAGTGAGCACCAGCAGGGCCAGCACCACCATCAGGTACGCGAACGCGGCCCAGCCCACCAGGCCCACGGTCACCGCGCCGAGCACCCCGTGCACGACCGCGCAGCCGATCAGCGCGATCCGTCCGAACCGCCCGGGCGAGCGGTCCCGGACCCCGGCCAGCAGCGCGATCAGCCCGCACCCGATCAGCAGCAGGGCGAAGACCCCGCCCAGCACCCAGGTCCCGCCGGCCATGGCGCCGGGGTCCATTCCCGCCAACGACATGTTCTGGTTCTCGGCGACCGTGGCGAGGACGGCGTTGACGGCGAAGATGCCGGCCGCCTCCCCGAACAGCACGAGCGCGCTCACGATCGCCACCGGTCTGCGCAGCACGGCGCCACCCCCTGTTACCCGCAGTACGTGCGTAGCGCGGACCTTACTCACCGGTATTCCTTCGGACAAGAGGCCGGACCGCTCCGCACGCCGGGCAAAGAATCCCTCGGCCGTTCGTAGGGAGCCCACAAAGAAACGCCGTGAGGCGTTGGCCCCTCAGACAGAGACCTGCACCACACCGGATGGTTACTGTGCGGTTGTAGAACCCGGCGTACCGTGGTGCCACAAGGGATTTCACTACTGGGGCAAGCCTCGGATCACACTCCGTGTGGGCAAGCTCACCATTGGGGACGGGTCGTAGCGCCGTGTCGGTAGTCCCTAAACTCAGCTTGTTTCCAGGAGGGAGTCATCGTGCGCAAGGTGCTCATCGCCAACCGTGGCGAAATCGCTGTCCGCGTTGCTCGGGCGTGCCGGGATGCGGGGATCGCGAGCGTAGCGGTCTACGCCGACCCGGACCGGGACGCGTTGCATGTCCGGGCCGCCGACGAGGCGTTCGCGTTGGGCGGTGACACCCCGGCCGCCAGCTATCTGGACATGGCCAAGGTGCTCCAGGCCGCCGCGGACTCCGGGGCCGACGCGATCCACCCCGGTTACGGGTTCCTGTCGGAGAACGCCGAGTTCGCCCAGGCCGTCCTGGACGCCGGACTGACCTGGATCGGCCCGCCCCCGCAGGCCATCCGCGACCTGGGTGACAAGGTCGCCGCCCGCCACATCGCCCAGCGCGCCGGCGCGCCGCTGGTGGCCGGTACGCCGGACCCGGTGTCCGGTTCCGCGGAGGTCGTGGCCTTCGCCGAGGCCAACGGGCTCCCGATCGCGATCAAGGCCGCGTTCGGCGGTGGCGGGCGCGGGCTGAAGGTCGCCCGCACCCTGGAGGAGATCCCGGAGCTGTACGACTCCGCCGTCCGCGAGGCGGTCGCCGCGTTCGGGCGGGGCGAGTGCTTCGTGGAGCGCTACCTGGACAAGCCGCGGCACGTGGAGACCCAGTGCCTGGCCGACCAGCACGGCAACGTGGTCGTCGTCTCGACCCGTGACTGCTCCCTCCAGCGGCGCCACCAGAAGCTCGTGGAGGAGGCCCCGGCCCCCTTCCTCTCCCAGGCGCAGAACGACGAGCTGTACGCGGCGTCCAAGGCGATCCTCAAGGAAGCCGGATACGTCGGCGCCGGCACGGTGGAGTTCCTGGTCGGCGTGGACGGGACGATCTCGTTCCTGGAGGTCAACACCCGCCTGCAGGTCGAGCACCCCGTCACCGAAGAGGTCACCGGCATCGACCTCGTACGCGAGATGTTCCGCATCGCCGACGGCGAGGAGCTCGGCTACGGCGACCCGGCGGTGCGCGGCCACTCCTTCGAGTTCCGCATCAACGGCGAGGACCCGGGGCGCGGCTTCCTGCCGGCCCCCGGCACCGTGACGTCGTTCGCCCCGCCGACCGGCCCGGGTGTCCGCCTGGACGCGGGCGTCGAGTCCGGCAGCGTGATCGGCCCGGCCTGGGACTCCCTCCTGGCCAAGCTGATCGTCACCGGCGCGACCCGTCAGCAGGCCCTCCAGCGCGCCGCCCGCGCCTTGGCGGAGTTCCAGGTCGAGGGCATGGCCACCGCCATCCCCTTCCACCGTGCGGTGGTCGCCGACCCCGCGTTCACCGCGGACCCGTTCACCGTCCACACCCGGTGGATCGAGACCGAGTTCGTCAACGAGATCAAGCCCTTCGCCGCCCCGGCGGACGCGGACAGCGAGGACGAGGCCGGTCGTGAGACCGTCGTCGTCGAGGTCGGCGGCAAGCGCCTGGAGGTCTCGCTGCCCTCCTCGCTGGGCATGTCGCTGGCCCGTACCGGCCTCGCCGCCGGTGCGAAGCCCAAGCGGCGTGCGGCGAAGAAGGCCGGCTCCGCCGCCTCCGGCGACTCCCTCGCCTCCCCGATGCAGGGCACGATCGTCAAGGTCGCGGTCGAGGAGGGCCAGGAGGTCAAGGAGGGCGACCTCGTCGTCGTCCTGGAGGCCATGAAGATGGAGCAGCCGCTGAACGCGCACCGCTCCGGCACGGTCAAGGGGCTCACGGCGGAGGTCGGCGGTTCCGTCTCCTCCGGCGCCCTGATCTGCGAGATCAAGGACTGACGGCTCAGTTCGTACGGAGGGGCCCGGCCCGCGTCCAAGGATGCGGGCCGGGCCCCCGCGCGTGCGGTGGCATGCTGGATCCCGACGGACGAACGGGAAGACCCGGGAACCGAGGGAGGGCGGGAGCCATGGCAGGGCCGATCTCGATGGAGACGGGCACGGCACGGCAGCCGGAGCGGCCGATGCGCGCGGACGCCCGCCGGAACCACGAACGGCTGCTCGGCGTGGCCCGTACGTCCTTCGCCGAGCACGGCACCGACGCCTCGCTGGAGGACATCGCGCGGCAGGCGGGCGTGGGCATCGGCACCCTCTACCGGCACTTCCCCAACCGGCACGCCCTGATGAACGCCGTCTTCCAGGACGCCCTGCGCTCGCTCCTGGACCGCTCGCGGGAGCTGGCGGCGGCGGAGGCGCCGTGCCGGGCGCTGGTGGACTGGCTGGGCGCGATCATCACTCATGCGGGTGAGTACCGCGGGTTGGCCCGCGCCCTCATGTCGGCCTCGCAGGACGCGACCTCGGCGCTCGCCCAGTGCCATCTGCCGTTGCGGGAGGCGGGGGCGGGCCTGTTGCGGCGGGCGCAGGAGAGCGGGTCGGTGCGGGCGGACGTCTCGATCGACGATCTGCTGCAGCTGACGAACGCGATCGCGCTGGCGGCGGAGCAGTCGCCGGACGATCCGGAGCTGGCGGCACGGCTGCTACGGCTGACCTTGCGGGGGCTGACGTAGGGGCTGCGCCGGCACATCCCGCCCCTTCGGCGTCCGAGGAGCGGGGTCCGGGGGCAGCGCCCCCGACACTCCCCTACCACCTCCGACACTCCCTACCGCCTCCGCAGGTCCGCCACCCGCGCCCGCTCGCCCGTCGACGCCTGGTCGGACAGTGACGACGCGCTGCGCAACTGCGGGCCCAGCCCCCCGTTCCGCCCCGTCGTACGCCGCTGCCCCGGCAACGGCATGTCACGGCGGGGCTGGCGCCCGGCCGGGGAAGGGCCGTCCCCGCCCGCCGCCGCGTCCGCCTCGGGGCCGGCCACCGTGATCTCCACGCCCTGGTCCGCCAGTGCCTGGAGCTCCGCGGCCGCGCGCTCGTCGTGGAGCGGGGGTTCGTCCGTCACGAGACGGGTGATCAGCTCCGTGGGCACCGTCTGGAACATGGTGTCGGCGCCGAGCTTCGTGTGGTCCGCCAGGACGACCACCTCCGCGGCGGCCTGCACAAGGGCCCGGTCGACGCTGGCCGAGAGCATGTTGGAGGTGGACAGGCCGCGCTCCGCCGTGAGGCCGCTCCCGGAGAGGAAGGCCCGGGAGACCCGCAGCCCCTGGAGGGACTGCTCGGCCCCGCTGCCCACCAGCGCGTAGTTGCTCCCGCGCAGGGTGCCGCCGGTCATGACGACCTCGACACGGTTGGCATGGGCCAACGCCTGGGCGACCAGCAGCGAGTTGGTGACCACGGTCAGACCGGGGACCCGCGCGAGCCGGCGGGCCAGCTCCTGCGTGGTGGTACCGGCGCCGACCACGATGGCCTCGCCCTCGCCCACGAGCGAGGCGGCCAGATCGGCGATGGCCGTCTTCTCGGCGGTGGAGAGATGGGATTTCTGCGGAAAGCCGGACTCCCGCGTGAAACCGCCCGGCAAGACCGCACCGCCGTGGCGGCGGTCGAGGAGTCCTTCTGCCTCCAGTGCCCGCACGTCCCGCCGTACGGTCACTTCGGAGGTCTGGACGACGCGGGCGAGCTCACGGAGCGATACCGCCCCGTTGGCGCGCACCATTTCGAGGATCAACTGACGACGTTCTGCAGCGAACACGAAACTGACAGTAACCTGACCGTCGGTGCCTTTTCAGCAGTTCGCGCCGAATAACGGAAGGTGTACATCCGACGGGCGCCCAAGTGGTATAGGAGCTTTCGTTGTTGTCCGGTCGTGATCGCCGGACGATCGCCACCCCCGCCCCAACGGGCGGGGGTGGCCGGGAATGTCGGGTTTCCCCGGCCCCTGACCGGCGGTCAGCCCTCGTCCGTGAGCTTGCGGGTGTGCAGCTGCCGGGCCACCTCTGCGATCGATCCGGACAGGGACGGGTACACGGTGAACGCGTTGGCGATCTGTTCCACGGTCAGGTTGTTGTCGACCGCGAGCGAGATCGGGTGGATCAGCTCGCTGGCGCGCGGCGCGACGACGCAGCCGCCGACCACGATCCCGGTACCGGGGCGGCAGAAGATCTTGACGAAGCCGTCGCGGATGCCCTGCATCTTGGCGCGCGGGTTGCGCAGCAGCGGCAGCTTCACCACGCGGGCGTCGATCTTGCCCGCGTCGACGTCGGCCTGGCTGTAGCCGACGGTGGCGATCTCCGGGTCGGTGAAGACGTTGGCGGAGACCGTCTTGAGGTTCAGCGGGGTGACCGCGTCGCCGAGGAAGTGGTACATCGCGATCCGGCCCTGCATCGCGGCGACCGAGGCCAGCGCGAAGACGCCGGTGACGTCACCGGCCGCGTAGACGCCGGGAGCGCTGGTGCGCGAGACCCGGTCGGTCAGGATGTGGCCGGAGTCCTTCAGCCGTACGCCGGCCTCCTCCAGGCCCATGCCCGCGGTGTTCGGGATCGCGCCGACCGCCATCAGGCAGTGCGAGCCGGTGATGACCCGGCCGTCGGCGAGGGTCACCTCGACCCGGTCGCCGACCCGCTTGGCGGACTGGGCGCGGGAGCGGGCCATGACGTTCATGCCGCGGCGCCGGAACACGTCCTCCAGGACGGCGGCGGCGTCGGGGTCTTCGCCCGGCAGCACCCGGTCGCGGGAGGAGACGAGGGTGACGCGGGAGCCGAGCGCCTGGTAGGCCCCGGCGAACTCGGCGCCGGTGACACCGGAACCGACGACGATGAGCTCCTCGGGGAGCTCGTCGAGGTCGTAGACCTGGGTCCAGTTCAGGATGCGCTCGCCGTCCGGCAGCGCGTCCGGGATCTCGCGGGGGTGACCGCCGGTCGCTATCAGCACCGCGTCGGCGCTCAGCCGCTCCTCGGTGCCGTCGGCGGCGGTGACGACGACCTGGCGGGAGCCGTCGGCCGCCTGGAGGCCGTCGAGCCGGCCGCGGCCGCGCATCACGCGGGCGCCGGCCCGGGTGACGGAGGCGGTGATGTCGTGGGACTGGGCGAGCGCCAGGCGCTTCACCCGCCGGTTGACCTTGCCGAGGTCCACCCCGACCACCCGGGCGGCGTGGACCTTGTGCGGGGTGTCGTCGGCGACGATGATCCCCAGCTCCTCGTACGAGGAGTCGAAGGTCGTCATCACCTCGGCCGTCGCGATCAGGGTCTTCGATGGCACGCAGTCGGTGAGTACCGAGGCTCCGCCGAGGCCGTCGCAGTCGACGACGGTCACCTCCGCGCCGAGCTGGGCGCCCACCAGAGCCGCCTCGTAGCCGCCGGGGCCGCCGCCGATGATCACGATCCGGGTCACGAAAAGTCCGCCTCGCGTGGTGTCATCCCGCGGCCGTCTGCCGCCCCGGCCGGGGGTCCGGGGGAGCGCCCCGGGGGAATGCAGTACGTACTCCATTGTCCCGCACGCGCCAAGCGGATTCGCCCCGGGGCCCTCCATACGGGAACGGGGCCGCTCGCGGAGCCCTTCGGAGGCCGGGGCCGGCCTCCGAAGGGACCGGGCCCGCCACTCCCCCGACGCCCGGAGGGGGCAGGGTCGGCTACTCCCCCCGACGCCCCGGGGACCGGGCCCGCCACTCCCCCGACCGGGGCCTTCGTCACAGGAACCGGCACTCCCGCGCCCCCCTCCCGTACCCTCGGTCCCATGTCGCTCTACGCCGCGTACGCCGGCAACCTCGACGCGCGGCTCATGACCCGCCGCGCCCCGCATTCCCCGATGCGCAGCACCGGCTGGCTCAACGGCTGGCGGCTGACCTTCGGCGGGGAGCAGATGGGCTGGGAGGGAGCGCTGGCCACCGTGGTGGAGGCGCCGCGCTCCCAGGTCTTCGTCGCGCTGTACGACCTGGCGCCGATGGACGAGGACTCCATGGACCGCTGGGAGGGCGTCGGACTCGACATCTACCGGCGCATGCGCGTCCGGGTGCACACCCTGGACGGCGAGGAGCCGGCCTGGATGTACGTGCTGAACGGGTACGAGGGCGGGCTGCCCTCGGCGCGCTACCTGGGCGAGATCGCGGACGCGGCCGAGTCCGCGGGCGCCCCGCACGACTATGTGATGGGCCTGCGCAAGCGCCCCTGCTGAGCGGGGCCGGGCGGGGTGCGGCCACCGCTCTTCGTGCGAAGCCACGAAGCCACCCGGCGAGTCTTTGCACCGGTACATCTACGCGCGTAGGCATTCAGCGGTTACGCTCTTCCGCGTGAACGCATCAGTTATTCCGGACAACATCCAGGGCGACCCGTACGCAGCCGCTGCCGGGGCCGCCGCCCGCCTGCGCGAGCTGACCGGCGCCGAGACCCATGACGTCGCCCTGGTCATGGGCTCCGGCTGGGCGCCCGCGGGCGAAGCACTCGGCGAGCCGGAGGCCGAGTTCCCCGTCACCGCGCTCCCCGGCTTCCCGGCGCCGGCGGTCGAGGGCCACGGCGGCACGATCCGCTCGTACAGGATCGGTGACAAGCGCGTGCTGGTCTTCCTCGGCCGCACGCACTACTACGAGGGCCGCGGCGTCGCCGCCGTCGCCCACGGAGTCCGTACGGCGGTGGCCGCGGGCTGCCGGACCGTCGTCCTGACCAACGGCTGCGGCGGCCTGCGCGAGGGCATGCGCCCGGGACAGCCGGTGCTGATCAGCGACCACATCAACCTCACGGCGACCTCCCCGATCGTCGGCGCCAACTTCGTCGACCTCACCGACCTGTACTCGCCGCGCCTGCGCGCGCTGTGCAAGGAGATCGACGACACCCTCGAAGAGGGCGTGTACGTCCAGTTCCCCGGTCCGCACTACGAGACCCCGGCCGAGATCAACATGGTCCGGGTCCTCGGCGGCGACCTCGTGGGCATGTCCACGGTCCTGGAGGCCATCGCGGCCCGCGAGGCGGGCGCCGAGGTGCTCGGCCTCTCCCTGGTGACCAACCTGGCGGCGGGCCTGTCCGGCGAGCCCCTGAACCACGAGGAAGTCCTCCAGGCCGGGCGCGACTCGGCGACGCGGATGGGCGCCCTGCTGGCCCGGGTGCTGGACCGCGTCTAGGGCGCACAACAAGCCCGTCCGGCCGTCTGAGGACCGGGGCCACCTCCCAGCCCGTCCGGCGTCCGAGGACCGGGGCCTGGGGCGGAGCCCCGGTTTCGGGAAGGGGCGCGGAGGGGAACAGCCCGCGCAGCGCCCACCCCCGCCCGCCGCACCGCCCCACCCGGCCCCGCCGGACCCGCACACCACCACCCCGCCCACCCCACCCGCACCCCGAAAGGCGGACCCCGTGCAGCACGACCTCATCGCGCAGGCCAGGACCTGGCTGGCCGAGGACCCCGACCCCGAGACGCGCGACGAGCTGGCCGCGATCGTCGAGGCGGGCGACACCGCCGAGCTCGCCGCCCGTTTCGCCGGCACGCTCCAGTTCGGCACCGCCGGTCTGCGCGGCGAGCTCGGGGCCGGCCCGATGCGGATGAACCGCTCCGTGGTGATCCGGGCGGCGGCGGGCCTCGCCGCGTATCTGAAGGCCCAGGGCCAGGACGGCGGGCTCGTCGTCATCGGGTACGACGCCCGCTACAAGTCCGCCGACTTCGCCCGGGACACCGCGGCCGTGATGACGGGCGCCGGTCTGCGCGCCGCCGTACTCCCCCGCCCGCTCCCCACCCCCGTACTGGCGTACGCCATAAGGCACCTGGGCGCCGTCGCCGGCGTCGAGGTCACCGCCAGCCACAACCCGCCGCGCGACAACGGCTACAAGGTCTACCTCGGCGACGGCTCGCAGATCGTGCCCCCGGCCGATGGCGAGATCGCGGCCGCCATCGCCGCGGTCGGCCCGCTGGCGGGCGTGGACCGCCCGGAGGACGGCTGGCAGACCCTCGGCGAGGAGGTCCTGGACGCGTATCTGGCGCGTACGGACGCGGTCCTGGCCTCCGACAGCCCCCGCACCGCGCGCACCGTCTACACCGCCATGCACGGCGTCGGCACCTCCGTGCTGACCGCCGCGTTCGCGCGGGCCGGCTTCCCCGCGCCGGTGCTCGTCACCGAGCAGGCCGAGCCGGACCCGGCGTTCCCCACCGTCGCCTTCCCCAACCCGGAGGAGCCCGGCGCGATGGATCTCGCCTTCGCCACCGCACGCCGGGCGGCGCCGGACCTGGTCATCGCCAACGACCCGGACGCGGACCGCTGCGCCGTCGCCGTACCCGACGCCGCCACCGAGGGCGGCTGGCGGATGCTGCGCGGCGACGAGGTCGGCGCACTGCTCGCCGCGCACCTGGTGGAGCGGGGCGCCTCCGGCGTGTTCGCCGAGTCGATCGTGTCGTCCTCGCTGCTCGGCCGGATCGCGGAGAAGGCGGGCCTCGGGTACGAGGAGACGCTGACCGGCTTCAAGTGGATCGCCCGGGTGGAGGGCCTGCGGTACGGGTACGAGGAGGCGCTCGGCTACTGCGTCGACCCCGAGGGCGTCCGCGACAAGGACGGCATCACCGCCGCCCTGCTCGTCGCCGAGCTCGCCTCCGTACTCAAGGAGCAGGGCCGTACGCTGCTGGACCTGCTGGACGACCTGGCGCTCGCCCACGGTCTGCACGCCACCGACCAGCTCTCGGTGCGGGTGGAGGACCTGACGGTCATCGCGGACGCCATGGCCCGGCTCCGGGAGCAGCCCCCCACCGCCCTGGCGGGCCTCGCGGTCACCTCGGCCGAGGACCTGTCGCGGGGGACGGACCGGCTGCCGCCCACCGACGGACTGCGCTACCAGCTGGAGGGCGCCCGGGTGATCGTCCGCCCGAGCGGCACCGAGCCGAAGCTGAAGTGCTACCTGGAGGTCGTGGTACCGGTCGCGGACGCCACCGGACTGCCCGCCGCGCGGGCGCGGGGCGCCGAGCTGCTCGCGGGAATCAAGCGGGACCTGGCGGCGGCCGCCGGAATCTGAGGCGCGCGAACGCCCCGGCCTCCGGCACCGGAGGCGCACACCAAGACTCCGGCTTCCGGCTTCCGGCTTCCGGCTCCGCTGTACGCCGAAGGCCCGGCCCCCGGCAGGAACGTCTGCCGAGGGACCGGGCCTTCGCCATGCACCGGAACCCGGGCCCGGAAGCCCGGGGCCAGGGCCGGAAGCCCAAGCCTGGGGCCGGAAGCCCGGGGCCAGGGCCGGAAGCCCAAGCCTGGGGCCGGAAGCCCGGGGCCAGGGCCGGAAGCCCAAGCCCGGGGCCCGGGAGGCCGGGCCCGGGAGGCCCGGAGCCCAAAGGCCGCTTCAGCCCATCGCCCACAACAGCGCGAGCAGCACCGCGCCGACGGCGGCCGGCACGATCACCTCGTACGCCCATCGCACGGAGATCCCGGCCGCCCCCTCCGGCGTCGTCCCGCCCGCATGCTCGGCCAGGTCCCGCAGGTCGCGGACCGTCTGGTCGGCGGAGGCGGTGCGCTGGGCGGTGTCGCGGACGTCGGCGCTGACCGAGGTGCGGCCGTAGGGGTCGTCGTGCGCCGCGCGGGCCGCGGCGCGCGCCGCGCGCTTGCGGCCGCGCAGGGAGACGGGGACGGCCCACAGCTGGTACTTCGTACCGTCGTGGGCGAACAGCTCGGAGGAGAACGAGGCCCGTACGTCCGCGACCTCACTCCAGGGCAGCTGGATCGTCCGGTAGGGATTGCGGACGCGGATGCGCTCGTCGTTCACGAAGACGGCGGGGCGCAGGGTGAACGCCACGACCAGCGGCACCACCAGGAACAACGCGGCCAGTGCCAGCCACGGCGTCCGCCCCTCACCCCGGATCATGGCGTCACCGGCCATCCAGGCGACCAGCAGGAGCAGCAGGACCCCGCAGACCAGCCCGGCCGTCGAGCGGTGGGTCCGGTCGGCGAACTGCGGCTCTGCGGGGGGTGTGGGGCTCGTCATGGGGCCGATTCTGCCTGACGGACCCGGCGGACGGGCCTCCGCCCACCCGGCCGGACCGTCCGCCGGGGCGGGAAGGAGCGGCCGGGCGTGTGGCGGTGCGCACGGTTGACCTGGCCCCCTGTACAGGTCGCTACGCGCGTAGATATGCTCCCCTGGTGACCATGCCCACCACTGCTCCCGCATTTTCCGACGCGACGGCGTCCGACAGTGCGCTGCGCCGCTTCCTGTTCGGGTTGCCCGGCGTCGACGCCGTCGGCCTCGAAGCGCGCGCCGCCTCCCTCGGAACCCGTTCGATCAAGACGACGGCCAAGGCGTACGCCATCGATCTCGCCATCTCGATGATCGACCTGACGACGCTGGAAGGCGCGGACACCCCGGGCAAGGTCCGGGCTCTCGCCGCCAAGGCCGTCAACCCCGATCCGACCGACCGCACGACCCCGCGCACCGCCGCGGTCTGCGTCTACCCCGACATGGCGGCCACCGCCGCCGCCGCGCTCGCCGGTTCCGGTGTGAAGGTGGCGTCCGTGGCGACCGCCTTCCCGGCCGGCCGCGCCGCGCTGGAGGTCAAGCTCGCGGACGTCCGGGACGCCGTGGCGGCCGGGGCCGACGAGATCGACATGGTGATCGACCGGGGGGCCTTCCTCTCCGGCCGGTTCCTGAAGGTCTACGAGGAGATCGTCGCCGTGAAGGCCGAGTGCGGCTCCGCCCGCCTCAAGGTGATCTTCGAGACCGGGGAGCTCTCCACGTACGACAACATCCGCCGGGCCTCCTGGCTCGGGATGCTGGCGGGCGCGGACTTCATCAAGACCTCGACCGGCAAGGTGGCCACCAACGCCACCCCCGCCAACACCCTGCTGATGCTGGAGGCCGTCCGCGACTTCCGGGCGCAGACCGGCGTACAGATCGGTGTGAAGCCGGCCGGCGGCATCCGCACCACCAAGGACGCGGTCAAGTTCCTGGTGCTGGTGAACGAGACGGCGGGCGAGGACTGGCTGGACAACCACTGGTTCCGGTTCGGCGCCTCCAGCCTGCTCAACGACCTGCTGATGCAGCGCCAGAAGCTCAGCACCGGCCGTTACTCCGGCCCCGATTACGTGACGGTGGACTGATACGCCATGGCATCCGCATTCGAGTACGCTCCGGCGCCGGAGTCCCGCTCCGTCGTCGACATCGCCCCCTCGTACGGGCTGTTCATCGACGGCGAGTTCACCGAGGCCGCCGACGGCAAGGTGTTCAAGACGCTCTCGCCCAGCACCGAAGAGGTGCTGTCCGAGGTCGCGCGGGCCGGCGCCGCGGACGTCGACCGGGCCGTGAAGGCGGCACGTAGGGCGTTCGAGAAGTGGTCGGCGCTGCCCGGCTCCGAGCGCGCCAAGTACCTGTTCCGGATCGCGCGGATCATCCAGGAGCGCAGCCGTGAGCTGGCCGTCCTGGAGACCCTCGACAACGGCAAGCCGATCAAGGAGACCCGCGACGCGGACCTCCCGCTGGTCGCCGCGCACTTCTTCTACTACGCGGGCTGGGCCGACAAGCTGGACCACGCGGGGTACGGGGCGAACCCCCGGCCGCTGGGTGTGGCGGGCCAGGTCATCCCGTGGAACTTCCCGCTGCTGATGCTCGCGTGGAAGATCGCCCCGGCGCTCGCCACGGGCAACACGGTGGTGCTGAAGCCCGCCGAGACGACCCCGCTCTCCGCGCTGTTCTTCGCGGACATCTGCCGTCAGGCCGGGCTGCCGAAGGGTGTCGTCAACATCCTGACGGGTTACGGGGACGCGGGCGAGGCCCTCGTCACGCACCCGGACGTCGACAAGGTGGCCTTCACCGGTTCGACCGCCGTCGGCAAGGCCATCGCGCGCTCGGTCGCGGGCACGGACAAGAAGGTCACGCTGGAGCTGGGTGGCAAGGGCGCCAACATCGTCTTCGACGACGCCCCCGTCGACCAGGCCGTCGAGGGCATCGTCACCGGGATCTTCTTCAACCAGGGCCAGGTCTGCTGCGCGGGCTCCCGGCTGCTGGTCCAGGAATCGGTCCAGGACGAGGTGCTGGACGCGCTCAAGCGCCGGCTCGCCACGCTGCGGCTGGGCGACCCGCTGGACAAGAACACCGACATCGGCGCGATCAACTCCGCCGAGCAGCTCTCCCGGATCACCGCCCTGGTGGAGACCGGCGAGGCGGAGGGCGCGGAGCGCTGGAGCGCTCCCTGCGAACTGCCGTCGTCGGGTTACTGGTTCGCGCCGACGCTCTTCACCAACGTCACCCAGGCCCACACGGTGGCCCGTGACGAGATCTTCGGCCCGGTCCTCTCCGTCCTGTCGTTCCGCACCCCGGACGAGGCGGTCGCCAAGGCCAACAACAGCCAGTACGGCCTCTCGGCCGGCATCTGGACGGAGAAGGGCTCCCGCATCCTCGCGGTGGCGAACAAGCTCCGCGCGGGCGTCGTCTGGGCCAACACGTTCAACAAGTTCGACCCGACGTCGCCCTTCGGCGGCTACAAGGAGTCGGGCTACGGCCGCGAGGGCGGCCGCCACGGCCTGGAGGCGTACCTCGATGTCCGATAACAACCGACTTGGCGTCTTCAAGACCTACAAGCTGTACGTCGGGGGCAAGTTCCCCCGCTCCGAGAGCGGCCGGGTGTACGAGGTGACCGACTCCAAGGGCCAGTGGCTCGCCAACGCGCCCCAGTCCTCCCGTAAGGACGCGCGTGACGCGGTCGTGGCCGCGCGGAAGGCGTTCGGCGGCTGGTCGGGCGCGACCGCGTACAACCGCGGCCAGGTCCTCTACCGGGTCGCCGAGATGCTGGAGGGCCGCAAGGAGCAGTTCGTCCGCGAGGTGGCCGCGTCCGAGGGGCTGTCGAAGTCCAAGGCGGCGGCCGTGGTGGACGCGGCGATCGACCGCTGGGTCTGGTACGCGGGCTGGACGGACAAGATCGGGCAGATCTCCGGCGGGGCGAACCCGGTCGCGGGACCGTATCTCAACCTCTCCACGCCCGAGCCGACCGGTGTGGTCGCGGTGCTCGCGCCGCAGGAGTCCTCGCTGCTCGGGCTGGTCTCGGTGATCGCCCCGGTGATCGCCACCGGCAGCACAGCGGTCGTCATCGCCTCGGCGAACGCCCCGCTGCCCGCGCTCTCCCTGGGCGAGGTGCTGGCCACGTCGGACGTGCCCGGTGGCGTGGTCAACATCCTGTCGGGCGCCACGGCGGAGCTCGCCGCGCCGCTCGCCGCACACCAGGACGTCAACGCGATCGACCTCACCGGCGCCGGCGCGGAGCTGGCCACGGAGCTGGAGATCGCGGCGGCGGACAACCTGAAGCGGGTCCTGCGGCCGCTCCCCGCCGAGGCGGACGGCTCGGACGCCTCCACCGACTGGTCGGCCGACCCCGGCACGCGCCGGCTGACGGCCTTCCTGGAGACCAAGACGGTCTGGCACCCGACGGGCGCACTGGGAGCCTCGGGGTCGTCGTACTGACGTTCCCACCCCGCGCGCTGACGGGGACGTCCTACCGACGTTGCCACCCGCGCGCGCTGACGGGGCCGCCCCGCACCGGGGCGGCCCCGTTCGCCGTACCGCGGAGGTCAGCCCGTGACCAGCCGGGTCACCTCTCCCACCACCGGCACGTCGTTCAGGGCACCGCCGCTGGTGAGGGGATCGGTGAGCACCGCGGTCGTCAAAGGCTGGAAGTCGGCGACCTGGGTCCCCACCGCGTTGTCCAGCGGGTCCACCCCGGTGTTGGCCAGCGGGTACAGCTGGAGGTCGGTGACGGGGCGGATGCTGTTGGTCAGCGAGGTCCCGAGCGCGCTGGTCACCGCCGGCCCGGCGGTCTTGCCGACCGCCCGGACGGCCGTGACGCCCTGCTCGGGGATCTCGGCGACCGGGGGCAGCTGGGGGGCGGCCTGGGCGGAGCCCGTACCGGCCCCCAGGGCCGCTCCCAGCGCGGTCACGGTCAGACCGGCGCGCAGCAGGGCGCGGCGTTCGGGCTTGCGTGCGTGAAGTGCCATGTTTCCACCTGATCGACCTGGTCGGGTAATCGTCCGTACGCGCAGAGTAGTTGAGGTGTGATGCTGGATACCAACAGGAGGCCCGAGTGGTCCCCTGCGCGGGTCAATGCCGCACACTTCTGTCCTGTGAGTTCCCCTTCCCACCCGATCCCGACCCGCGTCGTGCTGCTCGCGGGCCCCTCCGGCTCCGGCAAGTCCGTCCTGGCCGCCCGCACCGGTCTCCCGGTGCTGCGCCTGGACGACTTCTACAAGGAGCACGACGACCCGACGCTGCCCCGGGTCCCCGGCTCCGCGGACATCGACTGGGACTCCGCGCTGTCCTGGGACGCGGACGCGGCGGTGGCCGCCATCGCCGAGCTGTGCGGGTCCGGCCGTACGGACGTCCCGGTGTACGACATCGCCACCAGTTCCCGTACCGGCCGCGAGACCTTCCACATCGAGCGCTCGCCGCTGTTCGTGGCCGAGGGCATCTTCGCGGCGGACATCGTGGCGCGCTGCCAGGAACTGGGCCTGCTGGCGGACGCGCTGTGCCTGCGCGGCCGCCCCTCCACCACGTTCCGCCGCCGCCTGGTGCGGGACCTGCGCGAGGGCCGCAAGTCGGTGCCGTTCCTGCTGCGGCGCGGCTGGCGGCTGATGCGGGCCGAGCGCCGCATCGTGGCCCGCCAGACGGCGCTGGGGGCGTACCCGTGCGCCAAGGAGGAGGCGCTCGGGCGGCTGGCCGCCGCGGCGGCGGGGCGGTGCCGCCGGGCGCCGGTGGGGGCGCCGGTCCCGGAGTAGGAGGGACGCCCCTGGCCGGCTCGGACGGCGGTCGCGGGCGCACGGCAGCCGCAACGGGTCGCGGCGCACGGCAGCGGGGCCGTACAGGACCCCCGGCCCGTACGACCCCGCTGCGTTTCCCCCGTGACCCGCGCCTCCCCCGAAGCGACGGGCCCTTCCCCGTGTTTCCCCGGGTCCCCTCGGTCCCCGTTTTTCTTCCGCTCCCCCGTAGCCCCCGCCTCCCCCGAAGCAGTGGCCGTTCCCCCGTTGCCTCAGGCCACCAGCTCGCCGAAGGACTCCTGCTCGTCACGTCCGAAGCTGAGGACCTCGTCCTCGCGCAGCCGGCGGAGGGACCGCCAGATGCTGGACTTCACCGTGCCGACACTGATGTCGAGGATCGACGCGATCTCCGGGTCGGTGCGGCCCTCGTAGTACCGCAGGACCAGCATCGTGCGCTGGAGTTCGGGCAGCCGGGCGAGCGCCTGCCAGAGCACCGCGCGCAGCTCCGTGCCGCGCATCGCGTCCGTGTCGCCCACCGTCTCCGGCAGCTCCTCGGTCGGGTATTCGTTCAGCTTGCGCCGGCGCCAGGCGCTGATGTGCAGGTTGGTCATGGTGCGGCGCAGATAGCCGCCGACCGCCGCCTTGTCGCTGATCCTGTCCCACGCCCGGTACGTCGAGAAGAGGGCGCTCTGTAGCAGGTCCTCAGCCTCGAACCGGTCGCCGGTCAGGTGGTAGGCGGTTGCGTACAGGGAGGCCCGCCGCTCCTGGACGTAGGCCGTGAACGCCGCTTCGGCGCCCTCCGTCTCCGCCCGGCCGGCGCGGTCCCCCGCGACCTCCCCGTACGCGCTTCCCCCGTTGTCCCCCGTGGGCGCGTCGACCACCGTCATGAACGGCATGCGCACCTGCTCCGCGGCCGACGGGTGCTGACGCCCGGCGCTCCGGACACGCCCCCGCATGTTCGTCGCATTGGACTTATCCGTGGACCGGCCGACGTCGTGGAGACGCGTGACAACCGCGCTTGAACTGGTGCTGTGCGGTGCGTTCATCTCGCGCCCCCTATCGGTGGAGATCGGTGGAGTCCGTCTCTTCGCCGCTGACCAAGAGCTTGCCGGGGCAGTTTCATGGCGCTGTCCTCCGACTGTCACAGGCCTGTCACAGGGGCAGTTGCGGCCGTGCCCGGGCCACGGGACCGGGCCGCGGGTCGAACTGAAGCGCCACCATGGGCCAGAATGACGCTCGTGCCTTTCCTGTTGCTGATCGAGGACGACGACGCCATCCGCACGGCCCTCGAACTCTCGTTGTCACGCCAGGGCCACCGTGTGGCCACCGCGGCGACGGGAGAGGACGGCCTGGAGCTGCTGCGCGAGCAGCGCCCCGACCTGGTCGTGCTGGATGTGATGCTGCCCGGTATCGACGGTTTCGAGGTGTGCCGGCGTATCCGGCGCACCGACCAGCTGCCGATCATTCTGCTGACCGCGCGCAGCGACGACATCGACGTCGTGGTGGGGCTGGAGTCCGGCGCGGACGACTATGTGGTGAAACCCGTCCAGGGCCGGGTGCTGGACGCCCGGATCCGGGCGGTGCTGCGCCGGGGCGAGCGGGAGTCGACCGACTCGGCGACCTTCGGCAACGTGGTCATCGACCGTTCCGCCATGACCGTCACCAAGGGTGGTGAGGATCTGCAGCTCACGCCGACCGAGCTGCGGCTCCTGCTGGAGCTGAGCCGGCGGCCCGGTCAGGCCCTGTCCCGCCAGCAGTTGCTGCGCCTGGTGTGGGAGCACGACTACCTGGGCGACTCGCGGCTGGTGGACGCCTGTGTGCAGCGGCTGCGCGCCAAGGTGGAGGACGTGCCGTCCTCGCCGACCCTGATCCGTACGGTGCGGGGCGTGGGTTACCGGCTGGACTCGCCTCAGTGACCGAACGTGCCAAGCGGTCCCTGCGCGCGGGTCTGCGCTGGACCAGTCTGCGGCTGCGGCTCGTCGTGGTGTTCGCGCTGGTGGCGCTGACGGCGGCGGTCTCCGCCTCGGGGATCGCGTACTGGCTCAACCGCGAGGCCGTGCTGACCCGTACGCAGGACACCGCGCTCGACGACTTCCGGCGGCAGATGCAGGACACGGCGGCGGCGCTGCCGATGCGGCCCACCAAGGACGACCTCCAGCGGGCCGCCGGGCAGATGGCCTCCGGCGGCCCCGGTTACAGCGTGCTGCTGGTGGACGAGCGGGAGCGCGGCAAGCCGATCGTCGGCTTCTCCGACCTGGACACCTTCACCCTTGACGACGTGCCGGACCCGCTGCGGAAGCAGGTGGCCCGCAAGCAGCCGCTGAGATCGGACAACGAGCACGAGTACCACCTGTTCTGGCAGCGTACGAGCATCGCGGGCACCCCGTACCTCGTCGCCGGCACGCGGATCATCGGCGGCGGTCCGACGGGGTACATGCTCAAGTCCCTCGACCAGGAGCGGCAGGACCTCAACTCGCTGGCCTGGTCGCTGGGGATCGCCACCACCCTGGCGCTGATCGGTTCGGCGCTCCTCGCGCAGGCCGCCGCGACGACGGTGCTGCGCCCGGTGCAGCGGCTCGGTGACGCGGCCCGCAAGCTCGGGGAGGGCAAGCTGGACACCCGGCTCACCGTCTCCGGTACGGACGAACTCGCCGATCTCTCCCGTACGTTCAACAAGACCGCCAGCTCGCTGGAGAAGAAGGTCGCGGACATGAGCGCGCGGGAGGAGTCGAGCCGGCGGTTCGTCGCCGACATGTCGCACGAGCTGCGCACCCCGCTGACCGCGATCACCGCGGTGGCCGAGGTGCTGGAGGACGAGGCGGACAGCCTGGACCCGATGATCGCGCCCGCCGTGCACCTCGTGGTCAGCGAGACCCGGCGGCTGAACGACCTGGTGGAGAATCTGATGGAGGTGACACGCTTCGACGCGGGCACCGCGCGCCTGGTCCTGGACGACGTGGACGTCGCCGACCAGGTCACCGCGTGCATCGACGCACGGGCCTGGCTGGACGCGGTGGATCTGGACGCGGAGCGCGGCATGATGGTCCGGCTCGACCCGCGCCGCCTCGACGTGATCCTGGCCAACCTGATCGGCAACGCCCTCAAGCACGGCGGTTCGCCGGTGGGGGTCAGGGTGCGGACCGAGGGTGAGGAGCTGGTCATCGAGGTACGGGACCACGGTCCGGGCATCCCCGAGGAGGTGCTGCCGCACGTGTTCGACCGCTTCTACAAGGCCAGCGCCTCCCGGCCGCGTTCGGAGGGCAGCGGTCTCGGCCTCTCCATCGCCATGGAGAACGCGCACATCCACGGCGGTGACATCACGGCGGCCAACTCCCCCGACGGCGGGGCGGTCTTCGTCCTGCGGCTGCCGCGCGACGCCGAGAAGCTGACCGGTGGCGGCGCGGACGGCCCGGGCGGGCGGGACGGTGGGGCCGGGTCCAGGGGCGGGGGCAGGTCCCGGGGTGTGGACGGGGACGGTGGGGCGTCGTGACGGGCACATCCCGGCTGATGGCGGACACCTCCCGACCGGTGACGGACACCTCCCGACCGGTGACGGGCCCCTCCCGACCGGTGACGGGCCCCTCCCGACCGGTGACGGGCCCCTCCCGGCTGCGGAGTGCCGCCGCCGCGCTGTGTGCCGTCCTGGCCGCCGCCGCGCTGGCCTCGGGGTGCGGCATCCGGACGACGTCCGTGCCCGTGGACGCCGGGGCCGCGCCGTCCCGGGTGCCGTGCCGGCTGCCCTCGGCGGACGTCGCCACCCGGTCCCCGGACAGCGTGGCGGCACCGGTGTACCTGGTGTGCGCCTCGCAGCTGGTGGCGGTGGACCGGCCGGTGCCGGGCGGCCCGTCCGGGACCGGCCGGCTGGCGGCCGCGCGCGCCTTGCTGGACCAGGTCCAGCAGGCACCGCCGGAGAACGAGCGGCGGGCCGGGTTCTCCACGGCGGTCCCGGTGGGGCTGCGGGTCGAGCCCGCCCGCGCCGGTGACCCGGCGGGCACGCTGCGGCTGAGCAGCCAGCCCGAGGACCTCTCGGCGGAGGCGCTGGCACAGCTGGTGTGTACGTACGCGGAGAACGAGGCCCTCGTCACGGAGGGCTCGGTGGTCCTGGGCGGCCCCGGGAAGTACCCGCCGCGCGGCCACCTGTGCACCTCGCAGACGAAGTCGCGGCCGCAGGACGTGACGACTCCGGACGCGCTCGTACGGGACTGACCTGGTGCCGTGGCGGGCGCGGACCAAGTCACCGGAACCGATCCTGCCGGTCGGGGCGTCTTGGTGGGCGTGCGTCTAGGTTCGGACGGTCAGACCGTCATCCACTTCCGCGCGGCGGGGGTCACTCTCCTCCTCGCGCATCTGCTGCTCGTCGGGTGGCTGACGCTGCGCCCGCTGGACGTGCCCTGGATCACGGCCGCCAATTTCGACCCCTTCGCCTCCATCCGGGCCGACCTGGCGCTGGGACCGGTCGAGGCCGCCCGCCGGATCGGCGGGGCGCTGCTCCTGCTGGCCCCCCTCGGGGTGCTGCTGCCGATGGCCGGGGGCCGGATCTTCGTCTCCCCCTGGGTGTCGCTGCTGCGCACGGTGGCGGCCGGGTCGTTGATCTCGCTCGCCATCGAGCTGGGCCAGACCGGGGTGCCGGGCCAGGTGGTCGACATCGACTCGGTGCTGCTGAACACCACCGGTGTGGTCCTGGCCCATCTGGCGCTCGTCCCGGCGTGCCGGGCGCGGCTGCGCCGCCGGGGAGTGCCGGGCGTACGGGACCTCCCCCGGTACCGTCAGGAGACCCGTCTGCGGGACGAGGCCCCTGGGGGCTCGACCCCGACGATTACCAGGGTCGGCATCGCCCCGTAGAGCGATGCTCTGTCCCCTTCGCGGACGCACCATGGATACATCGGGAGCAGGACCGAGCCGCTCCCACCGCTACGGTTCGCGAAGGAGCCCGCCATGGCCGCACTTGTCCGCCCCCGTGAAGGACGCATGATCGGCGGTGTCTGCGCCGCGCTGGCACGGCGCTTCGGCACCTCGGCCGGGACGATGCGCGTCATCTTCCTCGTCTCCTGCCTGCTGCCCGGCCCGCAGTTCGTGCTCTACCTGGCCCTGTGGGCACTCCTGCCCTCGGAGAGGTCCGCCTCGTCCGCGACGGCCTGGTGACGCGACCGGCCGAGGGGCCTTCGGACACGGCAGTGGGGCGCACACCCTGATCCGGGTGCGCGCCCCACCTGCGTGTACGAGTGCGGGTCAGCCGCCGAGCGGGATGCCGTTGGCGGTGAGGCCCTGGGTGGGCAGTCCGCCGAGCAGGCCGGTGACCGGGGCGGCGGCGTCGGTGGCGTCGCCGCCGAGGATCTTGCTCACGGTCTCCTGCACGGGAGCGTTCTGGGCCGTCTTGGCGACGGTGTCCACCGCCATGGTGGAGACGGGGAGCACGCCCGCCACGGTGTCGAGCGGCAGGGAGGGAGCGGCGGAGGCGCTGCCGGCGGCGGCAGCGGCGAAAGCGGCACCGAGAGCGGCGACACCGAGAGTCTTGGCAGCAGACTTCTTCATGAAGAATTCATCCTTGGGGAAAGGGGATGTGAGCGGCTCTGCAAGGTAGCCATCCCGCTGCCCCGACCGCAAACATCCCGACACACGAAAAATGGCCGGGATTTCGCATCCCGGCCATCGTCCGCGTCCCGAACGTCAGCTGGCGGTTGCGGCAGAACCGCTGGTCACAGCGGTCTGACGGAAAAGCCACTCGGACTTCAGTTCGGCATAACCGGGCTTGACGACCTCATTGATCATGGCGAGGCGTTCGTCGAAAGGAATGAAAGCTGATTTCATCGCATTGACGGTGAACCACTGCATGTCGTCGAGCGTGTATCCGAATGCCTCGGTCAGCAGCTCGAATTCCCGGCTCATGCTCGTCCCGCTCATGAGGCGATTGTCCGTGTTCACGGTGACCCGGAAGTGCAGCTTCCGCAGCAGTCCGATCGGGTGCTCCGCGTACGAGGTGGCGGCGCCGGTCTGCAGGTTGGACGTCGGGCACATCTCCAGCGGGATGCGCTTGTCCCGTACGTAGGAGGCGAGCCGGCCGAGGGCGACCGAGTCGTCCTCGGCGATCTCGATGTCGTCGATGATCCGCACCCCGTGGCCGAGGCGGTCGGCGCCGCACCACTGCAGGGCCTGCCAGATCGACGGCAGGCCGAAGGCCTCGCCCGCGTGGATCGTGAAGTGGTTGTTCTCCCGCTTGAGGTACTCGAACGCGTCGAGGTGGCGGGTGGGAGGGAAGCCGGCCTCGGCGCCCGCGATGTCGAAGCCGACGACGCCCTGGTCGCGGTAGCTGTTGGCGAGTTCGGCGATCTCCAGCGCGCGGGCCGCGTGCCGCATCGCGGTGAGTAGGGCGCCGACCCGGATGCGGTGGCCGTTGGCCCGGGCGATGCGCTCGCCCTCGCGGAAGCCCGCGTTGACCGCCTCGACGACCTCTTCGAGGGTCAGGCCGCCCTCCAGGTGCTGCTCGGGGGCGTACCGGATCTCGGCGTAGACGACACCGTCCTCGGCGAGGTCCTCGGCGCACTCCGCCGCCACCCGGAAGAGCGCGTCGCGGGTCTGCATGACGGCGCAGGTGTGGGCGAAGGTCTCCAGATACCGGGGCAGCGAACCGGAGTCGGCGGCCTCGCGGAACCAGACGCCGAGCTTGTCGGCCTCGGTCTCGGGGAGGGAGTCGTAACCCTGCGCGCGGGCCAGCTCGAGGATCGTGCCCGGCCGCAGGCCGCCGTCGAGGTGGTCGTGGAGCAGCACCTTGGGGGCGCGCCGGATCTGGTCGGAATCAGGGACGTTCGGGGTCTGGCTCGTCATCTTGGCACTCTAGCGCCTACGCGCGTAGAGCGCCTGTCGGCGCCTTCTGTCGATGCGTAACAGTGACCGGAAAGTCGGGTGGAGTACACCTGCTCTTCTGAGACTGTTCTGTCATGGCACAGCGCGCACTCCCCCTGCCTGCCGCCAGGCTGGGACGGGCCGTCTCGACGGCCGGAGCACCCTACGAGGTCAGCGGCGTGGTCCTGCTGCTCCCGGACGGCGAGGCCGACTCGCGGCGGCGCCCCTCCTCCCTGTCGTACGCACTCCAGCTGCCGTTCGCCCGTGCGCTGGCGCGCGCCGGGGAGGGCGACGGGCTGGCCGTGCACGTCCTGCGCTACCGCTGCCGGGGCTGGAACGACACCGACGCGCACCCCGCCGCGGACGCGGCCTGGGCGGCCGACGAGGTCCAGCGGCGGTACGGGGACGTGCCCGTGTGCCTGGCCGGCCACGGGATGGGCGGGCGGGCGGCGCTGCGGGCCGCCGGGCACGGGGCGGTCACCTCGGTGCTGGCGATGGCCCCCTGGCTGCCGGAGCGGGCCGTCGCCGAACCGGAGCCGGTGAAGCAGCTCGTGGGGCGGCGGGTGCTGATCGTGCACGGCACCGACGACGAACGCACCGACCCGGAGCTGTCGTACCGGCTGGCCGAGCGGGCGAAGAAGTCCAACCGGGACACCTGCCGCTTCGAGGTCCACTCGGACGGGCACGCGCTGCGCCAGCACCGGCCCGAAGTGGTGGCGCTGGCCGCCGACTTCGTCCGCGGCTCGCTCTTCGCCCGGTCCTACGCCCGGCCGGTCGAGGACGCGCTGGCCGCGCCGCCGCCGCTCGGCCTGCGGATGCCGCTGGCCGCCGGGTTCGGACGGTCGCTGCGGCACTGAGCCGCTGATGCGCCGATGCGCCGACTGTCCTGCCCGCGGGCCAGCGTGGCTCCGGGTGCCGCTCAGTCCGGCAGCAGATTCCCCCGGCGCGAGAGCAGGAACCGCTTGAAGGCGGCGACCGGCGGGGTGTCGGGGTGGCCGTCCAGCCAGGCGACCCCGATCTCGCGGACCGCGCGCGGCGCGGTGACCGTCAGCTCGACGACGCCCGGCCGGGCGACCGCGGGCGGCGGCAGCAGGGCCACCCCGAGCCCGGCGGCGACCAGTCCGCGCAGGGTCTCGGCCTCCTCGCCCTCGAAGGCGACACGCGGGGTGAAACCCGCCTCCGTGCAGAGGTCGTCGGTGATCCGGCGCAGCCCGTAACCGGGTTCGAGCGTGACGAAGGTTTCGTCGGCGGCCTCCGCCAGGCGGATGCGGCGGCGGGAGGCCAGACGGTGGTCGTCGGGGACCACCAGGCGCAGGCGCTGTTCGTCCAGGCGGCGGGTGACCAGGTCGGGGGCGTCGGGCACGGGTGAGGTGAGGCAGAGGTCGAGGCCGCCCGCGCGGAGGCGTTCGATCATGGCCTCGCCGTAGTTCTGGACGAGCTGGAAGCGGACCTTGGGGTGGTCGGCCCGGAAGCCGCGGATCAGGGCGGGTACGGTCTCCGAGCCCATGGTGTGCAGGAAGCCGAAGGAGACCCGGCCCGCCGTGGGGTCGGCGTCCTCCCGGACCGAGTCGGCGGCCTTCTCCACCTCGGCCAGGGCCCGTTCGGCCGAGCCGAGGAAGGTGCGGCCGGCCGGGGTGAGCGAGACGGTACGGCCCTTGCGGGCGAACAGGGCGACGCCCAGGTCCGCTTCGAGCCGGACCATGGCCCGGGAGAGCGTGGACTGCGGGACGCCCAGCTCGTGTGCGGCGCGGGTCACATGCTCGTGCCGGGCGACCGCCTCGAAGTACGCGAGGCGTGGCGCGAGGACGGCCCGGATGTCTTCTTCGTAACTGCTCGGTGACAGCCGAGGCTGTGAGCTGCGTTGATGCGCCATGGGATCGATTATGGCGGTTTCGTGCATTGGACGCATGAAACCCGGCCCTCTACCTTCGGCGTATGCCTCCCGCCGATACCGGGGCATCCACCGTGATCGTGGATGCCTCTGCCCCGTCGTCCCCCGTCATCACCTCCCGCGCCGCCGCGCCCGCCGCCACCGAGCGGCTGGAGCCCGGCCGCCCCGGCTACCGCCGGATGAGCTTCGCGCTCTTCGCCGCCGGTGTCGCGGCCTTCGCCCTCCTCTACTCCACCCAGGCCCTGCTGCCCGCGATCTCCGCCTCGTACGGTGTGAGTGCCGGGCAGGCGAGCTGGACGGTCTCCGCGGCGACCGGCGCCCTGGCGCTCTGCGTGTTGCCGCTGAGCGCGCTCTCGGAGCGGTTCGGGCGGCGGCAGATGATGACGGCCTCGCTGACGGTCGCGGTCCTGGTCGGGATGCTGGTGCCGTTCGCCCCCTCGATCGGCTGGCTGATCGCGCTCCGGGCGATCCAGGGTGCCGCGCTCGCCGGGTTGCCGGCCTCCGCGATGGCGTATCTCGCGGAGGAGGTCCGGCCCAAGGCGCTGGTCGCGGCGATCGGGCTGTTCGTCGCGGGCAACAGCATCGGAGGCATGAGCGGCCGCATCCTCACCGGCTGGGTCGCCCAGCTCTGGGGCTGGCGCACGGCTCTCGCGGCGGTCGGCCTGCTGGCGGTGGCGTGCGCCGTCGCCTTCCACTTCCTGATCCCCAAGGCCCGTAACTTCACCCCCGGCTCGCTGAACCCGAAGGCGCTGGCGAAGACCGTCGCCACCCATCTGGGCAATCCGCTGCTGGTGAGGCTGTACGCGATCGGCGCGCTGTTCATGACGGTGTTCGGCGCGGTCTACACGGTGATCGGCTACCGGCTGGTCGAGGAGCCGTTCTCGCTGCCGCAGGGGATCGTCGGCTCGATCTTCCTGGTCTACCTGGTCGGTACGGTCTCCTCCGCCGCGGCCGGGCGTCTGGTGGCCCGGCTCGGGCGCCGGGGCGCCCTCTACCTGGCGGTCTCCACCACGGCGGCCGGGCTGTTGCTCTCGCTCGCCGACCAGCTGGCCGCCGTGCTGCTGGGCCTGGTGCTGATCACGGCCGGCTTCTTCGCCGGGCACGCGGTCGCCTCGTCGTCGGTGAGCCGGACCGCGACGACGGGCCGGGCGCAGGCGTCGGCGCTCTACCAGTCGGCGTACTACCTGGGCTCCAGCGCGGGCGGCACGCTGGGCGCGGTCGCCTTCCACGCGGGGGGCTGGGCGGCGACGGTGGCGCTGGGCCTGCTCGCGGTCCTCGGCGTCGTCTCGATCACCCTGTACGGGACCCGGGTGGCGCGGGCCGAGCGGCGGGCCCTGGTGCCGGCGGCCCGGTAGAAGTGGCGGGCCGGCCCGGTAGAACCCGGGGGAAGCGGAGGCCGTTATTCCGGCTATGCCGGAACGCGACGCAACCGAGACCTGCCCCGTGCAACCACCCCTCCCCTTCGCGCGTCTACCAGGCGTAACCACAAAACCACTGTGGGCGAAGGGGAGTTGGGGCACATGGGAGTGATGGGATACGTATCCGGAGGGCGACTGCGACGTGGGGTCGCCCTCTCCGTGGCCGGGCTGGTGGCGGCGCCCGCCCTGGTCCTGGGCACCGGCACCGCGGCCCAGGCGGCCTCCTGCTCCACCTCCACGGGGCCGCACCAGAAGCAGGTCGAGAAGTTCCTGAAGCGGCCCGTGGACGGCAAGCAGTCAGCGGCCGACTGCAAGGCGATCCAGAAGTTCCAGCGGGCCCACGGCATCACCCCCACCATCGGGTACGCCGGGCCGCTGACCTGGCGCACCATGAACACGATGAACGCCCAGAAGGCGGCCGGGAAGAACCCGAACAAGGCCGGGCAGTGTCCCACCGACAAGGGGCGCATCGCCTGTGTCGACCTGACCCGGCAGCTGAGCTGGATCCAGGACGGCAAGAAGCTCACCTACGGCCCGGTGCCGGTGCGGACCGGGCGCGACGGCGCGGAGACCCGGACCGGCGCCAAGAAGATCTACTGGCGCAACATCAAGCACTGGTCGACGATCTACAAGGTGTGGATGCCGCACTCGCAGTTCTTCGACGGTGGCCAGGCGTTCCACTCGGTCACCAAGTCCATGTACAACCCGCCGGGCTCCGCCGGCTGCGTCAACATGCGTCCCGCCGACGCGAAGTCATACTGGGAACTGCTGAAGAACGGCGACGACGTGTACGTCTACGGGCGCAAGCCCGGGACCTGACCCGGCCTGACCGGCGATCGCCCGTCGGCTTCTTTCCACCCCTGTTGTCAGTGGCCTGCGGTAGCTTCCGACGTACCGGGTGACGGAGGCCGCGGCGCGGCTGCGCGACAGGGGTGGAGCGATGAGCGATCTGACCACGGGGACGGCCGCGGCGGCGGGCGCGAGCACCGGAGTCTGCGGTGACGCCGATGTCGACGCCCGCCTCGAAGGCCACCGGACCGAGCTGACCGGGTACTGCTACCGGATGCTCGGTTCGGCGTTCGAGGCCGAGGACGCGGTGCAGGACACCCTGGTGCGGGCCTGGCGCAACTTCGACAAGTTCGAGGGCCGCTCCTCGCTGCGCTCCTGGCTCTACCGCATCGCCACCAACGTCTGCCTGGACATGCTCAGCGCGGGCAACAAGCGGGCCCGTCCGGTCGACCTGACGGGCCCGACCCCGCTCGCCCGGGCCGCGCTCAGCCCCCGGCCGGAGAACGTCTGGCTGGAGCCGATGCCGGACGCCCGCATCCTGCCCACCGTCCAGGACCCGGCCGAGGCCGCCGTGGCGCGGGAGTCGGTGCGCCTGGCGTTCGTCGCCGCCCTCCAGCACCTGCCGCCCAAGCAGCGGGCCGTGCTGATCCTGCGCGAGGTGCTCGCCTGGAAGGCCGCCGAGGTCGCCGAGCTGCTGGAGACCTCCGTCGCCTCGGTCAACAGCGCCCTCCAGCGGGCCCGCGCCACCCTGACCGAGCACGAGGGCCGGGTGCCGGACGCGGCGGACCCGCTCGACGAGGAGCAGCTCAAGCTCCTGGAGCGCTATGTGAAGGCGTTCGAGGGGTACGACATGGCCGCCCTGACCGCGCTGCTCCACGAGGACGCGGTGATGACGATGCCGCCGTTCGACCTGTGGCTGCGGGGCACCTCGGACATCACGGGTTTCATGACCACCATCGGTGCGGCCTGCGCGGGCTCCCGGCTGCTGCCCGTGTCGGCCAACGGCTCCCCGGGCTTCGCGCACTACAAGCCCGACCTGGAGGGCTCCGGCTTCGTGCCGTGGGCGGTGCAGGTCATCGACGTCCAGGACGGGGCGATCGCGGGGATGCACTGCTTCCTGGACGTGGAGCGCTGGTTCCCGCTGTTCGGGCTGCCCGACCGGCTTCCGGCGGCGACGGACGGGCAGTGACGGGCTCCTCCGGGGCGACCGCGTCGGTCAGCCCCACCAGCTCCAGCAGCCCACGGAGTTCGGGCCCCGCACCGCGCAGCCGCAGCTGACGACCGGCCCGGCGGGCGACGAGCGCCAGCCGGGCCACCGCCTCGACCAGGGCCAGGTCGGCCTGGGCCACGCCCCCCACGTCGCACTCCACCGGCACGGCCGGTTCCGACGCGGTGCCCCGGGGCCCGGCGAGACGGCTCTCCAGTTCGGCGCAGAGACCGGGTACGGCTTCACGGGCGACCTGGCCGGGCAGGGTCAGGACGATCGGGTTCTTGGCATCCACGTCAGGCAGACCCCTTGGGCGTACGAAAGTCATCGGCCGCCCCGGTGCTCGCACCGGCCACGGGACGGCTCTTTTGCGTCAGTTCCCCGAACCTGTGCTGATCCTGTGAACCAATGGGCGCCGCATACCCTCTACTTCACCGAACCGTCGGCCGCAGCCGTCACTCGTGCGTGTCAGCGGACCGACGGGGTGAAGAACCATCGAGTTCTCCAGGGGGAGAGTTGCGCAGACACGTGAGAAACGCGTGCATACCGGCGGTCGCCACCGCGGTCGCCGTGGCGCTTGCGGCCGGCATGGTCAGTCCGGCCGTGGCCCAGCCGGACCAGAGGGGGGCCTCCGGGGTCCGGGCACAGGCCAAGGCCCAGCACCACCTGACCCTCATCACCGGTGACCGGGTCACCGTGGACGAGGACGGCCGGCCGGTGCACTTCCGGCCCGCCGAGGGCCGCGAGCACATCCCGGTCCAGCGGATGACCGGCAAGGGACGCACGCTCGTCGTCCCGGCCGACGCCCAGCGGCTGATCAGCTCCGGCAAGCTCGACCGGCGGCTGTTCGACGTCACGGAGCTGAGCCGGCCGGAGAACCTGCGGTCCCAGCGCGACGGCCTGAAGCTGATCGTCGGCTACCGGGGCAAGGCCGCCGCCGCCAAGGCGCAGGTCCGCGACGCGGGCTCCACCGAGGTCGGCCGGAGCCTGCGGTCGCTGAACGCCGAGTCGGTGACCACGCCGACCGAGGACGCGGCCGACATCTGGAAGGCGCTCACCGACCGGCAGGCCGGCAGCGGGCGGCTCACCACGGCGGCCGGCGTCGACCGGGTCTGGCTGGACGGCGTACGCCGGGCGAGCCTGGACCGCAGTGTCGCGCAGATCGGCGCGCCGGCCGCCTGGAAGGCCGGGTTCACCGGCAAGGGCGTCAAGATCGCGGTCCTGGACACCGGGACGGATGCCACGCACCCCGACCTCAAGGGCCAGGTCCTGGCGGAGAAGAACTTCAGCGCCGCCAAGGACACCAAGGACCGGGTCGGTCACGGCACGCACGTCGCCTCGATCGCGGCGGGCACCGGCGCCAAGTCGGGCGGCAAGTTCAAGGGCGTGGCCCCGGACGCCAAGCTGCTCGCGGGCAAGGTGCTGGACGACGAGGGGTACGGCGAGGACTCCGGCATCCTGGCCGGGATGGAGTGGGCGGTCGCCCAGGGCGCCGACATCGTCAACCTGAGCCTCGGCGGTACGGACACCCCCGAGGTGGACGCGCTGGAGGCCGGGGTCGACAAGCTCTCGGCCGAGAAGGGCGTGCTGTTCGCCATCGCGGCGGGCAACGAGGGCGACGGCGCGGGCACCGTGGGCTCCCCGGGCAGCGCGGACGCCGCGCTGACCGTGGGCGCCGTCGACGACAAGGACAAGCTGGCCGGCTTCTCCAGCCGCGGCCCGCGGGTCGGGGACGGCGCCATCAAGCCGGACGTGACGGCTCCGGGCGTGGACATCACGGCCGCCATCGCACCCGGTTCGATGATCGCCCAGGAGGTGGGCCAGAAGCCCGCCGGCTACTCCACCATCTCGGGTACGTCGATGGCCACCCCGCATGTCGCGGGCGCCGCCGCCCTGCTCAAGCAGCAGCACCCCGAGTGGAAGTACACCGAGCTGAAGGGTGCGCTCACCGCGTCCACGAAGCCCGGCGCGTACAACCCGTTCCAGCAGGGCTCCGGGCGGATCGCGGTGGACCGCGCGCTCACCCAGAGCGTCATCGCCGAGCCCGTCTCCCTGAGCTTCGGCGTGCAGCAGTGGCCGCACGGCGACGACCTGCCCGGCACCGAGAAGGTCAGGTACCGCAACCTCGGGACGAGCGACGTCACCCTCGATCTGTCCGTGACGGGCACCGACCCGAAGGGCAAGCCCGCTCCAGCCGGCTTCTTCACCCTCGGCGCGAACCAGGTGACCGTCCCCGCGGGCGGCACCGCCGAAGTGGCGCTGAGCGCCGACACCCGTCTCGGCGGCAACCTCGACGGTACGTACTCCGCCTACCTGGTGGCCACCGGTGGCGGCCAGAGCGTCCGCACGGCGGCCGCCGTCGAGCGCGAGGTGGAGTCGTACGACCTCACGGTCGAGCACATCGACCGCCAGGGCCGTCCGGCCGCCTACGCGGAGAACACCCTCTTCGACCTGACCGGTGCGGCGGGGGGCTTCTTCCTGAACACGCCGGTCGTCGACGGCACGGCGAAGGTGCGGCTGCCCAAGGGCACGTACGTCGTCAACTCCGCGGTCTTCGGTGACCCCAAGGACTTCTCCAAGGGCGCCGACTGGATGGCCCAGCCGAAGCTCACGGTCGAGAAGGACACCTCGCTGACGTTCGACGCCCGCAAGGCGAAGCCGGTGAACATCGCGCTCCCGGACAAGAAGGTGAAGACGCAGATCTTCGCGGCGGACTACTCCGTCGAGACCGAGGACACCGGGGTCTCCTTCGGCTGGGTGCTGGACTCGCAGGCGAACTTCCGCACGCTGCACGTCGGTCCGCAGGTCACCGACGGTTCGCTGGCCCAGCACTGGACGGGCTCCTGGACCAGCGGTGCGGCCACCGAGTACGACATCGCGGTGGGCGGCAAGGTCAAGCAGCTCGCGACCGGCTACAACCGGACGTTCACCAGCGGTCAGCTGGCCAAGGTGAAGATCGCCATGGGTGCGGCCGCGCCGAAGAAGACGGGCGCGATCAACGCCTGGGGCTTCCTGCCCAGCCAGGGCGGCGGCTGGGGCTCCTCGGTCCCGCAGAAGCTGCCCGGCACGCGCACGCTGTACGTCTCCACGGCCGACAAGGTGCGGTGGAGCTTCGACTTCGCCCAGCTGGGCCCCCTCGACCCCGAGGGCTTCCCGACGTACGAAGCGGAGTACACGGTCGGGAACGAGTCCTCCTACAAGCCCGGCAAGACGTACACGAAGGCCGTCAACACCGGCGTCTTCGGGCCGCTGGTGAACAAGGACTACGGCGTCCTGCGTGAGGGCAACGAGATCGCGGGGTACCTCCCGCTGCTGGCGGACGCCAAGGGCAACGCGGGCTACCAGACCCTCTCGTCGGCCAAGACCGTGCTGTACCGCAACGGGAAGAAGTTCGCCCAGAACAGCGACCCGCTGACCGGGGAGCCCTTCCGGGTCCCGGCCGGTGCGGCCGACTACAAGCTGACCAGCTCGGTGAAGCACAGCACGAAGATCAGTCCGCTCTCCACCCAGGTGGACGTGGCCTGGACCTTCCGCTCCCAGAAGACCCCCGCCGCGGCGCTGCCGGTCTCCACGGTCCGGTTCGCCCCGGTCCTGGGCCTCGACGGCCGCGCGAAGGCGGGCAAGACGGTCTCCGTGCCCGTGACGGTGCAGGGTGCGGCTGCCGGGAAGAACCTGAAGTCGCTGACGACGTACGTCAGTTACAACAGCGGCAAGAGCTGGAAGAAGGTCACCGTGAAGAAGGGCAAGATCACGGTGAAGAACCCGGCGAAGGGCAAGGGCATCTCCTTCTCCGCCAACGTCACCGACAAGAAGGGCAACAAGTCCTCGGTGAAGATCTACAACGCGTACCTGGGCGAGTGACCGGCCAAGCCCGGTAGTTGACCTCGCATGACGGCGGCCCGCCGCACGGAGACCTCCTCCGCGCGGCGGGCCGCTCGCGTGTATGCGGTGACGTGAGGCCTCAGCTCACCGGGAAGACACCGGTGTCCAGGTCGAGTGCGAAGGGCTCGGGGAGGCTGATCTTCCCGCCGTACTCGACCGTTTCCAGCACCCGGTACGTACCGCCCTCCGGCTCCCCGTAGAGCGTCGCGGTCGGGCGGCCGGAGTGCCAGGGGTCGAGGAGCAGGAACAGCTCCACTCCGGCCTTGGCGTAGCCGTTGACCTTGCTGACGCGGTCGTGGTTGGCGTTGGCGCGGGAGGTGATCTCCACGACGAGGCGGGCTTCGGAGGCGGGCACGTGACAGCCCGGCCCGGAGACCGCCGCGCGGGGCAGAACGACAAGATCGGGGACGTAGATCCCGCCCCGCCCCGGCAGGGCGACGCCGAGGACCTGGTAGATCCCCCAGTCCTCCGGGATGACGCCGTAGAGCGGGCGCTGGAGCAAGGCGGCGGTGGCGCTGTGGGCCTTGGACGGCGGCGGCGACACGGTGACGATCTCCTCGATGATCTCCACCTTGCAGCCCTCGGGTGCGTCCGTCTCCTCCCAGATCCGGACGATGTCGTCCCAGTCCTGGCCTTGCCCCTGGCCCGGCACGGGGTCGACGGTGAGTGCGCTCATGGCGGTCTCCTCTATCGGTACGTCACCGACTCCAGCATGCCGAACGGGACCGGCGGCAGTCCACCGGTCCCGTTCACCCGTACGAGGAAACCGCAGGTCAGGCGATACGTTCCCGCACCACCGGGAGCGGCGCGAAGGACGTGCCCGCCGGAGCGATGTCGTACGCGTCGGGCAGGGCCTTGAGCGCGTAGTCGAACTTCTCCGGGGTGTCCGTGTGGAGCGTCATCAGGGGCTGGCCCTCGGTGACGGTGTCGCCGGGCTTGGCGTGCAGCTCGACGCCCGCGCCCGCCTGCACCGGGTCCTCCTTGCGGGCCCGGCCGGCGCCCAGGCGCCAGGCGGCGACGCCGACGTCGTAGGCGTCCAGGCGAGTCAGGACGCCGGAGGCGGAGGCGGTGACGATGTGCTGCTCGCGGGCGACCGGGAGCGTGGCGTCCGGGTCGCCGCCCTGGGCGGAGATCATCCGGCGCCAGACGTCCATCGCGGAGCCGTCGGCGAGCGCCTTCTCGGGGTCGGCGTCCTTGAGGCCGGCCGCGTCCAGCATCTCGCGGGCAAGGGCGAGAGTGAGGTCGATGACGTCCCTGGGGCCGCCGCCGGCCAGCACCTCGACGGACTCCCGTACCTCCAAGGCGTTGCCCGCGGTGAGGCCGAGCGGGGTCGACATGTCGGTCAGCAGGGCGACCGTGCGGACGCCGCTGTCGGTGCCGAGCGCGACCATGGTGGAGGCCAGCTCGCGGGCGTCCTCGATGGTCTTCATGAAGGCGCCGGAGCCGACCTTCACGTCCAGGACGAGCGCCCCGGTGCCCTCGGCGATCTTCTTGGACATGATCGAGCTGGCGATGAGCGGGATCGCCTCGACGGTGCCGGTGACATCGCGCAGCGCGTAGAGCTTCTTGTCGGCGGGGGCGAGGCCGTCACCGGCGGCGCAGATGACCGCGCCGGTGGTGTCCAGGACGTCCAGCATCTCCTGGTTGGAGATGTGGGCCCGCCAGCCGGGGATGGACTCCAGCTTGTCCAGGGTGCCGCCGGTGTGGCCGAGGCCCCGGCCGCTGAGCTGCGGCACGGCGGCGCCGCAGGCGGCGACCAGCGGGGCGAGCGGCAGGGTGATCTTGTCGCCGACGCCGCCGGTGGAGTGTTTGTCGGTGGTGGGGCGGGAGAGCGTGGCGAAGTCCATCCGCTCGCCGGAGGCGATCATCGCGGCGGTCCAGCGGGCGATCTCGGTGCGGTTCATCCCGTTGAGCAGGATCGCCATGGCGAGGGCGGACATCTGCTCGTCGGCGACCTCGCCGCGGGTGTACGCGTCGATGACCCAGTCGATCTGCTCGGGGGTCAGCTCGCCTCGGTCCCGCTTGGTGCGGATGACGGAGATGGCGTCCATGGGAGTCCTTCCGGCAGGTGCGTACGCAAGAGTTCCACTGACTCTACGCGCATAGAGAGGGGAAAAGGTGGTGGCCCTTCCGCGGAGGGGAAGGGCCACCAGGGTTACAGATCAGCCGAGGTGCTGCGGGCCGAACGACTGCGGCAGCATCTCGTCCAGGGTGCGCAGGCCCTGGGGCGTCTCCAGGAGGAGTTCGGGGCCGCCGAACTCGTACAGGAGCTGCCGGCACCTGCCGCACGGCACCAGGACCGACCCGGTGCCGTCCACACAGGTGAAGTGGGTCAGCCGGCCGCCGCCGGTGGCGTGGAGCGTGGAGACCAGGCCGCACTCGGCGCAGAGCGAGAGGCCGTAACTGGCGTTCTCGACGTTGCAGCCGGTGATCGTGCGGCCGTCGTCCACCCGCGCGGCGACACCGACCCGGTAGGCCGAGTAGGGGGCGTACGCCCGGGACATGGCGTCCCGGGCCGCGACCCGCAGGGCCTCCCAGTCGGCCTCGCCGAAGGTGGCGGAGCCTTCCGGAGTGCCTTCGGAGGCGGGCGAGGTCACTTGCCCTCGCCCTTGCGGTAGGGCACGCCGTCCGCCTTCGGCATCCGCAGCCGTTGCGCGGAGAGCGAGAGGACCAGCAGCGTGGTGACGTACGGGGCCGCGTCGACGAACTGGCTCGGCACCTGGTCGGTCAGGAAGTACCAGGTGAACAGCAGCGCCGAGACGGCGGCCGAGATCACCGCGGTGACGTACTTCTTCTTGTAGAGCTGCCAGAACACCGCGATGACCAGCAGGATCGCCAGCAGGAGCAGCATCGCGTGGACGTTCTCCGCGCCGCCGCGCAGCTTGAGGCTGTCGGTGAAGCCGAAGAGCCCGGCGCCCAGGGCCATGCCGCCCGGCATCCAGTTGCCGAAGATCATGGCGGCGAGACCGATGTAGCCGCGGCCGCCGGTCTGGCCCTCCTGGTAGATGCCGGTGGCGACGATCGCGAGGAACGCGCCGCCGAGGCCCGCGAGGCCGCCCGAGATGGTGACGGCGATGTACTTGTACTTGTACACGTTGACGCCGAGCGTCTCGGCGGCCACCGGGGACTCGCCGCAGGAGCGCAGCCGCAGCCCGAACGGGGTGCGCCACAGGACCCACCAGGTGGCGGGGATCAGCAGCAGGGCCAGCAGGGTCAGCAGGGAGAGGCCGGTGACCAGGCCGCCGACGATGCCGGCGATGTCGGAGACCAGGAACCAGTGGTGCTGCTGGAGGTCCTGCAACCAGTCCGAGAGCCCCGGAATGGTGATCTTGCCGATCGGATCGATACGCGGGGACTGCTTGGAGGAGCCGCCCTGCACGCCGTCGAAGGCGAAGTTGGAGAGGTAGCGGGTGACGCCGACGGCGAGGATGTTGATCGCCACACCGGAGACGATGTGGTTCACGCCGAAGGTGACCGTGATGACCGCGTGCAGCAGGCCGCCGAGGCAGCCGCCGAGGATGCCGAAGAGGACACCCATCCACGGACCCCACTGGAATCCGGCCCAGGCACCGAACCAGGTGCCGAGGATCATCATGCCTTCGAGGCCGATGTTGACGACGCCCGCGCGCTCGGCCCACAGGCCGCCGAGTCCGGCGAGGCCGATCGGGACGGCGAGTTCCAGCGCACCGGCCACCTGGCCGACCGAGGTGATGTCGTCGGCGCCGCTGATCAGGCGGACCAGGGAGACGAGGGCGAGGCCGCCCGCGATGATGAGCAGGATGACGGGCAGCGTGAGCTTGCGGCGGCCGCCCTTCTTGGGGGCGTGGCGTGCGGCGGTGGCTTTGCTGATGCTCACAGGGCCGCCTCCTTCTCGGTCTTGATGGCATGGCCGGCGGCGAGCTCCTCGCCGACCTTCTGCTGCTGGCGGCGGACGCCGTAACGGCGTACCAGCTCGTAGGAGACGACGACCGAGATCACGATCAGGCCCTGCATGATCGTCGCGATCTCCTTCTCGTACCCGTACTGGTCGAGCGAGGCCGACGACTTGTCCAGGAAGGCGATCAGCAGGGCGCTGAGAGCGATGCCGAGCGGGTTGTTGCGGCCCAGCAGCGCGATGGTGATGCCGGTGAAGCCGATGCCCGTGGGGAAGTCGAGGCTGTAGGTGTGGGTGTCGCCGAGCAGGGTCGGCATCCCGGCCAGGCCCGCGACCGCTCCGGAGATGAGCATCGAGGTGAGGATCATCTTCTTGGCGTCCACACCGGAGGCCTGGGCGGCGCTCTCGCTGGCGCCCGTGGCGCGCAGGTCGAAGCCGAACCGGGTGCGGTTGAGGACGAACCAGTACAGCAGGCCGCAGCCGGCTGCCACGAACGTGAAGCCGTAGATCTCCCCGGCCCCGTCGCCCATCGGCAGCCCCGGGAACCAGCCGGACTCGGCGATCTCACCGGTGGTGAGGTTGTTGGAGCCCGCGGGCTGCTCGCCGAAGTTCTTCGGCAGGATCAGCCAGGCGACCAGGGCGGTGGCGATCGAGTTGAGCATGATCGTGGAGACGACCTCGCTCACCCCGCGGGTGGTCCGCAGGAAGCCCGCGATCCCGGCCCAGAAGGCACCGACCAGCATCGCGACGATCACGATCAGCAGGATGTGCAGCGGGCCCGGCAGGCTGACGCTGGCGCCGATCAGTGCGGCCATCATCGCGGCGAGGCGGTACTGCCCGTCGACGCCGATGTTGAAGAGGTTCATCCGGAAGCCGACGGCCACGGCGAGTGCGGCGAGGTAGTACGTACCGGCCTGGTTGATGATCAGGACCTGGACGTCCACGTAACTGGCCGACTCGAACATGATCCGGTACGGCTCGAAGGGGTTGCGGCCGGAGGCCAGCAGCACCACGGTCGTCAGCGCCAGCGCCACGACCAGGGCGAGCACCGGGCCGGCGAGGCCCAGGACCAGCCGGTCCTTGTCGAATTTCTTCATCGGGCCTCGTCCTCCGGGCTTTCGAGGTGACCGGTGGCGGCACCGGTCATGGCCGAGCCCAGCTCCTCGGGGGTGATGGTGGCCGGGTCGGCGTCGGCGACCAGTCGGCCGCGGTACATGACGCGCAGGGTGTCGGAGAGCCCGATCAGCTCGTCCAGGTCGGCCGAGATCAGCAGGACGGCGAGTCCTTCGCGGCGGGCCGCGCGGATCTGGTCCCAGATCTGCGCCTGCGCGCCGACGTCCACCCCGCGGGTGGGGTGGGCGGCGATCAGGAGCTTGGGGGCGTGGCTCATCTCGCGGCCGACGATCAGCTTCTGCTGGTTGCCGCCGGAGAGGGAGGCCGCGGTGACCTCGATACCGGGGGTGCGCACGTCGTACTCGCGCACGATCCGCTCGGTGTCGGTACGGGCCGCCTTGTTGTCCAGCAGCCAGCCGCGGCTGTTGGGCTTCTCGGTGACGTGGCCGAGGATGCGGTTCTCCCAGAGCGGGGCGTCCAGCAGGACGCCGTGGCGGTGCCGGTCCTCGGGGATGTAGCCGATACCGGACTCGCGCCGCTTGCGGGTGGGGGCGTGCGAGATGTCGTCGGTGTCGAGGGTGATCACCCCGCCGTCCGCGTCGCGCATCCCGATCAGGGCCTCGATCAGCTCGGTCTGCCCGTTGCCCTCGACGCCGGCGATCCCGAGGACCTCGCCCTTGTGGATGGTGAGGTTGACGCCCGCGAGGACGTCACGGACGGTGCCGTCGGGGTCGGTGACCGTGAGCGCCAGGTCCGCCACGCGCAGCATGGGCACGTCGGTGACGGTGGACTCGCGGGTCTCCGGCGAGGGCAGTTCGCTGCCGACCATCAGCTCCGCGAGCTGCTTGGTCGTGGTGGTGGCCGGGTCGGCGGTGCCCACCGTCGTACCGCGGCGGATCACCGTGATGTCGTCGGCGACCGAGAGCACCTCGCCCAGCTTGTGCGAGATGAAGATGACGGTCAGGCCCTCGGCCTTGAGCTCGCGCAGGTTGGCGAAGAGGGCGTCGACCTCCTGCGGCACCAGGACCGCGGTCGGCTCGTCCAGGATCAGGATGCGGGCGCCCCGGTAGAGGACCTTGAGGATCTCCACGCGCTGCCGGTCGGCGACCCCGAGGTCCTCGACGAGCGCGTCGGGGCGGATGCCGAGACCGTACGCGTCGGAGATCTCCTTGATCTTCCTGCGGGCGCCGGCACCGATGCCGTACAGCTTCTCGCCGCCGAGGACCACGTTCTCCAGGACGGTGAAGTTGTCGGCGAGCATGAAGTGCTGGTGCACCATGCCGATGCCGCGCTCGATGGCGTCGCCCGGGTTGGAGAACGAGACCTGCTCACCGTTGATGGCGATGGTGCCCTCGTCCGGCTTCTGCATGCCGTAGAGGATCTTCATCAGGGTGGACTTGCCGGCGCCGTTCTCACCGACGAGGGCGTGGACCGTGCCCTTGCCGATCGTGATGTCGATGTCGTGGTTGGCGACGACGCCGGGGAAGCGCTTGGTGATGCCGTGCAGTTCCACGGCGGGGGGGCTGCTGGACGCGTTGATGACGCACTCTCCTTGGCCGGACAGGAGCGGGGGCGGAGGGGCTGAAGGGGGTGAAGTTATCGCGCCGGAGGGCTGTCTACACGCGTAGCGCTGCCGAATCGTAAAACAGCAGGCGCACGCCACGGTCCGGACGCGGGGTCCGGACCGGGTGGGAGCACTGCGGGAGGCGGATCTTCTTCGGTACTGCGGTTCCTACTGCGGGTACTGCGTTGTGCTGTGCTGCTGTTCTGACTGCGGGTACCGCTGCGGTACGGCTCCGGGAACGGGCGCTCCCCCGGTACGGGTGAGGGCCCGGCGGCCCTGTCCGCCCGCCGCGCCGGAGTGCGGCGGGGCGAGCGGACAGGGCCTGGGAAACCAGCCGGAGGGACCGACCTCGACCGTCCTTGTTACGGGGCGGTCTTGACGGTGATCTTGCCGTCGATGATCTCCTGCTTGGCCTTGTCGACCGCGGCGATGACGTCCTTCATCTTGGTGAAGGCCGGGTTGGACATCGACAGGCCGACGCCGTCCTTGTCCAGGCCGTAGCGGATCTCGCCGGACTGCGGCTTGCCGTCCTTGACCGACTTGATCAGGTTGAAGACCGAGTCCTCGACGTCCTTGGTGACCGAGGTCAGGATGGACTCCTTGTAGTTGGCGAGCCCTTCCTGGTTGTACTGGTCGGAGTCGACGCCGATGTTCCACTTGCCCGCCTTGGAGGCGGCCTCGATGGCACCGGAGCCGGCCAGACCGGCGGCCGAGTAGATCACGTCGGCCTTCTTGTCGAGCTGGCCCTGGGCGGCGGCCTTGCCGAGGTCGGGCTTGGCGAAGCCGTCGAAGTTCGGGGGCTGCGTCAGGTACTGCGGGAGCACGTTCACCGACGGGTCGGTGTCCTTGACGCCCTGGACGTAACCGGCCTCGAACTTCTTGATCAGCGGGGTCTCGACGCCGCCGATGAAGCCGACCGTCTTCGTCTTGGTGACCTTGGCGGCGGCGACGCCGGCGAGGTAGGAGCCCTGCTCCTCGTTGAAGACGATGTTGGCGATGTTCTTGCCCGTCACCGAGGCGTCGTCGATGATCCCGAAGGTGGTCTTCGGGAACTTCGGCGCGACCTTCTTGATGGCGGGCGCGTAGGCGAAGCCGACGCCGATCACCGGGTTGTTGCCGGAGCGGGCCAGCTCGGTGAGGCGCTGGACCTTGTCGGCGTCGCTCTCCCCGTCGGAGGGCTCGGCCTCGCTGCCGGAGATGTCGAGGTCCTTCTCCGCCTTGGCGAGACCGGCGTAGGCGGCGTCGTTGAACGACTGGTCGCCGCGGCCACCGATGTCGTACGCGATGGCGGCCTTGTCACCGTCGGAACCTGCGTCCGACGACGTTTTTCCGCCACACGCGGTGGCGCTGAGCGCGAGGGCCGCTGACGCGACGCCCACGGTGGCAATCCTGGTGATCCGGCGCAAGGGAAGGCTCCTTCAAACCTGACCGAAGCGCCTCTTCCGGCGCTGGTTTCGCGGCGATCGTAACGCGCGTAGATGTCAGATAAGAGCACGTACGGAAGCCGTTATCGGATCGTCGTGAACAGAAAGGTGTCAGGTCCGTCCACAGATGCCCCGCAGACACTTCGTCGAGGCACCCCTAGGACGGGCCCTCCAGGAGGGCCGCGGCCGTGAACAGCTCGACCCCCACGGTGATGGCCGCCTCGTCCACGTCGAAGTTGCCGCGGTGCAGGTCCAGACCGCGCGTGTCGCCGGGCGGGCGGACGCCGAGGCGGGCCATGGCGCCCGGGACCCGCTCCAGGTACCAGGAGAAGTCCTCGCCGCCGAGGCTCTGCTCGGTGTCCTCGATCGCATACGATCCGCGACGCTCGGTCATCGCGGCGTCCAGCAGACCGATGCTCTCGGCGTCGTTCACCACGGGCGGCACGCCCCGTACGTAATTGATCACGGACTTGGCCCGATGCATTCCGGCCACCTCGTCCACGGCCGCGTGCACCATGTCGGGCGCGTCGCGCCAGGCGTTCAGGTCGAGGCAGCGGACCGTGCCGGAGAGCTCGGCGTGCTGCGGGACGACGTTGGGGGCGTGGCCGGTGTGGAGGCGGCCCCAGGTGAGGACGAGCCCCGAGCGGGCGTCCACGCGGCGGGACAGCAGCGCGGGGACGTCCACGGCGACCCGGGCGGCGGCGGTGACCAGGTCGGTGGTCAGGTGCGGGCGGGCGGTGTGCCCGCCGGGGCCGTCGAGCGAGATCTCCAGCCGGTCGCAGGCGGAGGTGATGGGCCCGATCCGCAGCCCGATCTTCCCGGCGTCCACCTTCGGGTCGCAGTGCACGGCGAGCATCCGCCCGACGCCCTCCAGCACCCCGGACTCGATCGCGCTGAGCGCGCCGCCCGGCATGACCTCTTCGGCCGGCTGGAAGACCAGCCGCACCGCGTTCGGCAGGAGCCCCCGCCGGTCGAGCGCGGCGAGGACCAGGCCGGCGCCGAGCACGGTGGTGGTGTGCACGTCGTGCCCGCAGGCGTGGGCCCGGTCGGGCACGGTGGACCGATAGGGGACGTCCACCTTGGTGTCCGGGATCGGCAGGGCGTCGATGTCCGCCCGCAACGCCAGCATGGGCGTCACGCCGTCCCACTCCCCCACGTCACAGACCAGCCCGGTCCCCACGTCGAGCACCCGCGGCCGGAGCCCGGCCTTCTCCAGCCGGTCCTTGATGGCGGCGGTGGTCCGGAACTCCTGGTTGCCCAGCTCGGGATGCCTGTGCAGATCCCGGCGGAAGGCGATCAGCTCGGCCCGCAGCTCGTCATCGAGCCTGCCGGGCAGCCCACCTCCTCCCGGCTGGTCGACCAGGTCTTCGGGGCGGGAGGCGCAGGACTTCAACTGGTTCACCTTGTGAAGGGTAGGCCCCTTCACCCCTCAACTGGCCACAGATCAAGAAAACTTCAACCGCACAGGGGAACAAAAGGCGGGGTGGGGGCGTGTGACGGGTCGTGACAGTGGGTATACCTTGTGGCTCCCTCGCGGCTTCCTCGCAGCTCTCTTACGGCCCTCTCGCGGCTCCCTTACGGCCTTCTCGCGGCTCCCTTATGGCCTTCTCGCGGCTCCCTCCCCCGTGGACGCCCCGTCAGGCATGCGCCGTCGAGGTCAGCCGCTGCACCCCCCGGGCGCTCTCCGTGACGCCGCTCAGGAAGCCCTGTGCGCGCGGGGAGGCCGTCGTGCGGAGCCATTCCGGGGCGACGTCGCAGACCGCGACGTGCACGCCGGTGCCGGCCAGGGCCAGCGGGAGGGTGTGGACCACCGTCGAGGGGAAGCTCACCACCGTGTGGCCGATGGGGCCGCGGCGGGCGATGAGTTCCAGGGGGAGGTCCGGGCGGACGATCTCCAGGCCGGTGGCGGCCTCCAGGGCGCGGAGCTTCTCGGCGGACTCGCGGCGGTGGGCGAAGTAGCGGGTCGCGCCGTGGGTGCGGGCCAGGGACGCGACCGCCTCCTGGTACGGGGCCGGGTCGACCACGCCCGTCTCGACCAGGGAGGTGCCGACCAGGTCGGCCCCCTTGCCGACGCTCGGCGGGCCGAAGCGGGCGCGGGTCCAGGTGAAGGTGTTGGCGGTGACGGTGACGCCGGGCGGGGGCTCGACCGGCATCGCGGTGAAGACCTCCACCGCGTGCCGGGCCGTCGGGGTGAAGCGGCGCCGGGCGGTGGCCGTGACCGGGGCGAGGAGCAGTTCGCGCGGGCCGCCGCGGCCCTTGCGGTGCCAGCGGGTCAGGCGCTCGCCCCGGGCCAGCTGGGTGACGAACTCCATGGTCGCCGTGCCGTCGTCGACCACCGTGAGGCGCTCGGCCCGGACCAGGGTGAGCAGGAGCTGCACATAGCGGGAGAACGGGTCGCCGATCACGATGTGCTCCGCGCGCCTGACCAGTCCGCCCAGGGCGCGCAGGGCCTTCAGAGGCGCGCCGGAGCCTCCGCGCGCCTCCTGCCAGCGGACGGTGATGCCCTCGTCGCGGGCCAGCTCCGCCATCCTGCGCAGCTGGCCGCGCGACATCGGGTCGACCGGGGGGAGGACGACGACCGTGGTGGCGGCCGGGTCGTCTCCCCCCATGGCGTGGGTCCACTCCAGGACGTTCAGGAGCTGGACCGGGCTCTCGACGAAGGCGAGGTTCACCGGTCGGCGCTCAGACCGCGGCCGGCTCGGGGGCCGGCGCGTTCTCGGTCTCGGCGACGACGCCCGCGACCCGGCGGAGCTTCTTCATCGGGCCGAGCTCGGACTCGTACACCTTCTTGACGCCGTCCCCGAGGGAGGCCTCGATGGTGCGGATGTCGCGGACCAGGCGGGTCAGGCCCTGCGGCTCGACGGAGGCGGCCTGGTCGGAGCCCCACATCGCGCGGTCCAGGGTGATGTGGCGCTCGACGAAGGTGGCGCCCAGCGCGACGGCGGCCAGGGTGGTCTGGAGGCCGGTCTCGTGGCCGCTGTAGCCGATCGGGACGTTGGGGTACTCCTGCTGGAGGGTGTTGATGACCCGCAGGTTCAGCTCCTCGGCCTTGGCCGGGTACGTCGAAGTGGCGTGGCAGAGCAGGATGTTGTCGCTGCCCAGCACCTCGACCGCGTGGCGGATCTGCTTCGGGGTCGACATGCCGGTGGACAGGATCACCGTGCGGCCGGTGGCGCGCAGGGCGCGGAGCAGCTCGTCGTCGGTGAGGGAGGCGGAGGCCACCTTGTGGGCGGGGACGTCGAACTTCTCCAGGAAGGCGACCGCCTCGGTGTCCCACGGGGAGGCGAACCAGTCGATGCCGCGCTCGGCGCAGTGCTCGGAGATGGCGCGGTACTCCTCCTCGCCGAACTCGACGCGGTGACGGTAGTCGATGTACGTCATCCGGCCCCAGGGGGTGTCGCGCTCGATGTCCCACTGGTCGCGCGGGGTGCAGATCTCCGGGGTGCGCTTCTGGAACTTGACCGCGTCGCAGCCGGCTTCGGCGGCCGCGTCGATCAGCGCGATGGCGTTGTCGAGGTCGCCGTTGTGGTTGATGCCGATCTCACCCGTGATGTAGACGGGGTTGCCGGGTCCGGCGGTACGGGTGCCGAAGGTGCGCAGGCGGGAGGTGCTCATGGTGGTGCTTCCTTACGTGGTGGGGACGGTGGGGGCTGTGGGGTTCGTGGTCGTGGTGAGCGTGGGGCCCAGCAGCCAGGCCGCGATCTCGCGGATGGCGCCGTAGCCGCCGGGAGTGGTCGTGACGGCGCGCGCCGCGGCGCGTACCGAGTCATGGGCGCTGCCCACCGCCACGGGCCAGCCCGCGAGGGCGAAGCAGGGCAGGTCGTTGACGTCGTTGCCGACGTAGAGGACCCGGTCGGGCGCGATGTTCTGCTCGTCGCACCACTGCTTGAGCGCCTCGTCCTTGCGGTCGATGCCGTGCAGGACGGGCACTTGGAGCTTGCGGGCGCGGGCGGCGACGACCGGGTTCTGTTCGGTGGAGAGGATCAGCAGCGGCACGCCGGCCTTGCGCAGGGCGGCGATGCCGAGCCCGTCGCCCCGGTGCACGGCGACGGTCTCGCGGCCCTCGGAGTCGACCATGACCCGGTCGTCGGTCTGGGTGCCGTCGAAGTCCAGGACGACCGCGTCCACGTCCGCGAGGGAGGGCAGCGGCGAGGGGTCCAGGAGCGGCGCGAGCGCGCGGGCGCGGGCCAGGTCGTGCGGGTCGTCGATCTCCAGCACCCGGGCCGGGTCGGTGGGCACCAGGGCGGTGTGGCCGAAGAAGCGGTGGCGGTGGGTACGGAAGCCCGCCGCGTCCATCGCGTAGGCGGCGCCGGTCTCCAGGTGGTCCTGGGGGCGGTCCTGGCGGCGCGGGCGTACGGACTTGTCGTGGTTGACGCCGTACGTGCCCTCCTCCACCGCGTGCCCGTCGCGCCAGAGGAACCCGTGGAACGGGGCGACGGTGACGGCTGTGTCGGCGCCCTCGTGGGCCACCGCCCGGGCCACCCCGGCGATGTCCTCGCGGGAGACGAACGGGCTGGTGCACTGGACGAGGAGGACCACGTCCACGCTCCGGGCGCGCTCGGCCTCGTAGGCGTCCAGGGCGTGCAGGACGGCCGCCTCGCTGGTCGCGGTGTCTCCGGCGATGGCGGCGGGGCGCCGCACGCAGTGCAGCCGGTGGGCGGCACCGAGGTGGGCGGCGGCGGTGCGGGCGGCCTCCGCGATCGCCGCGTCGTCGGTGGTGACCACGACGTCGGTGACCTCGGGGGCGCCGAGCGCGGCGCGGACCGCGCGGGCCACCAGCGGGATGCCGCCGACCTCGGCGAGGTTCTTGGCGGGGACGCCCTTGGATCCGCCGCGGGCGGGGATCACGGCGAGGACGGTCGGTGTCATCGGGGCTCCTGAGGTGGTGGTCACAGCTCCCCCATCCGGCGGATCACCGGGGCGACGCGCTGGACGCCCTGGCGGTAGGCGCCGCGCGCCGCGTTGCGGACGGTCTCGCGCACCGCGCCCCGCACCCGGCCGTGCTCCTGCGGCGCGGCGGCGCCGGGCAGCGGGGTGCCGTCCGGGGCCAGGTGGTGGCGGGCGAGGATGCCGGGGAGGTAGCCGGGGGCGGTGGCGGGTGTGTAGTACGGGGCCAGGGGCGGGAGCCGGCCGCTCTCCAGGAGGGCGGTCACCTGGGCGCGGGCCCTGTCGTAGGCGGTGCCGTACGAGCCGTCGGCGGCGACGCCCTGGTCGGCCAGCCACTGTCCGTCGGGGCGCGGGCGGAACCCGCCGTCGAGCCGGTCCCAGGAGGTGAGGAGCCCGGAGCCGACGAAGTGGTGGTTGCCGAGCGGCTCCCGGACGCCGAGGTCGGTGAGGACCGCGGTCGGGATGCGGCGGTGCAGGGACTCCAGGGCGGCGGTCGAGGAGACGGTGACCAGGAGGTCGGTACGGTCCAGGACCTCGCCCATGTGCCCGTACACCAGGCGGAAGTTGGGCGGCAGGCCGCCGGGCACCCTCTGCGCGAGCCGCTGGTAGGGCAGCTCCTCGATGTGCGTGGTGTGCTCGCCGGGCTTGGAGCGCAGCTTGAGCAGCACCTCGCGGCGCGGGTGCAGCCGGGCGTGCTCGACGAGCCGGCGGAGCAGGTACGTGCGGTCGACGCGGGAGGCCGGTACGGAGGGCTGGGCGGCGAACACCACGGTGTCGCGGCCCTCCTCGGCGCGGTACGGGGCTCCGCCGAGGAAGGGGAGCGCCGCCTCCGTGACGGCCGATGCGTCGGCGCCGACGCCCTGGTACACCGCGCGGAAACGTTCCGCGTCGTGGGCGGAGTTGGCGAGGACGACGTCCGCGCCGTGGCGGAGCAGGAGGCCGTCGGCGAGCTTCTCGTAGACGACGCCCACGTATCCGGTGACGATGACGGGCCGGCGGGTGAGGTTCAGTGCGGCCAGGCCGTGCAGCATGGCCTGGACGCCGCCGCCGACGAGGGCGAGGACGACGACGTCGTACCGCTCGTCGCGCACGGTGTGCAGGAACTCGACGGCGGTGACCTCGCGGACCTTCTCCGCCTCGATGCCGACCTCACCGACCTCCGCGAGCTGGCGAGGGGTCGGGGTGGCCCGGCCGCGCAGCAGCAGCCCGCTGACCTCGACGGGGCGCGCGCCCCGCTCGTCCGTCCCGGCGGTCAGGCGGCGCGCGGTGAGCGCGCCCCATTTCCACCGGGTGTCGGAGTCGGCGAGGACGGCGACCCGCAGCGCCGGGCGGGGCTCGGCGGGGGTTCGGGCCGGATCGGCCGTATTGCTGGTACGTGAGGGCACGTCCTAGAAGTTAGGAAGGCATTTCGATGCGCGGCCCAACGCGACGGCAACAAATGGTTAACAGCGCGCCGACTATTGGGGAATCGCCAGGCCAGGCACAGGAAAGGAACTGCGGTGACGGGTGGTTCATCCATGCGCCATTCGTCGTTCAACCTCCATGGGGCGGGATGAGGCCGGCGCGTCAACCAGCGTGCCTTCGCCGGGGTTTCAGCGGTGCAGCGGGGGTGTGCAGCCCCTCCGGAAACGGGCCCGAAAAATTCCCTTCATCACGGGCGCGGAGAAATAGTCGCGCTTCCGCGGGAATTCCCGATGGCGGCAGCGGAGCTGCACGGGTTCACCGCTTCGACGGTCGCCGTTCACCCGCATTCCTCACCGGGGACAGAGCCCGTGCCGCACCCCGCCCTAAGGTCGGGCGGGTGGTCAAGCTCTCCGTCATCGTGCCGTTCTTCAATGTGCGGGCCTATGCGCCGGACACCCTCACGAGCCTGCGGACCAACCTCCGCGAGGACTTCGAGTTCATCCTGGTCGACGACTGCTCGACCGACGGGACCGGCGAACTGCTCCTGCGCGCCCGGGACGAGATCCCCGGGGCGTCCCTGCGCCGGCGCGAGGTCAACGGCGGTATCGCCGCCGCGCGCAACACCGGGCTGAACGCCGCGAGCGGGGAGTACATCGCCTTCCTGGACGGCGACGACTGGCTCGCCCCCGGTCACTTCGCCGAGCTGCTCGCCCGGACGGAGGCGCTGGGCTGCGACTTCGTGCGCACCGCGCATGTCCGGGTGAACGGCAGGTCCCGCAGCGTACGGCGGGTGCCGCACGGCCCCTGCGGAGCGGTCGGCGCTCCGAGGGACGCGATCCTGCCCGCGACGCGCACCACGTCGGTGGACTACGCCTACGCCTGGGCGGGGCTCTACCACCGCCGCCTCCTGGACCGGGGGCTGCTGCACTTCACCGAGGGGCTGCACACCGCGGAGGACCGGCCGTGGATCTGGCGGCTGCACCGCGAGGCCGAGTCCTTCGCGGTGCTGAACACGCTGAGCTATTTCTACCGGCGCGGGGTCCCCACCTCCCTCACCCGGATCGGCGACGGACGCCGGCTCGACTTCCTCCGCGCGTTCGACCAGGTCGTCGAGGAGACCGCGGCGGACCGTGACGCGGAGGTGCTGCTGCCCAAGGCCGTGCGCACCTACTGCGCCGTCATCTCCCACCACCTGGATTCCCTGGGCGTGCTGGAGCCGTCCCTGGCCCGTGAGTTGAAGGCGGGCAGCGCGGCGGCGCTGGCGCGGCTGCCCCAGGGCGTACTGGACGAAGCCCTGGACTCCATGGACCTGGAGCGGGCGACCCGGTTGCGCCGACTGCGCAGGCGCCCGGTCACCACGGCGGGGGTGAGGGCCGCGTGACGACCCGCATCTGCCACGCCTCGACCCCCACCGCGGTGGTGACGCTCGCCGCCATGATCGACGCGGGCTTCTTCCCCGGCGACTCCCGCCGGGTCCTGCTGCTGTCCCGGACGGCCGGCCCGGCTCCGGAGGCCGTGCCGGACCCGGCGGAGAGCCCCGGCTTCGAGCGGCTGCGCACGCGGTTCGACGAGGTGCTCTCGTGGAACGACGCGATCTTCCCCTTCCATCCGGACGGCTGGCTGCCCAGGACCGACGACGTCCCCCTGTGGGAACGCCACTTCCGGCGCGCCTGGGGTCTGGGCGAGGAGGAGGTGGAGCTCGTGGTGGAGTCCCCGCACGCCGGCCCCGCGCAGACCCTCACTCGGCTGTTCACCGGCGTACCGATAGATGTGTACGCCGACGGACCGGCCTGCTACGGGCCGACCGGCGGCAGGGTTCCGCCCCTGACCGGCACCCGGGTGCGGCGGCTGTTCCATCCGGACCTGGTCCCCGGTCTGGAGCCGCTGCTGCTGGGTGAGTACCGCGTCCGGGCCCAGGCCGTGCCGACCGCGGCGATCCTGACGGTCGTGGCCGAACTCGCCGACGTACCGATGGACGTGCCGGACGTCGAGGCGCCCGCGCTGCTGCTGGGACAGCGTCTCGCCGCGCCCGGACCGCTCTCCCCGGCCGAGGCGGAGCAGCTGCGGTCGGAGATGGTGCGCGGCGCCGCGGCGCTGGGGCACACGCGGCTGGTGTTCGCGCCGGAGCCGTACGGACCGCGGGAGGACCTGGCCGCGATGGGCGCCGAGGCGGCGCGGCTGGGCGTCGAACTGACCGTGCTGGACGCCTCCGTGCCCGTCGCCGCCGGTGTCCTTCTGCACCGCCTGCGGCCGGCCCTGGTGGTCGGCTGCTCCTCGGCGGCGCTGTTCGCGGCGGCCGGGCCGCACGGGCTGCCCGTGGCGACGGTCGGCACGGGCCTGCTCCTGGAGCGGCTCGCCCCGTACGAGAACGCCGCTCGGATACCGGCGACGCTCGCCGACGCCCTGCTGCCCGACCTGCCCGACCTGCCCGACCTGCCCGTCCTGGCGGACACCGGGGCGGGGCCCGCCGGGACGGGCGGCGGGGGCGCCCTCGCCCCGGCTGCGCGTACGGCGGCGGAGGTCGGCGGCCTGCTGGCGGCGGTCGGCTTCGCCATGCAGCCGAGGGTCCGCCCGGACCTGCGGCCGGCCGCCGAACGTTATCTGTCCGGCCAACTCGACGCCCGTACCTGGCGCTATTTCAAGCGTCGCCGGCTGGCCTCGCTCGCGCTCCCCGGGGTGGTACCCGCACGGCTGGCGTTCCTGCGCCGGAACAGGACGCTGCGCCGGGTGGCCCGGCGGGCACGGGCGCTCAAGGTGGCCCGCGCGCCGCTCGGGTGACTCAGCCGAGGACCCGGCTCGCCCCGAGGCGGGTCCACAGCAGAGCGGCACCGAAGGACACCGCCGTGGTGGCCGCCGCCACCCCGGCGACGAGGGCCACGGCGGCGGGCCGGGTCAGATCCGCCCGGACGAAGGCGTCGGTGAGGACGCCGAGGACCAGTACGTGCACCAGGTAGGCCCCGAAGGACGCGTCGGCCAGCCGGGTCAGGCCGGGGCGCAGCCGCCGCGGGACGCGCAGGCCGTGCAGGGAGACCAGGACCCCGCAGCCGAACAGGGCCACGAGCACGTGCGCGTACGGGATCGCGTAGTGGACCTCGTGCTGGTACGCGATCACCCCGGCCAGCCCGGCCGCCGCGAGCAGCAGCCACGGCAGGCGCCTCCTGCCGAACGTACCGGCCGGTGCGGCGAGCAGCAGCGCGCCGAGCAGCGCGTAGATCAGCTGGTACGGGCCGAAGGCCCAGCCGAAGCGCGGGAGTTCCCGGCCGGTGGCCTCGGCGAGCCCACCGAGGAACGAGGGGGCGCTCGCCAGGACCAGCAGGACCGCGCCGAGTCCCCAGGGCCGTTTGCCCGACCTGACCAGCACGACGAAGGCCAGGAGCATGACCACGGGGAGGTAGGCGTAGAGGTACCAGAGGTGGTACGCGGGGCGGACCGAGGCGAACACCGCATCGAGGGCCAGCTCACCCACCGGGCCGTCGTTGGTCCCGCGCAGGCGGCCCCATGCCAGATAGGCCACCGTCCAGACGGCGAGCGGTACCGCGATCCGCACGACGCGCCGCCGCAGACGCGCGCCGTCCCTGGGCGGGGCGCCGACCAGGACCACCCAGCCGGCGATGGCGAAGAAGAGCGGTACGGCGAAGCGCCCGGCGGAGTCGGCGGTCAGGCCGGCCCAGTAGGTGCCAGGACCCTGTGACGCCGTGCGGCCGACCGTGTTCACGAACGCGGATCCCGTGTGGCAGACGATCACGCCGACCGAACAGAGCAGCCTGATCAGGTCGATGTCGTAGCGGTGCTCGCGTGCGGGAGCCACCGGGTCCGGGGCCCCCGCCGCAGGCGCGGAAGCGGGGGCGGAGGCGGGAGCCGGGACGGGAGCGGGGGCGGGTGGTGTGGTCGACATGGTCCTCGGGTGGGGGTGTCCCGGGTCAGAGGCCCAGGCTGGTGCGGGTCCGGCGGACGGTGCGGCGCAGCCGGACGGCGGCGCCCCGGGGGCCGCCGCCGGGGAGGGTGAGCATCTGGAGGCGGCGGCGCTTGAAGTAGTGCTGGGTGGTGCTGTCGAGGTGTTCCCGCAGCCAGGCTTCGGCGTCGGGGCGCAGGGCGGGGTGGAGGCGGGACTGCATGCAGTACCCGACGGTGCGGACCAGTGGGCCGAGCGTGGCGGGCGCGGTTCGCTGTACCGCCCCGGCGTCGGGTCCGGCGCCGACCGCTTCGGGCCGGGCGGGGGCGTTCCCGTCGGGTCGGTCCGGGGCGTTCCCGCCGAGCCGGTCCAGGGCGTTCCCACCGAGCCGGGCGGGGGCGTTCCCGCCGAGCCGGTCCAGGGCGGGCACGAGGTGGTCGACGATCGTCAGCGGGATGCGGTTGCTGTTCTCGTAGGGGGTGATCCGGTTCAGAACGAGCCGGGTGCCGACCCTGGCGATGGGGATGCCGTAGTACGCGGCGGCGGTGAACATCGCGGTGGAGAAGCAGCCGACGACCAGCCGGGGCGCACAGCGCTCGTAGAGGGTCTCGGCCAGCAGCGGGCTGTCCAGCACGGTGAGCCGGACCCCAGCCTCCTCGGCCGCCCGCTCCAGCGCCCGCGAGTAGCTGGCCGGTGCGGTCGGGTGCGGCTTGAAGAGGACCGAGGTGTGGCCGGCGCGGACCGCACCGCGCAGCATCTCCTCGTGCAGGTCCTCCTCCTCCTCGGCCGTGAGGATGCCCAGGGTGGCGAGGTACTGGCCCAGCAGCACCGCCGTGGGCGCCTCGGCCTCCACGGCGGCGAGGTGCCGGTCCCCCTCCGCCTCGTCGGACAGCTCGGTGAGGACCCGGCGGAAGGCGTCGTCCGGGACCAGTTCCGCCTCGACTCCGAACTCGGTGAGCAGCAGGGGCTTCAGGCCGGTCACCAGGTCGAGATGGAGGACCCGGCGGATCCGGCAGCCGACCGAGCCGGGCAGCTTGTTCCTGGTCGGGCCGTAGCTCATCAAGCCGTCGGCGTACACGTGCAGGGCACTCTCGGAGAAGATCGCCGCGAGGGCCAGGGCCGGATTGACCTGGATGGACTCGACGGCCAGCTCCACCCGGTCGTCCGCGCCGATGCCCCAGGCCAGCCGGAAGGCGCGCTGCCACAGCACGGTCTCCTCGGCGCGGGGGCCCCAGCCGCTGGGGTGGTGCGGGCTGATCGCCTCGTTCCAGTCGACGACGGAGTCGAAGCGGGCCGCGATCGGGGCGTAGCCCGGCATGTCCGCCATCCGGAGCGCCGTCTCGGGCACCGCGGAGTTGTTGGAGACCAGGAGGATGCGGCGGCTGTCCCGGGCCGGACCGAACTGGCCCGCGTCGATCGCGGCGGCGAGGGTGGCCGCACCGTAGAGGGTGGACACCTGGAAGATCTGGGTGAGCACGGGCATGGGTCAGGCGGCCTTCTGCTTGTTCCGCAGGCGGCCGAGGAGCACGCCGCGCTTGTCGTCGATCGTCGCCAGGGTGCGGTCGAGCACCTCTTGCGGCATCCGGTGCAGTGCGGCGGCGGACTCGCCGCGCAGCCGCCGGGCGGTGGCGGGCTCGTAGGCGGCCGCCTTCTCGTTGTGGAAGGCGATCATCGCGCAGTACGTGCGGACGGCCTTGGGGAGCAGGCGCTCGGCGTCCCGGTCCGCCCGCAGCTGGTCGAGCAGCGTGTCGTAGGCGGGGAAGAAGTCGAGCTGCCGGTCGTCCTTGATCTGGGTGAGCGAGGTGGTGACCCCGCGCCGGTAGAAGACGCCGTACAGTCCGAGCGCCGCGTAGGTGCGGGCGCGCAGATGGAGCTGCCATATCCACAACCGGTCCTCGGCGGTGCGCAGTTCGGTGGCGAAGCGCTGGGCCCCGTCCTCGAAGAGCCGCCGGTGGTAGATCCCCGCCCAGACGAAGGGGTAGTCGACCATCGTCTCCCGCTCGGGCGCCCCGATCCCCGCACGGGGGTCGAGCACCGTGTCCCGGAGCGGGGCGGGGGCCCGCCGCACGACACGGCTGGTCCCGGTGGACTGGACGTGATCCGTGCGCGCGAAGTCGCAGTCGAGGTCCTGGGCGGCCCGCAGGAGGCGGCCGAGGTGGCCGGGGGCGTACCAGTCGTCCCCGTCGAGGAAGGTGAGGAAGTCGCCGCGCGCGGCGTCGATGCCGCTGTTGCGGGCGGCGGCGATGCCCGCGTTCGTACGGTGCCTGATCACCCGGGCCCCGGGCAGCCGGCCGGCCCAGTGATCGACCACAGCCGCCGTGCCGTCCGTGGAGGCGTCATCGACCAGCAGGAACTCCATGTCCCCAGTTGCGTTGCGGGCCAGACTGCCCAGCGTGGTCCCGGCGAAGGCCCCGACATTGTGGAACGGTACGACAACGGACAGTTTCGGCACGCGGGTCCTCACCTTCGATCATGGTCCGGAACAACGTAATGACGGACCGGAAGGATTAGGTGACACCGGGCGCGACGCGGGGTGAACTCTGCCCGTCCACGGGGTGACCGCAGCCACCCGGCAGGGCCGTCGCGGGAACACCGCCACCGCCCCTTGACCTCAAGTCCAGTTGAGGTCCTACCTTCGGGGGCATGAACTACTCCCACGACGACGCAGGACTCGCCCGCCAGCCGATCGGTTACTGGAGCTGGGCCGCGCACGACGCGACGGTCACCCACATCCGGGCGGCACTGGCCGAACACGGGCTCACACAGCCGCCCTGGTGGGTGCTCAACCAGCTCGCCGACGCGGACGGCGACGGGCACGGCCGCGCCGAGCTGGCCGCACTCCTCGGCGGTTACCTCGACACCGGGACGGACGGCATCGAGACGGCCGTCGACGAGCTCGTGGAACGAGCGCTGATCGCCCAGGACGACGGGGCGCGGCTGCGCATCACCGCCGAGGGACGGGCCCTGCGCGACCGGACGCTCGTCCGGGTCGCGCGGGCCCGCGAGGAGATCCACGAGGGCATCCCCGACGAGGAGTTCGTCGCCGCGTTGAAGGTGCTCCAGCGGATGATCCACAACGTCGGGGGCAAGGCCTGGCACGCATGAGTACGCCGCGCTCACGGCCACGGGTTCCGGACGCCCCCCGACGCGGTCCCTAGACGCTGCTGAACGAGAGCTTCGCCGCGAACCCGAGGAACAGCACGCCCGCCGCCGAAGTCGCCCCGGCCGAGAGCCGCTTGCGGCGGCGGAAGGCGGCGGCCAGGCGGGTACCGCCGAAGATCAGCGTCGAGAGGTACAGGAAACTGGCGAGCTGGAGCAGCGCCCCCAGCAGCAGGAACGACAGCGCCGGGTAGGCGTAGCCGGGGTCGGCGAACTGCACGAAGAACGAGATCAGGAACAGGATCGCCTTCGGGTTGATCAGGCTGACCACCAGCGCCCGCCGGTAGGGGTTCTCCATCGCCGCCCCCGCCGCGGGCGCCTCGGCCGCCTCCGCCAGTTCGGCGGTGCGCCGGTGCCGTTCGCACCACAGGGACGCCGCCGCGCGCAGCATGCCGATCGCCAGCCAGGTCAGGTATCCGGCGCCCGCGTACTTGACGACGGCGAACAGCAGGGGGGTGGTCTGGAGCAGCGAGGCCGCGCCGAGCGCGGAGAGCGTCATCAGGACGGTGTCCCCGGTCCACACTCCGGCGGCGGCCCGGTAGCCGGTGCGTACGCCGCGTCGGGCCGCGACGGAGAGCACGTACAGGGAGTTCGGGCCCGGCAGGAGGACGATCAGCAGCAGGCCGGCGAGGTAGGTCGGAAGGTCGGTAACACCCAGCATGGACGGAGTCTCGCACGTCTGTACGCCACCGCGTCCAGCCGTCTCACCGGTGGGGAGCAGCCGTATCGCCGTGACCTTTCGGCCGTCCTGCCGTGACCTGGCTGCGTCGGCTGCGTACACAGGATTCGACCACCGGGCAGGACGGGCATCCGTCAGAGGAAGCACCGGTGCGATCGGGCGGGCCGGGCCGAAGCGTGGGGAAACGGGGATGGCGGGGATGGCGGGGATGGCGGACAGCGACGTGGGCGCGGAGAGTGACGCGTACGGGAGTGGGGGCGACGGCCCGAAGGGGTGGGCGCCCCGCAACAACGGCCCGCGCGTGCCCGGGCCCCGGGAGCACGGCCCGTACGCGCAGGTCCACCGGCACGGGGGTCCGCGCGGCAGGCGGGCCGGCGCCGTGACCGTCGCCGGGGTGTTGGCGATGGCGGCCCTGGCGGCGGGGTGCGCGCCGCAGGACCCCGGGGCGGACGCGCTGCGACAGCCGTCCGCCCGGCCCACCACCGCGCCGCCCTCCGCCTCCCCCTCGCCCACCGACGACGACAAGGGCGGGGCCGGCAACGCCGGACCGGGCGGCAGCATCCCGCCCGCGAGCCCGAAGCGCCCGCCCGCCGCGTCGGCCACCGCACCGCCCGCGCCCTCCTCCCCCGCATCCCGGCCGAGCACCGCCCCGCCGCCCCAGGTCCTCATGCGGACCGGGTCCGAGGGGGCCCAGGTGCGGGAGTTGCAGGCCCGGTTGCGGCAGACCGGGCACTTCGGGCGCACCCCCACCGGCTACTACGGCACGGTCACCACCGAGGCCGTCCGGTCCTTCCAGGTCGAGCGGGGCGCGGAGGGGACCGGCAGCACCGACGCGGTCACCTGGCGGAAACTGCTGGCCATGACCCGTACGCCGACGGCCGACGAGCTGGACCCGCCGACCGAGCGGCCGGTGGCGAAGCCGGACGAGCGCTGCCTGAGCGGCCGGGTGCTCTGCGTCAGCAAGAAGAGCCGCACCCTGGCGTGGATGATCGACGGCCGGGTCGTCTCCGCGATGGACGTGCGCTTCGGCTCGGAGTACACGCCCACCCGTGAGGGCGAGTTCCCGGTGTACTGGAAGTCCCGGGACCATGTGTCGACGCTGTACGACACCCCGATGCCGTACGCCCTGTTCTTCAGCGGCGGCCAGGCCGTGCACTACTCCGCCGACTTCGCGGCCAACGGCTACGGCGGCGCCTCGCACGGCTGTGTGAACGTCCGGGACCGGAAGAAGGTGGCGGCCCTGTTCGACCAGGTGAGGAACGGTGACAAGGTCGTCATCTACTGGTGAGGCCCGCCGGGGCCTCGGGGTGGGAGAGGGCGCGGGCGGGACCGGGGGAACGTGTCCCGCCCGCGCCGATGCGCTGAGCCGAAGGTACGGGGGGAACCCCGGCTCGTCGCGCGGCCGATGACCAGTCGGCTCACTCTGTACTGCGCCCGGACCCCGAAAAACGTCACACGTGAACCGGTCCCGCCGGGGTCCGCGTCCTCGTACGGGATGAAAAGCCCAGGTCAGCGGGTGAGGACGGCCGTCGGGGCGGGAACAGGGGGCCGCAGCGGTACCGCCGCCTCCGCCTCCGCCCGGATGCCGGCGTCCGCCCGGCGATCGCCGTCCGCGGCGGGCGGGGCGGGTTCGAAGGAGACGGGCGGCAGGGAGCCGCCGTCGCCCGGTCCGTCGTCGTCCCCGCCGCCTCCGCCGCCGCCTCCGGAGGAGCCGCCGGGGCCGCCCCCGTCGAGGAGCCGGTCGCAGAAGCGCTCCAGGTTCTCCTCGCCCTTGGCCAGCCGGACCAGCTGACGCCGGCTCCGCTCATCGAGGGTGCCGGCGCGAAGAGCCTTGCAGGCCTTGACCGACTTCTCGTACCAACGACCGCCCTGGTCCTGGCCGTCAGAGGAGTCGTCGGGGCGGTCCTCGCGGCCGGCGGGGTCCTCGGAGGCGTCCTCGCGGCCCGGGTCGCCGGGGCGGGCGCGGTCGCCGGTGGCGCCGTCGTCCTTCTCCTGACCGCTTCCGCCCGGCGTCGGTGCCGCGGCTTCCTCGGACGCGCCGGGCCGGCCGCGGTCGGGCGAGGAGAGCGGGGCGGGGGTGTCGGGCGGGGCCGGGGCGGGGGAGGAGGGCGGATCCTCGGCGGGCAGCCCGGAGACCAGCGGTCCGGGGGTCGCCGCCGATACGGAGGAGGCGGGCGCGGGGGCGTCCTGGCCGCCCAGGGGGCCGGGGAGGAACCCCGTACCGGCGGCGACCGCCACCCCGCCGAGCGCGCAGCCCGCGAGCGAGACGGCCAGGCCGAAGCGGACCGGGCGGCTCCAGCGCGGGCGGCGGGGCGGGGCGGCGGGGGCGGGGGCGGCGCCGATGTGGACGGAGTGCAGCGTTCCGGGCTGTCCGGGGAGTGCGGCGCCCGCGCCCCGCCCGGCGAGCCGGTCACCGCCGGCCCGGGTGGCCTGCCGGAACGCGGTGAGCACGGCGTCCTCGCCGGGGAGTTCACCGGCCGGGGCGCGACCGGTCGCGCGGACCGCGCCGAGTGCTCCGGCGAGCCGGAGGGCGTCGTCACGGGCCTGGTCGCCGAGGGGTACGACCGGCTCGCCGCGGAGCAGTTTCTCCGCCGCGTCCTTGTCGAGCCACTCGTACTGCTCGTCGGCCATCACATGTCCCTCTGCGTCCACGGTCTCGAATGCGTCACACCGGGAGTGACCCCGGCGGGCGCTGCCGGACCGCCCCTACCGGGGCGCTGAGAGGGTACGGCACCGAGCCCCGAGCCGCCGCCCTGGCCCTGACCTGCGTCGCTCCCGGAACCCTGGGCCGACGCCCGGTCCGGATCTTCGGGGCCGCCGCCCGGGGCGGGCACTCCGGCGGGGAGAGGCGAGTCCGGGTGGTCGGCGCCGAGGAGTTCGGCGAGGCGCTTGAGGCCGCGGTGGGCGGCGGTCCGTACGGCGCCGGGGCGCTTGCCGAGGGTCTCGGCGGCGCTCTTCGCGTCCAGGCCGACGACCACCCGCAGCACGACGGCCTCGGCCTGGTCCTGCGGGAGCTGGGCGATGAGGGACATCGTGCGGTCGGTGTCGAGCGCCTCCATGGCATCGCCCGCGGTGTCGGACTCGGCGGGCCTGCCGGTCAGCTCCGTCTCGTCGCCGCCGATCGCGGGGCGGCGGCTGCGCATCCGCAGATGGTCGAGCGACCGGTTACGGGCGATCCGGGCCGCCCAGCCCCGGAAGCGGTCGGCGTCCCCGCTGAACCGGTCGAGGTCGCGCGCTATCTGGAGCCAGGCCTCGGACGCCACGTCCTCGGCGTCCGGCTCGCCCACCAGCGTCCGTATGTATCCCAACAACCGTGGCTGTACAGCGCGGTACACAGCACGGAAGGCGTCCTCGTCCCCGTCCTGTGCCGCGAGCACCGCGGCGGTCAGCTCCGCGTCGTCCCCCAGCACTCCCTCAACCGCCCTGCTGTCCTCAATCGCAGCTGGTCACCACTGCTGCGCCACTCTGCGCGACTCAGCACGCTACGTGCTCGGCGGGGGTCACGTCCATGACTTGTACAACTCGCAACAATGCGCAGGTCCGCGATGCGGTGTGACAGAAAACGCAGCCGCGGCGCTGAGATGAGTACGGGGTCGTGCTGCGACCCCGTGGAAGACGGCCGGGGCCTCTCCTGTGGGGGGTGGCGGCCCCGGTCGTCGCTCCTCTTCTTCTTCTTCGTGTCCCGGGGATGGGGCCCGCGCCGCCCCGCCGCGAGAAGCCCGGGTTCAGCGGTCCCGGCTCCGGTAGGTCAGTGGTCGTCCCAGTGGCCGTCGTGCGCCGAGTGGCGGTGGCCGTCGTGGATGTAGTCCACGTGGTCGCCGTGGGGGACGGCGACGTGGCCGCAGTCCTGGCCGTGCTGGTGGTCGTGGCCCTCGTGGACCGCGTGGGCCGACTTGGCGCATTCGTCCACATGGTCGCCGTGCACGCGGTGCAGGTGGTTGTCGTGGACGTAGTCGATGTGGTCCTCGTGCGGGACCGCGACGTGGCCGCACCCCGGAGCGTGCTGGTGGGCGTGGTCGGCGTGGGGAGGTGCTCCGTGGCGGTGGGCATCTGCGCGGCTCCTCTTCGGCTGGGGTGTGGTCGCGGCGGACGGAGAACCGGGCTGGACACACATAGTGGCTTATGGGGAATTTTATCGCTTTTTGGGTGAGGATTCCGGAGGAACGCCGTGAATCGGGTTGCGGGCGGTGGACTTCGGCGTTCGTCGCGCCCGGAGGGCCTAGAGCGGGTACGCGCCCGGCACCAGGGCTTCCGTGTGGTCCAGGCTCTCGCCGGCGGCGAACTCCGCCGCGTACGTCTGCGCTCCCAGGCGCTCGCGCAGGCGGGCGGAGATCCGCTCCACATCGCCCTGCTCCGCGGGCGGCTGCGGGGCTCCCGAGCGCAGCCGGGTGGCGGTGGCCGTGCCCAGCAGTCGGGCCGCCTCGTGCGGGCGGGCGGTGAGGGAGCAGGCGCCCGCCACTCCCTCCAGGGCCAGGGCGACCGAGCGGGGGTCACCGGCGGCGCGGGCGGCGGCCAGGCCGTCCAGGTGCAGGATGAGGGCGGCGGGGCCGTCGCCGCGCTGTTCCGCGATGAAGCCGAGCTCGGCCAGGACCAGGGCCAGTCCCGGGGCGTCGTGGCGGCTGCGGTTCCAGGCCAGCCAGGGGCGCAGCAGGCTCTCCGCCTCCTCCAGCCGTCCTTCGCGCCGGCTGCCGAGGGCCAGGCCGACCGCCGCGAACTGCTCCGCGGGCCGGTTCCCCTGCTCGACGGCGAGCCGCAGGGCGCGGGCGTGGAAGTCCTCCGCCTCCCGGTAGCGGTTCCTGAGCAGGGCGATCCGGCCGAGGCCGGACATCTGGCGGGAGACCTCCGACCAGAGCTCCAGGGTCTCGGCGATGCGCAGGCCCTCACCGTGCAGCTCGGTGGCGCGCTCGTAGTCCCCATTGATCTCGGCGAGGACGCTGAGCGTCTCGGTCGCCTTCAGCTTTCCCCAGTTCTCGCCCAGTTCGACGAAGTGGTCGTGCGCCTCCAGCGCGTTGCCGTGCAGGGCGGCCAGGTCGCCCCGGCCGAGCGCCAGCGCGGCACGGCTGCTGAGCGCGGCCGCCGTTCCCCAGGGGTCGCGCAGGACGCGGAAGTCGCGCAGCGCCCGCTGCACACTGCGCTCCCCGGCCGAGAGCGCGCCCACGGTCCACTGGGCGAATCCGAGGAACCACTCCGCGCGGGCCCGCTCCACGGTCTGCTCCGCCCGGTCGTGCGGGCACCCGGCGTCGGGCCCGGTGTGTCCGGCGACCCGGCCGGGCTCGCCGAGCAGCAGCGTGAAGCCGGTGTGCCACGCCCTCGCCTCGGCCAGGGCGGCGGGCGCCACGTCACCGGGGGTGTTCAGCGCGTCGGCCAGCGCCTTGCGGCCCTCGCCGAGCCGTCCGCGCAGGAACCGGTACCAGCTGAGCGCGTTGGCCAGGCGTACGGCGGTGGCCGCGAACCCGGTCCGGCGGGCCTCCTCCAGCGCGCGCTGGAAGTTGGCCGACTCCGCGTCGAGCCGGCGCAGCCAGCGGTACTGGTCCCGCCCGTGGAGATGGGGCCTGGCCCGCTCGGCGAGTTCGGTGAAGTGGCCCAGCTGGCGGGCCGCGATCCCGGTGGCCTCCCCGGACTCGCGCAGCTTCTGCTGGGCGTACACGGCGACGGATTCCAGCAGCCGGTAGCGCGCGGACCCGGCCCCCTCGACCCGGAGCACCAGGGAGCGGTCCACGAGCGCCGCGAGGATGTCGAGCACGTCGGTCCGCTCGACCGCGCCCCCGGCGCACACCTCCTCGGCGGCCTCCAGGCAGCAGCCGTCGGCGAAGACCGCGAGCCGGCGCAGGACGGCCTGCTCCCGGGGGTCGAGCAGGCTCCAGCTCCAGTCGATGGTGGCCTGGAGGGTGCGGTGGCGCCGGGGCGCGTCCCGGTATCCGCCGGTCAGCAGCCGGAAGCGGTCGTCGAGCCGGTCGTGCAGTTCGCGCACGCCCAGCGCCCGGACGCGGGTGGCGGCCAGCTCCAGGGCCAGCGGCAGGCCGTCGAGTCTGCGGCACATCTCGGCGATCATCGGAGCGGTGGTGTCGTCGAGGACGAACGCCGGGTCGCCGGCGGCGGCCCGCTCCGCGAACAGCCGCACGGCGCTGGAGGCGCGCAACTCCTCCACCCCGTCCTGGCCGGGCGGCGGCAGCTCCAGCGGCAGCACCGGCCAGACGGCCTCCCGGGTGATCCGTAACGGTTCCTGACTGGTGGTCAGCACATGGAGGCCGGGGACACCGTCGAGCAGCGGCCCGACGAGGCGCACCACGGCGTCGAGCACGTGCTCGCAGTTGTCCAGGACGAGGAGCACCCGCTGCGCGGCCAGGACGCCGGCCAGTCGCCGTACCGGGTCGTCCGCGCGGTCGTCGGGCACGCTCTCCCGGATGCCGAGGACGCCCAGCACCAGCTCGGCGAGGTCCCGCTGGTCCATCGGGCTGTCGTCGGCGTCGGTCCGGGCCAGCTCCACCAGCCAGACCCCGTCGGGGAATTCGGCCGCCGCGCCTTCGGCCGCCGCCACCGCCATCCGGGTCTTGCCGACCCCGCCGGGACCGGTCAGCGTGACCAGTCGCCGTTCGGTGAGCAGACGGCGTACCTCGGCGAGGGCGTCACCGCGCCCGATCAGGGTGCCCGCGGGGGCGGACAGGTTGGTGCGGGCCCGGGCGACGGTGACGACGGCGGCCGGTCCGGGCTCGCGGCGGGCGAGGTGCGGATCGTGGCGGAGGATGGCGCGCTGGAGCTCGACCAGGGCCGGGCCCGGGGTCAGCCCGAGCTCCTCGTCGAGGGTGCGCCGGAACTCCGCGAAGCTGTCCAGGGCGTCGGTGGGCCGGTCCGCCAGGTACAGGGCCCGCATCTGTGCGGCCCGCAGCCCCTCCCGGAGCGGGAACCGGCCGACGAGCGCGGCGAGTTCGCCCAGCAGCGCCCCGTGCTCGCCCAGCGCGAGCCGGGCGTCGGCGTGCTCCTCGACGACCCTCAGCCGCTCCTCCTCCAGGCTCACCGCGGCGGGCCCGGCGAACGGCAGGCCGGCGAAGTCCGCGAAGGCGGGGCCGCGCCAGAGCGCCAGCGCGTCGGTCAGCAGGGCCGCTCTGGTGCGGGGTACGTCGCAGGCCCTGGCCTCGGTGACCAGGGCCCGGAAGCGGCCGAGGTCGAGTGCGTCGGCCGGTACGTCGAGGAGATAGCCGGGCGGCCGGTGGAGGACCAGCGACCGGGCGCCGGGCTCCGCGTTCTCCAGCGCCCGGCGCAGTTGGGAGACCTTCGCCTGGAGAGAGGAGGCGGGCTGCGCGGTGAAGGTGGAACCACCCCACAGGTCCTCGATCAGCTGTCCGGTGGAGACCACGTGCCCGTGGTGGACGAGGAGGTCGGCCAGGAGCGTGCGGACCTTCAGCTCGGGGACCCGGATCTGCCTCCCCTGCGCTGTCCACACCTCCAGTGGCCCCAGAACCCCGAATCGCATGACTGCACAGTAACCCGCCCGTGCCACCGTGCCATGGCCAAAGTCATGCAGGTCACAGCCTTTTACGCAGTCCTGACAAGGCCTTCCGAAGGCAGTCCGAAGCAAACCCGAAGGGGCCTCGGACAGAGTGGAGGGGCGGGCCGAGTCAGCCTGGAAGGAATACCCGGAGAGGCAGGAATGTCCGAAAGTGATCAGCTGCGGCTCGTCGTCGTCATCGGCAGTGTCCGCAAGGGCAGGTTCGGTCCGGTGGCCGCGGAATGGATGGCGTCCCGGGCCCGGTTACGCCCCGACTTCGACGTGGACGTGATCGACCTGGCGACCGCCTGGCTGCCCGACATCATGTCCGCCGACCCGGCGGCGCTCAAGCCGCAGGCGGTCCAGGACCTGGCGCCCTGGCTGGCCGCCGCCGACGCCTTCATCGTGGTCACCCCGGAGTACAACCAGAGCTTCCCGGCATCGCTGAAGAACGCGATCGACTGGTACGACGAGGAGTGGCACGCCAAGCCCGTCGCCTTCCTCTCCTACGGGGGCGCCTCCAGCGGTCTGGCCGCGGTGGGCCATCTGCGCCAGGTCTTCGCGGAGTTCCACGCGGTGACCGTCCGCGAGACCGTCAGCTTCCACGAGTACCGGGAGTGCTTCGGGGCGGACGGCCGTCCCGTCGCCGAGGGCGCCGCCGCCTACGAGGAAACGGCCCGGCTGATGCTGGACCGGCTCGCCTGGTGGGGCCGGGCGTTGCGCCTCGCGCGGGCCCAGGAGCCCTTCGCGGCAATGCAATCGAAGACACAGTGAGGACTGTCGTGGACAACCTTTGGTTTCGGTGTTTCGGCCCGCCGTCGGAGAGCGACGACGCGGTCCGGCTCGTCTGCTTCCCGCACGCGGGCGGCTCGGCCAGCGCGTACGCGCCACTGGCGCGGCTGCTGGCGCCCCGGATCGAGGTCCGGGCCGTGCAGTACCCGGGCCGGCAGGACCGCAGGCGCGAGACGCCGGCCGGCGAGATCACCGAGCTCGCGGGGCGGATCGCCGAGCGGCTACGGGACCCGCAGGGGCGGCCGTACGCCCTTTTCGGCCACAGCATGGGCGCCCTGCTCGCCTACGAGACGGCCCGCACCCTGCGGAGCTGGGGCGTCCCGGCCCCCGTACGGCTGTTCCTGTCCGGGCGCGGGGCGCCCTCGCCGGTACCGCCCCGCAGCGACGTGCTGCCGGACGACGCGGCGATCCTGAACGCCGTACGGTCGCTCGGCGGCACGGCGGCGGCGGCGCTCGACGACCCCGAGCTGATGGAGATGGCGCTGCCCGCGCTGCGCGCCGACTACCGGGCGCTGGCCGCGTACTCCTGGCACCCGGGCGACCCGCTGGACGTGCCGGTCACGGTGCTGACCGGCCGCGACGACCCTGTCGTGACGGCCGCCGACGCGGCCCGCTGGGCGGAGCACACCCGCTCCGGGTGCGAGGTGCGGGTGTTCCCCGGCAACCACTTCTACCTGGACCAGCAGGTGGCGGAGGTGGCCGAAGTGCTGATCGGCGCAGTGCGTCCGGCCGCGGGACGGTAGGGGACCGTCTTGGGCCGTGACCGGTGCCGGGGGGCCTGTCCGGCCCTGACCGGTACGGGGGGCGTCACCGGCCCGGCCGAGCGTACGACCAGAGGTGCACCGTCGAGGGGGGAACATGCAATTGAGGATTCTCGGACCGCTGGAAGTGATGTCCGGCGAACGGACGTTGTCCTTAGGGGGGTTCAAACAGCGGGCCGTGCTCGGCCTGCTGCTGCTGCGGCCGAACCAGGTGGTGGCCACCAGCGAGCTGCTGGGGGCTCTCTGGCCGGACGAGAGCCGCCCGATGACGGCACGCAAGATCGTGCAGAACGCGGTCTCGGGGCTGCGGACGACCCTGTCGGTGCACCACACCCGCGCCGAGCCGCAGGGCGCGCCGCCACCCGAACTGATCACCCGGGCGCCGGGATACGTGCTGCGGGTCGATCCCGCCGCACTCGACATGACGCGTTTCGACGACAAGGCCACGGCGGGCCGGGCGAAGCTGGCCGCCGGTGAGCCGGCGGCGGCGGCCGAACTGCTGCGCGAGGCCCTCGCGGAGTGGCGCGGGCCCGCCTTGTCGGACCTGATGGAACAGGGCGTCGACTGGCCCGAGGTGGCGGGGCTGCGGCAGCTGCGGCTGGACGCGATGGAGTACCGCTTCGAGGCCGAACTCGCCTGCGGGCGCCACCACACGGTCCTCGGCGAGCTCAACTCGCTGGCGGAGGCCGAGCCCCTGCGGGAGCGGCTGAGCGGGCAGCTGATGCTGGCCCTGTACCGCTGCGGCCGGCAGGCGGAGGCCCTGGATGTGTTCAGCCGGGTGCGCCGGGCGCTGGTCGAGGAGCACGGCCTGGAACCTTCCCGTGACCTCCAGGCACTCCAGCGGCGCATCCTCCACCACGACCGGGAGCTGACCTCCCCGGTGGAGGAGGTACCGGCCTCGGTGCGGCTGGTCCCCGGTCCGGCGTCCGCCGGACGGACGGCGCCGGCCGCACCGCCCGCCCCTCCCCTGCTCACCGTCGCCGGGCAGGGGCCGGAGCGGGGCGCCGCCGAGGCGCCCGGGACACCGCGCCCGCCGCAGCCGGTCCCCGCGCGACCGGACGGCGGGGCGGTGCTCAGCCGCAGGCGGGACGTGTGCGTGCTGCTGGTGCGCGTGCGGGCCAGGACCGGCGGCGGCGGCGCCGCGGTGCCGGAGGCGCTGGACGGGTCGCTGAACGAGGCGGCGGCATCCCTCGCGGACATCGTCGAGGCCCACCAGGGCACCATCGTCGGCTCGTTGGGGTATCTGACGGCCGCCCTGTTCGGGCTGCGCGACGACTGGGCGGCGGCACCGCTGGAGGCCGTACGGGCGGCGTTCGCCATGCGCGACGCGGTGGGCGCGCTACCGGGGCTGGGCATCGAGGCGGTGGTGACCATGGGCCGGGCGCTGGTGCGGGAGGACGCGGCAGGGGCGGTCTCCGTGGTGGGGACGCTCCTGGACACGGCCCAGCACCTGCTGGCGGACGTGCCGCCGGGCAAGGTCCACGTCGGCCAAGAGGTGGCGGCCGGCACCGAGGGGTGGGTCCGCTACCGCAAGGTCGCCCGGGGGCCCGACGGGTCCGCCAAGGTGCGCGAGGCGTGCGCCCTGCACACCCGGGAGGTCCCGGTGCTCGGCGGTGAGACCCACGTCCGCGAACACGAACTGGCCATCCTCAGCAGCCATCTCGACCACTCCCGGCACCACCACGCGCCCTACCTGGTGACGGTGCTGGGGGACCAGGACATGAGCCGGAGCCGCTTCCTCACCGAGTTCCAGCACCGCGTCGGCCGGCTCCCGGACGAGGCCCGGGTGCTGCGGCCGGCCGCCCCGGAGCAGGGTGGGTTCGGGCTGCTGGGGCTGACCGACGCGCTGCTCGACGCGTGGGCGGTCGCCTCGGGTGCGCGCCGGGGCGCCCCGGTGGACGAGCTGCTCACCGAGCTCGTCCGCGGGGCCGCCGGCACCGGACCGACCGGTGACCGGCTGCTGCGGGCCCTGCTGGTGTCGGCCCCGCCGTTCCAGGCGGCCCGGCCACGCGCCGTCATGGACGTGTGGAAGGAACTGCTGGTGCTCTGCGCGCGGCAGCTGCCGCTGGTGCTCTGTCTCGACGGGCTGCACCTGGCGGACGAGGCGGTGCTGGACTGGGTGGAGGAGCTGGTGGCGACCGTGGAGGACGCGCCGCTGCTCGTCGTGGCGGGCGCCCACCCGCAGCTGCTCGGGCGGCGGCCGCTGTGGGGGGTGGGCGGGGGACGCACCAGCATGCTGAGCCTGGTCCCGCTGCCCGAGGCCCCGACGGCGCCGCTGCGGGTGGCGGCGGCCGGACAGCGGCGCCCGGCGGTCCACCAGCGGGTGGCCGACGTGCCCCGGCACTCCCGTGGCCAGGGGTGCGGCGCGGGACCGGGCGGAGAGCCGCGGGTGGAGCGCCGGATGGCCCGCTGAACGGACAGTGACCGGGGAGAGGACCCGCGAATGGGCTCCGGGTGTGCCGGACTTGGTTGGCTTCGCTCATGGAAGACAACCTCACCGGCCCCGTGGCCCCCCGCCCGTCGTCGCAGCAGGCCGGAAGCGACGGCCCCCTGGAGCACGGCGGCGCCCTGGCCGCCTTCGTAGGGCAGGAGTTCGCCGTGGCGCTGCGGGACGGGCTGCGGCGGGCCCGTATCCCGGCGGGGGCGGGCGCCGGCTCCGTACGCCGGGTTCCGCCTCCCCCAGCCGTTCGTACGGTCCCGCTGACGCCCGGCGAGTCACTGCTGCGGGAACACGCCGACGCGATCGTGCTCCGCTTCGCCAACGCCCTGCCGTCGGTTCCCGCGCTGGCCGGTCCCGCCCGGCGCGGGCTGCGTATCGCGCTGGTGGGCTGGGCGCGGCAGCTGTGTCTGCCCGCCCGGCGGTCCGGCCCGGCGGGCGAACGCGCGACGCCCGGCCTGCCGGGAGCGGCCCCGCACCAGCAGACGGTCGCGGTGTCGCTGCTGATCGAGGCGGCCTCGCTGACGCTGCCGCCCGGCTCCCCCGCGGTGCCGGAGGCGATCCGGACGCTGGCCAGGGTGGTCCGTCTGACCAGCTCCGGGGGTGCGGCCCTGGCCCCTTGAGGTCGGCGGGCGCCGGGGCCTTTCGTCGAACGGCCGTCGTCGCCCGGAGGGCGGCCGTCCGACGGCCGGCCCTAGTGGGCGAGTTCGGTCTCCCGCTTCGGCAGGAGGAGGGATTCGAGCAGCCGGTCCAGGGCGTCGTCGGCCACCGGAAGGAGGCTGATGACCATCGTGTGCGGGTGGCCGGCCGACCAGTGGGGCCGGCGCGCGAGCAGCCGGTCGTCCGCGGCGACGACGTGCAGGACCGGCACGTCGGCCGGCTCGGCGATCGTACGGTCGAGGGTGTCGAGCAGTGTCGCGTCCGCGTGGTGCAGGTCGTCCCAGATCACCACGAGGGGCGTGGCGCGGGCCGCGAGGGTCAGGAACCCCCGCCAGGCGACCAGGCCTTCCTCGCAGACCGGCTCGGCCGAGCGCAGCAGAGACCGGAGCGGGGGCAGCAGCCGCCGCCGGGTGTCCTCGTCGTCGGTCAGCCGGGCGAGCGCCGCGTCGAGGCGGACCGAGGACATCATCGCGCCCTCCTCGGCGCGGATCCCGCAGTAGGCCGCCAGTACGTCGGCCGCCATGCGGGAACCCCCGCCGCCGCTGCCGGGTGGGGTGGCGGTCGCGGTGAGCACGCGTACCGTCTCGGTCTCGTCCTGCTCGACCCGGCGCTGGAACTCCATGAGCAACTGCGTCCTGCCCCGGCCGGCGCCGCCGAGCACGGTGACCAGGTGGGGGGCCGAGCGGCGGCGGGTGCGCTGCAGCATGCCGCGCATCAGGTCGAGTTCGCACTCGCGGTCGCCGTGCGTCATCCCGCCGGGTCCGGCGGGGCCGTCCGCGACGGACAGCAGCTCCCAGGGGGCGGAGGCCGAGGCGCAGGCGTGCCGGTAGGTCACCTGTGCCTCGGTCAGCCGGCGGGTGGTGTCGCAGACGTGGATCTCGCCCGCCGCGACGGACGCCAGCATGGCCTGGCAGTCGTCGACCAGTCCGCCGCCGGTCCAGCCCGTCGTCGTACCGCCTGGGGTGCGGGGCCGGGCCGCGCGGCCGGTGCACACGGCGCCGAACACCGACAGGCCCTCGGCGACCGGGCGCCGGGGGGCGCCGGGCGGCGCGGGCAGGGTGAGGCAGTCGCGGACGGCCGCCGCCGCGCGAGCCGCTCGTACGGCCGCGGGAGCCTCCTGCGCGCCGTCGGGACCGTCGTCCTCGAAGAGGCCGAGCAGGAGGGAGCCGAGGGTGGAGGTGACGGTGCCGCCGTGGGCCTCGACCTTCTCGCGGGCCAGCAGGGTCAGGGCGTCGAGCGCGCGGTCCATGTCCTCCGGCGGTACGCCGCCGAACTCGGGCCCGAAGCCGAAGCGGACCAGCAGAGCGCTGGCCGGCCGGGGTGCGGCCGGCCGGGGTGCGGCGGCGACGGCGGGATCGGCGCTCGCGGCCCGTTGGGGCGCCGCGCTGTCGCCACCGTCGGCGCCAACGTTGTCGAAGCCGCCATCAGGCGTTTTCTCAGGGGCCTGTCCGAAGGCACCCTCGCGGGCGTCCCGGGCCGGGCGCAGCACGGTGACCGACGCCGGAAGGCCGGGAGGCTGCGGGGCGCGGGGCGGGTCCAGCGCCGGGTCCTGGTTGAGCACGGACTGCTGGAGCCGCTGGAGCTCCAGGCTCGGCTCCAGGCCGAGCCCGCCGACCAGTTCCTCGCGCACCCGCCCGTACACGGCCAGCGCCTCGGCCTGCCGCCCGCAGCGGTACAGGGCGAGCATCAGCTGGCGGGAGGCCCGCTCGCGCAGGGGCTCCGCCGCCACCAGGGCCTTGAGGTCGTGCAGGATGCCCTGGTGGCCGCCGCAGGCCAGCTCGGCGTCGAACCGGTCCTCCATGACGTCGACGCGCTTGTTCTGCAGTGCCGTCGCCTCCGGCCAGCAGATGCCCTCCTCGACCAGGTCGGCGAGGACCGGGCCGCGCCACAGGGAGAGCGCCCCCCTCAGCAGGACCCGGGCGGTCTGCGGGTCCCCGCCCGCCAGGGCCGCCCGGCCCGCCGCCACCCGCTGCTGGAAGGTGAGCAGGTCCACCTGTTCCGCCTGGACCTGCACCGTGTAGCCGGGGCTGCGGGTGATCAGCCGGGGGGCGGGCGAGTCGGACGACGGGCCGGCCAGCACCCCGCGCAGCCGCCAGATCGCGTTTTGCAGGATCTTCCGCGCCGTGGTGGGCGCGTCGCCCCCCACCCAGAGCGCGCCAAGCAGCTGATTGGTCGACACCACCTGGTTGGAGTGCATCAGCAGATAGGCGAGCGCCGCCCGTTGCCGGATTCCCCCGAACTCCACCAGCCCCTCGTCGTTCTCGGCTTCCAACGGTCCCAACAGGCGAAAACGCATGATCCCCCCTCAACCCCGTCCGCGGTCCGGGCCGGCGACTCCCCTGTCACCGGCGAACTGCATATGCCATTATGACTGGTTCGCGCGTACGTGAGGTTGCGTGCAGCCGCGGTGAACTGGTAGAGCGCGTGTCTCACGTCGCGGTGAGGGCGTCTCCCCTGCCGTCCCGCAGCAGGACGCACACATCGCGCAGCCCCGTCTCCAACTGGGCGATCTCCGCGTCCGAGAGCTCCACGGAGGGCTCGAAGCGCAGGGTGTTGACGGCGCTGGCGGTCGGGAACGTCCGCACGCGGTGGGCCCGCAGCAGATGACCGGCCAGGACGTAGCCGAACATGCCGCCCTGCGCCGCGCCCCGGACGGCCGGGGACGGCGACGCGGACTGGTCGCGGAACTCGATGCCGAGCATGAGGCCCCGGCCGCGTACCTCTTCGATGACGTCGGGGTGGTCGCCGCGCACGCCTTCGAGCATCGTACGCAGCGCCTCGCCGCGCTCGGCGGCGCGCCGGTAGGCCGACCGGTCGTCGGCCTCCAGGAGTTCCAGCACCTTGAGCGCGATGTGGCACGAGAAGCTGTCCTTGGCGAAGGTCGAGCTGTGCACGATCTCGAACTCCTTGCGGTAGTACGCCTGGCGCACCAGCATCACGGACGTCTTGGCGATCCCGCCGCCGAGCGTCTTGGCGAGCGTGTAGTAGTCGCCGCGCAGCCCGAGCGCCGAGCTGGCGAGCAGGGTGCCGGTGCGGCCCATGCCGCTCTGGATCTCGTCGACGACGACGGGGCAGTCGATCTCCGCGCTGAACCGCTGGATCTCCCGGGCGAACTCCTCGGACAGCACCCGGATCCCGCCCTCGCCCTGGACGGGCTCCACGACGAAGGCGCAGAAGACCGGGAACTCGCGTTCCACGACGGCGACCTGGCCGTCGCTGACGGTGAGCGCCAGGAGGACTCCGCGCTCCTTTGCGTACACCTCCTTGAGGACGTCGGGCCGGTCGTGCGGGACGAACCTCGCCTGGGCGGCGAGCGACCTGAAGGGCGTCCGGTAGCCCTCGTTGTGCGTCAGCTGCACGCTGGCGGCGAGCTTGCCGTGGAAGCCGCCCTCCAGCGCCAGGAACAGCGGCGGGCGGGCCGTCTGCACGGCGTTGCGCCGCTCGGTCTCCGCCGCGAGCAGGTGGACGGCGGCCACGGCGTCGTCGGTGGGGGTGAGGCCGAGACGGGTGAGGGTGGTGGCGGCGACGGTGGCGGTGCCGCCCGCCACGGCGGCGGCGGCGCTCGCCCGCTGCGCCGCGATCTCCTCGGTGAGGGCGGCGATCCGCATGCCCCGGTCGAGTTCGGCGTGCTTGACGGCGGCCTCGACGGCCTCGGCGCCGCTGTTGCCGAAGATGGCGAAGTACGGTTCGTCGGTGCCCAGTTCCCGGTGGATGATCCGGTTGAGCTCGGCGGCCAGCCGGTTGGCGTACGGATGGCGGGAGAACTGGGCGTGCACCGGGGTGCCCTGGGCCAGCAGCTCCTGGGCGCGGGCCACCACCGCGGGGTGGTTGTGCCCGAGCAGGACCGATCCGTAGCCGCCGGCGAAGTCGGTGACGGGGACCTCCCGGCCCTCCTCGTCCAGCAGATACAGCGTGTTGCCCTCGGCGCGCACGTACTCGACGGCGAGCCCCGCGCCGGCCAGGACCTCGCGGAGATACGGCTCGGCGAGCTCGGGGACCTCAGGGGCGGCAGGGGCCTCAGGGGCGGAAGTGGTGGGATCCATGGCCAAAGGGTGCGGGTGCCGGGTCAACCGGCGGTCATTGCGGGGTCATTCACGACGACCGGCGGCGGGTGGCGTCCCGGTTACCCGGCGGTGGGAGATGCCCGGATTGGCCCGGGTACGTTGATGAAAACCGGCTGCCGTCTCGAGTGCGGACGGTTCTGAGCGCGCTGTGCGCAATGTATTCGGAGAGGGTGGCATGAATTCCGCGTCCACTGAACTCGATCCCGCGGCTTTGCATTCCGGGTCCCGCCCGGTCGATTCCGCCCGGCTGAGAGAAGTGATGTCCCGTTTCGCAACCGGCGTCACGGTGCTCACCGTGGGCGGTGAGCATCTGCACGCCATGACGGCGAACGCCTTCAGCTCGGTCTCCCTCGACCCGCCGTCGGTGCTGTGCAGTGTCGGCCACAGTGCCGTGATGCACGGCGCTCTGACGGCGGCCGGCCGTTTCGCCGTCAATATCCTCGGCGTTCCGCAGGAGGGTCTGGCCCGGCATTTCGCCGACAAGAGCCGCACCCTGGGGGCCGCCCAGTTCGACGGCGTGCCGTGGCGGTCCGGCGAGCGCACGGGGGCGCCGTTGCTGGCCGGGTCGGTGGCCTGGCTGGAGTGCGAGCTGACCGACTCGCACTCCTTCGGCGACCACACGATCTTCATCGGTACGGTGCTCGCGGCCGGGCAGGGCGACCACGAGGACGGCCTGCTCTTCGTCAACGGCCGCTTCGGCCGGGCCGACGCCGCCGCGGGCTGAGACCCCGGCGCACACGACGAGGCCCGGGCCGCCGATACGGCCCGGGCCTCGTGCCGGATGCCCCGCTCCGCGGCGGCGCCGGGCGGGCGCGCGGCGGCCGGGGGATCAGAGGAAGTACGTCCCCGGGTCCATGCCGAGCAGCACCCGGCCCTGCACCTCCAGGTTGGCCTCCAGCTGCACCAGCGCGTGCAGGGAGAAGCCCTGGATGTCGCGGTGGAAGCGCTGCATGGGTACGTCCCGGCGGATGACGGAGCCGCCGCTCGCCGAGAATAGCAGCTCGACGGCCTCCTTCGACAGCTGCGCGGCGTACGCCGTCTGCCCGCGGATGATCGCCTTCTGCTCGTCGGACGGCTGCACACCGGCGTCGGCGGCGTCCTGGAGGACCCGCTGCCAGCCGGCGGAGAGCGCCTCAGCCGCGTCGATCTTGTTGGCGGCGGTGGCCACCCGCTGCTGGGTGAGGGGGTGCAGGCTCTGCTCGGTCCAGTCGGTGTAGGTGATGGCCCGGCCCGGCAGGCGCTCGACGAACAGCTCGTACGCGCCCTTGGCCATCCCCAGGAAGGTCGCCGCGACGCTGGACATGATGTAGCCGAGCAGTCCGTAGTTGCGGCCGGTGGCACCGGTGTTGGCCCGGTCGCCGGTGGCGCTCACCATGGCCTCCTCCAGCGGCACCACCCGGTGCGCGGGGACGAAGACGTCGGTGGCCGTCGTCGTGGACGAGCCGGTGCCGGCGCCCGCCGAGACATGCCAGTCGTCGGCGACGGACAGCTCGCTCATCGGGACCAGGGCGACGAGCTCCTCGCTCGTCCCGTCCGGGTGCTCGACCATCGCGGCCAGCATGTCCCAGCCGGCGGCCCGGCAGCCGGAGTTGAACCGCCAGGTGCCGTCGAGCCGGTAGCCGCCGTCGACCGGCCGGAGGGTGCCGGTGGGGGCGAAGACGATGGAGACGCGGGTGCTGCCGCCCTCGAAGACCTCCCGCTGCGCCTGGTCGGGGTAGAGCGACGCGGCCCAGGTGCTGGTCAGCCAGACCATGGTCAGCCAGCCGGTGGAGGGGCAGCCCCGGGACACCTCGGCGATGATCCTGGCCTGCTGCGCCACGTCGAAGTCGAGTCCGCCGTGGGCGCGCGGAACCGCCGCGCGGAACACCCCGGCCTTCTCCAGCAGTGCGATGTTCTCGTCCGGGATCATCCGCCGGTCCTCGGCCTCGACGCCGTTGCGGCGAAGGGCGGGGACGGCGTCCCGTACGGCGTCCAGGACGGACGCCAGTTCTTCCTGCGTGGCCACACTCTCTCCTCGGTCTGCCGTGCCGGGCACGGAAATCGCGTACGGCACGGCTGTGGACCGGCGGCTCGTACCGCGGGTCCACAGCCGTGCTGGTGGTGCTGGGTTACTCCGCGACCAGGCCGGTGGCGGCGACCGGGCGGTCGATGGCCATCAGCCAGCGGCCGTCGGTGCCGCGCCGCAGGACGTCGGTGCACTGGCCGGCCAGGTGCACCGGGGCGCCGTCCGGGCCGGTGGTGTCGATGCTGTAGTCGACGCCGATCAGCGCCACGTCACCGGCGACGTACGAGTGGGTGACGGTGGCCTTCAGACGCGGCTTGGCGGCCAGGAAGTCCTTGAAGAACGCCAGGCGCGCCTCGCCGGTCAGCGGCTCGCCGGAGAAGTTGGAGATGGAGTCGTCCCGGTACAGGCGGTTGAACAGCTCGCCGTCACCGGAGTTGAAGACCTGGAGGAAGATCTCGTTCTGGGTGTCGGTGTCGTCGGTGAGGTCCGGACGCTCGTGGTCGAAGTCCACGGTGAAGGTGAAGGACATGGGTGGGACGGTCCCTTCCGATTTCGGGTGATGGAGTGGTGGCCGGGCGGACGGCCGACTGCCCGTGGCGGGACAGCCGCGGCCGTAGTGCGGGTGGCCGTGCCCTAACTGGCGGCGACGGTCTGCTGGGCGGCCCGCAGTCCGGACTCGATCGCGCCGTCGATGTAGCCGCTCCAGCCGTTGGCTATGTCGCCGCTGGCGAACGCGAGCCGGCCCTTGGGCTGGGTCACGTCCGGGTAGAGCGTGGTGAGCTGCTTCGGCTTGCGGAACGCCCAGCCGCCGAGCGCGTAGGGGTCCTTGCCCCAGTCGTGGGTGTAGAGCCCGAGGATGTCGAGGTCCACACCGAGCTTCTTCACCGCGGCCTTGACCTGCGGGATGCTCTCGGGGTCCAGGGTGGGGTCGGTGCTGAAGGCCACGTACAGCATCCCCTGCGAGGTCTCCTTGAACGGCAGGAGCATCGGGATGGGGGTGCTGGTGCCCTCGACACCCTGGCCGTAGAACCGGCCCGCGCCCTTGCGGGCGTGGATCCAGAGCTTGACGGCGTTCTTCACCGCGATGCCCTGGGAGCCCGCGGTGGTGAGCGCCGGGGGCAGGGTCGGGGTGAACTTGATCGTCGGCCACACGTTGACGGGCACCGCGATGACCGCCTTGGGGGCGCCGTACACCGCGCCGGACTTGAGGGTGACGTGCACCTTGCTGCCGGTGTCGGTGACCGAGGCGACCGGGGAGTTGAGCATGATCTTCGGCTTGGCTTCGGCGATCATGGCGTTGAGCAGGGCGCCGGTGCCCTTGGCGATCCGGTACTTCTGGGTCTCGCCCCAGCCCTCATTGGTATGGCCCGCCAGCGCCCACCAGTGGGCGAACATCGTGAAGGCGCCGTCGGTGCTGGCCCCGCCGGAGTAGATGGCCGTCTGACCGTTGATCAGCAGCTCCTCCTCCGGGGTGAGGTTGAGCTGGGTGAGGCGGTCGCGGAGCGACAGCTTGTCCAGGCCCTGGAGGAGATCGGCCCGGTACAGCGGTTCGAAGGGCTTCTCGAAGTACTGCCGGGAGCCGTCGAACATGCGGTCCATGATGGTGCCGATCCGGCCGAACCCGTCGTCCGGGGTGAACTCCTTGGGCCCGGTGGGCGTCGGCAGCATCACCCGGTCGATGGGCAGGTCCTCCTCCAGCGCGAGGGAGTACCGGGTCAGTTCGGCGCCGAGGTGCGGCTGGGTCGACTCCACCCAGGTGCCGCCGCGCTCCACCAGGTGTCCGGCGAAGCTGCCCGTCCAGGTGCGGCCGCCGATCCGGTCGCGGGCCTCCAGGACGAGGACGCGCTTGCCCTTGGCCCGCAGCTCCCGCGCCGCCGTGATGCCCGCGAAGCCGGCACCGATGACGATGACGTCGTACGTCGTCTCGCTGGTCGCCCCCACCGAGGCGGAGGTGGTGGCCGCGGCGGCCGGTGAGGCCAGTGCCGCGGCGGCGGGGGCGGCGAGCGCGGTGGCACCGGCCGCCTTGAGCAGGGTACGGCGCGTCGGTCTGTTGCTGCTGGACTGCATGGTGTCTCGGCTCCCCCGTGCACCGGCTGCCGGTCCGCGCGGCGGAGCGGGCATACCGTTCATCTTCGTGTGGTCTCTGGCTTGTTCGGGCGTGGGTTTCCGGTCCGCTCAGCCCTCGCCGAACGGGTCGTCGATGGCGTAGCGCCAGACGTTGTCCTCACCCAGGCGCAGCACGTCCACCCCGACGCCCTTGAGGTGCTCGGGCTGGCCGTCCGCGTCGACGGTGTCGATCGTCCAGTCGACGATCAGCAGCGCGGTGTCGCCGGTGACGAAGGTGTGCCGGGGCACGGCCGTCATCTTCGGCTTGCTCTTGAGGAATTCACGCTGGTACGCGCGGCGGGCGTCGCCGGACAGCGCCTTGCCGGGCTCCCAGACGGCGACGGCGTCCTCCGTGTAGAAACTCTCCACTGTTTCGAAGTCGCCGGCGTTGAAAGCCTCCACATACGCAGCGGTGTGCTTTTCCACGTTGTCGGTCAGCTGTGACATGACGGGAGTCGACCTGCCTTCTCAATGATTTCGGCGTCGTGACCGTTCGGTTGACCCGACCCTATTGGGGGCCATTCAACTTGGCGTCCATGGACGGGTAATGCGCCGCTCTCCGCCACCAGGAGAGCGGAATTACCGTGCGGTGGGCGGGCGCTGAGATGCCGGAGAGCGCTTCCTGCCTACGATCCTCTGGCAGTTTCACGAAATGCTTTTGGCGGTCGGCCGGTCAGGTCTTCATCAGCTGGAAAGGGCAGTCGAGCGCGATGACGAATCAGAGTCATTTCCCCAGGGCCACGGAGCGCGGCGGGCACGAGGGGCCGATCGCGGTCGTCGGAGTCTCCTGCCGGCTTCCCGGGGCCGACGGTCCGGACGCCTTCTGGTCCCTGCTGAGCAGCGGCTCGGACGCCATCACCCCGGTGCCCGAGGGGCGCTGGGAGGCCGCGTCGGGGGCCGAGCCGCCCGCCGGTACCGAGCCGGGCATGCGACGCGGCGGGTTCCTCGACTCCGTCGACACGTTCGACGCCGCCTTCTTCGGCATCTCGCCGCGTGAGGCCGTCGCCATGGATCCGCAGCAGCGGCTGGTGCTGGAGCTGGCCTGGGAGGCCCTGGAGGACGCGGCCGTGCGGCCGGCCGAGCTGCGCGGCAGCCGTACCGCCGTGTTCGTGGGCACCCTGCGCGACGACTACGCGGCACTGCTCTACCAGTACGGTGACCGGGCCATCACCCAGCACAGCATGGCCGGGATCAACCGGGGCGTCATCGCCAACCGGGTCTCGTACCACCTCGGGCTGCACGGGCCGAGCCTGACGGTCGACTCCGCCCAGTCCTCGTCCCTGGTGGCGGTGCACCTGGCCTGCGAGTCGCTGCGCTCCGGCGAGTGCGACACGGCGATCGCGGCGGGCGTCAACCTCAACATCCTGGCCGAGGGCGCCGTCACCGAGGAGCGCTTCGGCGGGCTGTCACCGGACGGTACGACGTACGCCTTCGACGCCCGCGCCAACGGCTTCGTACGGGGTGAGGGCGGCGCGGTCGTGGTGCTCAAGCCGCTGGCGAAGGCGGTGGCGGACGGTGACCGGATCTACGGCGTCGTGCGGGGCAGCGCGGTCAACAACGACGGGGCGACCGCCGGGCTGACCGTCCCCGGCCAGAGCTCCCAGGAGCGGGTGCTGCGCGAGGCGTACGCGAAGGCGGGCGTCGACCCGGCGGCCGTGCAGTACGTCGAGCTGCACGGCACCGGCACCCCGGTGGGCGACCCCGTCGAGGCGGCCGCGCTGGGTGCGGTCCTGGGCGCCGGGCGCCCGGCCGGGGCTTTGCTGCGGGTCGGCTCGGCCAAGACCAACGTGGGCCACCTGGAGGGCGCGGCGGGCATCGTCGGGCTGCTCAAGGCGCTGCTGGCGCTGAGCCGCCGGCAGCTGCCCGCGAGCCTCAACTTCGCCTCGCCCAGCCCCCGCGTCCCGCTGGCGGAGCTGGGGCTCGACGTCCAGCGCGAGCTGACCGGGTGGCCGGCGCCGGAGCGGGAGCTCACCGCGGGCGTGTCCTCCTTCGGGATGGGCGGCACCAACGCGCACGTCGTGCTGGCCGAAGCCCCCGCCCGCCGGGTGGACGAACCGGCCGGCGCCCCGGCGGACCGCGCCGCCGGTCCCGTACCGCTGGTGGTCTCCGGCCGGTCCGGTCAGGCGCTGCGGGCCCAGGCCGGTGCGCTGCACTCCCTGCTCGCCCGGGAGGGGGCGCCGAAGACGGCCGACGTCGGCCGGTCGCTGGCCACCACCCGTACCGTGTTCGAGCACCGGGCGGTCGTCCTGACCGGCCCCGGGGAGGGCGCGGGCCCGGTCGACGCGCTGGCCGCGCTGGCCGGCGGGGCCGCTGCGGCGGACGTGGTGACCGGGGCTCCGGCCCCGGGGCGGCTCGCGTTCGTCTTCACCGGACAGGGCGCCCAGCGGACCGGCATGGGCCTGGAGCTGTACGCGGCCCACCCGGCGTTCGCCGCCGCGTTCGACGCGGTCGTCGCCGAGCTGGACCCGCTGCTGGACCGGCCGCTGCGTGCGGTGATCGCCTCCGGCGAGGGCCTTGACGAGACCGGCTTCACCCAGCCCGCGCTGTTCGCCGTCGAGGTGGCGCTGTACCGGCTGGTGGAGTCGTGGGGCGTGGTGCCCGAGCTGGTCGCCGGGCACTCCATCGGGGAGATCGCCGCCGCGCACGTGGCCGGCGTCCTCGACCTGGGGGACGCGGCCCGGCTGGTGGCGGCGCGTGGCCGGCTGATGCAGGAACTGCCCGCGGGCGGCGCGATGGTGGCGGTGGAGGCCACCGAGGCCGAGGTGCTGGCCGAGGTGGGTGAGGTGATCGCCTCGCTGCCCGGACTCACCGGGCGCGTGGGCATCGGCGCCGTCAACGGGCCGCGCTCGGTGGTGGTCTCCGGAGCCGAGGAGGCGGTGCTCGCCGTCGCCGACCGGCTGCGGGAGCGGGGCCGCAGGACCAAGCGGCTCCCCGTCTCGCACGCCTTCCACTCGCCGCTGATGGAGCCGGCGCTCGACGCGTTCCGCGCGGTCGTCGAAGGGCTCACCCTGCGCGCGCCGCGCATCGACGCGGTGTCGTCGGTGACCGGCGAGATGGTCACCGGCGCCTGGGCGGAGCCGGATTACTGGGTGGAGCAGATACGCCGCCCGGTGCGGTTCCTGGACACGGTCCGGGCCCTGGAGGACGCGGGCACGACCACCCTGTTCGAGCTCGGCCCGGACGGCGTCTGCTCGGCGATGGCGCAGGAGTGCCTGCGGGACGCGGGCGCCGTGGCCGCGGTGCCCGCACTGCGCCGGGGCCGCCCGGAGCCGCGCACCCTGCTCGCCGCGCTCGCCACGGTGTTCGTGCGCGGTGCGGACGTGGACTGGGCCGCCGTGCAGGAGGGCACCGGCGGCCGCCGCGTGCAGCTGCCGACGTACGCCTTCCAGCGCGAGCGGTACTGGATCTCGGGCACGGCCCGCACCGCCGGACCCGGCCGGGAGGCGGAACCGGCCCTCCCGCCGCGCTCCGGCGAGCCGGCGGGCGGGGCGGGGGGCGCCGATGTGGGCACGCTGGTCGGCTCGCTGGCAGCGGCCGTCCTGGAGTACGCGCCGGGGCGGCCGGTGCCACGGCACACCCCGTTCAAGGAGCTGGGCTTCGACTCGCTGATGTCGGTCGAGCTGCGCGGCAAGCTGTCCGAGGCCACCGGCCTGCGGCTGCCCACCGGGCTGCTCTTCGACCACCCGACGCCCGCCGCCCTCACCGCGCACATCGAGGCCGCCCTCACCGGCACGGACGCCGCGCCCCAGGCCGACGCGCCGGACCCCGGCGCGGCGGACGAGCCGATCGCCATCATCGGCATGGCCTGCCGCTACCCCGGCGGGGTCGCCTCGCCCGAGGACCTGTGGCGCCTGGTCGCCGACGGCACCGACGCCGTCTCCGGGTTCCCCACCGACCGGGGCTGGGACGGCGGCCTGTACGACGCCGACCCGGGCCGCAGCGGCCACAGCAGCGTGCGTGAGGGCGGGTTCCTCGCCGACACGGCCCTCTTCGACAACGCCTTCTTCGGCATCTCGCCGCGCGAGGCACTGGCGATGGACCCCCAGCAGCGGCTGCTCCTGGAGACCGCGTGGGAGGCGGTCGAGCGGGCCGGACTGGACGCGGACGCGCTGCGCGGCAGCCGTACGGGCGTCTTCGTCGGCGCCACCACCCTCGACTACGGGCCCCGCATGCAGGACGCCCCGGACAGCGTCGAGGGCCACCTGCTGACCGGCACCACCCCGAGCGTCATGTCCGGCCGGATCGCCTACCAGCTGGGGCTGGTGGGACCGGCGGTGACCGTGGACACGGCGTGCTCGTCGTCGCTCACCGCGCTGCACCTGGCGGTGCGCTCGCTGCGCTCCGGTGAGTCGTCCTTCGCCATCGCGGGCGGTGCGACGGTCATGTCATCGCCCGGCATGTTCGTGGAGTTCTCCCGCCAGCGCGGGCTGGCCGCCGACGGCCGGTCGAAGTCGTTCGCGGCCTCGGCCGACGGCACCTCGTGGGCCGAGGGCGTGGGGCTGCTCGTCGTCGAGCGGCTCTCCGACGCCCGCCGCAACGGCCACCGTGTCCTGGCTGTCGTCCGGGGCACCGCCGTCAACCAGGACGGCGCCAGCAACGGGCTCACCGCCCCCAACGGCCCCGCCCAGCAGCAGGTCATCCGGCAGGCGCTGGCCGACGCGGGCCTGGCGACGGCGGACGTGGACGCGGTGGAGGCGCACGGCACCGGCACGAAGCTGGGCGACCCCATCGAGGCCGAGGCACTGCTCGCGACGTACGGGCAAGGCCGTGGGGAGCGCGCCCCGGTGCTGCTCGGCTCGCTGAAGTCCAACATCGGGCACGCCCAGGCCGCCGCCGGCGTCGGCGGCGTCATCAAGATGGTGCAGGCCATGCGGCACGGGGTGCTGCCCCGGACGCTGCACGTGGACGAGCCGACCCCGATGGCGGACTGGGAGTCGGGGGCCGTGGAGCTCCTCACCGAGCCCGTCGCGTGGCCGCGGACCGGCCGGCCGCGCCGCGCCGCCGTGTCGTCCTTCGGCATCAGCGGCACCAACGCCCACGTGGTGCTGGAGCAGGCCGCCGAGGAGGATGCGCCGGTGCCGGCGGCCGGCCCGCGGGGGGCCGGGCGGGACGCCTCCGGTACGTCCGCGCCGGCCGGGGCGGCGCAGGGCGCGCCCGCGCCGTGGCTGCTCTCCGCCCACGACGGGGCGGCGCTGCGCGAACAGGCCGCCCGAATCCTGGAGTTCGCCGGCAACGACGTCACCGATCCGGCCGACATCGGCTTCTCCCTGGCCGCCGACCGCACCGCGCTCCCCCACCGGGCGGCCGTCGTCGCCGCCACCCGGGACGAGCTGCTGGCCGGGCTCAGCGCGCTCGCCGGGGGCCGGGAGGCCGACGCGGTGGTCACCGGCAGCGCGGCCCACGCGGGCCGGACCGCCTTCCTGTTCACCGGGCAGGGCGCCCAGCGGGCCGGGATGGGGCGCGAGCTGTACGCGGCGCACCCGGTGTTCGCCCGGGCCCTCGACGAGGTCTGCGCCGCACTGGACGCGCACCTCGAACGCCCCCTGCTCCAGGTGATGTTCGCGGACGAGGACGAGAGCGCGGACGCCGGAGCGGATGTCTCGCCGCTGCACCGCACCGCGTACACCCAGCCCGCCCTGTTCGCGTTCGAGGTCGCCCTGTTCCGACTCGCCGAACACCACGGGCTGACCCCCGACCTGCTCGCCGGGCACTCCATCGGTGAGCTGGCCGCCGCCCACTGCGCGGGGGTCCTGTCGCTGGCGGACGCGGCGCGCCTGGTGGCCACCCGGGGCCGGCTCATGGAGTCGGCGCGCACGGGCGGCGCGATGATCGCCCTGGAGGCCGAGGAGTCCGAACTCACCGAGCTGATGGCCAAGTTCGACGGCCGGCTCTCGGTGGCGGCCGTCAACGGACCGGCCTCGGTGGTCGTCTCCGGCGACCGGGACGCCGCCGAGGCGGTCGCGGAGCACCTGCGGACGCGCGGCCGGCGCACCCGGCGCCTCCAGGTCAGCCACGCCTTCCACTCGCCGCACATGGACGACGTACTGGCCGAGTTCCGGTCCGTCGCCACCGGGCTCACCTTCCACGAGCCCACCGTCCCCATCGTCTCGACGGTCACCGGCCGCATCGCCACCACCGCCGAACTGACCTCCCCCGACTACTGGACGGGCCAGATCCGCGGGACCGTGCGCTTCCTCGACGCGGTCCGGGAGCTGGAGGCGCACGGCGCCACCGTCTACGTCGAGCTCGGCCCCGACGCGGTCCTCGCACCGCTCACCCGCTCCGGCGTCACCGGCGACGCGGCGTCCGCCGTGGCCCTGCTGCGCGCCGGTCACCCCGAGACGGCGACGCTGGCCCTGGGGCTGGCCACCGCCCGGGTCCACGGGGCGCCCCTGGACGGGGCCTCGTTCTTCCCCGGCGGACACTCCGTCGACCTGCCGACGTACCCCTTCCAGCGCGAGCACTACTGGCTGGCACCCCAGGCCCCGGGCGACGCACGGTCGTTCGGTCTGGCACCGGCCGAGCACCCGATGCTGTCCACCGCCGTGGACCTGGCGGGCCGCGAGGACCTGGTGCTCAGCGGCGCCCTGTCCACCGCCACCCACCCGTGGCTGGCGGACCACGCCGTCGGCGGCGGGGTGCTGGTGCCCGCGACCGCCTTCGTCGAGCTGGCCCTGGCCGCCGGCGGGCGCGTCGGCAGCGACCGGATCGGCGATCTCACGCTGGAGGCGCCGCTGCCGCTGCCCGCCGACGCGGCGGTCCGCGTGCAGGTGGCGGTCGGCCCGCCGGCGGCCGACGGCAGCCGCCCGTTCGGCGTGCACGCCAGACCCGGCCACGCGGCCGCCGACGACGAGCCGTGGGTGCGCCATGTCTCCGGTGTCCTCGGCGGCCCCGGCGGCGCCCTCGCCGACGAGCTGCGGCAGTGGCCGCCGGCCGGTGCGGTGGCCGAGCCGCTGGACGCCGCCTACGAGCGGCTCGCGGACCTCGGTTACGCCTACGGTCCCGCCTTCCGGGGCCTGACGAAGCTGTGGCGGTCCGGCGAGGACCTGTTCGCCGAGGTCCGGCTGCCCGCCGAACAGCACGCGCACGCCGACCGGTTCGGCCTGCACCCGGCGCTCTTCGACGCCGTGCTGCATCCCCTGGTCCTGCACGCGGCCGATGCCGCGGGCGACGGAGCGGTGCGGCTGCCGTTCGCCTGGACGGGCGTCCAGCTGTACGCGACGGGGGCGACGGAGCTGCGGGTGCGGGTCTCCCCGACGGGACCCGACACCTTCGCGCTGACCCTCGCCGACACCACCGGTGCGGCCGTGGCCTCGGTGGAGTCGCTGGTGCTGCGGTCGGTGCCGAGGTCCGGCCTCACGGGCGCCGCCCGGGGCGGTGGTGAGCATCTGTACGCGGTGGAGTGGACGGCCCTGCCCGCCTCCGCCCCGGCCGGAGCCGCCTCCGTGCTGGAGGTGCGGGAGGGTGCGCTTCCCGGCCCGGAGGCGCCGGAGGGCGTCGACGCCCTCGTCCTGCCCGTCTCGGCGCACGGCGAGGCGGACGACGGGGTGGCCCACGGGGTTGACGACGGGGCGGACGACGAGGCGGACGACGACCCGGTGCGCACGGCGCACCGTACCGCCGCGTACGTCCTGGACGTGGTGCAGCGGTTCCTGGCCGACGAGCGGTACGCCGATGTGCGGCTGGCCGTGGTCACCCGGGGCGCGGTGGCGGTCCGGGACGGCGAGGAGATCACCGGGCTGGCCGACACTCCGGTGTGGGGCCTGGTCCGCGCCGTACAGGCCGAGCACCCCGGCCGGCTGGTCCTGGCCGACGTGGGCGGCCCCGATGACCTGTCCGCCCTGCCCGCCGCCCTGGCCACCGACGAACCGCAGCTCGCCCTGCGGGACGGCACGCTGATGGCGCCCCGACTGGTGCGCGCCGCGCTCTCCCCCGTGGGCGGGCCGGCCGGCGACCCCGCGGCCGGGCCGGCTGGGGCCCCCGCGCTCGACCCGGACGGGACGGTCCTGATCACCGGCGGTACCGGCGGGCTCGGCGCGCTCTTCGCCCGCCACCTCGTCACCGACCACGGCGTACGCCACCTGCTGCTGGCCAGCCGCAGCGGTGAGCGCGCCGCCGGTGTGCCCGCCCTGCGCACCGCTCTCGAAGGTCTGGGCGCCACGGTCACGGTCGCCGCCTGCGATGTGGCCGACCGCGACCAGGTCGCCGCACTGCTGGGCTCCGTACCGGCGGAGCACCCGCTGACCGGGATCGTCCACACGGCGGGCCTGCTCGACGACGCCACCGTGGAGGCACTGACCCCCGAGCGCCTGGCCGGCGTCCTGCGGCCCAAGGCCGACGCGGCCTGGCACCTGCACGAGCTCACCCGCGACCTGGACCTCGCCGCGTTCGTCCTGTTCTCGTCCGTCTCCGGCCTCACCGGCACCGCCGGGCAGGCCAACTACGCGGCGGCCAACACCTTCCTGGACGCCCTGGCCGCCCACCGCCGCGCACGCGGTCTGGCCGCCACCTCACTGGCCTGGGGCCTGTGGGACGCCACCCACGGCATGGGCTCCGCCCTCGGCGAGGCCGACCTCGCCCGGTGGCGCCGGGCCGGTATCCGGCCGCTCACCCCGGAGCAGGGACTCGCGCTGTTCGACCGCGCGCTGCTGGACGGGCAGCCGCTGCGGGTGCCCGTGGCGTTCGACCTGGCAGCGCTGCGCGCCCGCACCGAGCCGCCCACCGCTCTGCTGCGCGGCCTCGTCAAGACCGCCCCGCGCCGGGCCGCCGCGCAGGCCTCCGGGGACGGCGGGTGGACGGGGCACACCGCCGCGCTCCCCGCCGACGAGCGCGCGGACGCGGTCCTGGCCCTGGTGCGGGAGACGGTGGCCGGCGTCCTCGGCCACGCCGACGCGACGGCGCTCGACCCGCGCCGCGCCTTCAACGAGACGGGGTTCGACTCGCTGGCCGGGGTCGAGCTGCGCAACCGGCTGAACACCGCGACCGGCATCCGGCTGCCCGCCACCGTCGTCTTCGACCACCCGTCGCCGCAGGCGCTGGCGGAGCACCTCCTCACCCTCGTCGTGCCCGCGGACCCCGCGCCCTCGGGGGCCGCTCCCACCCCGGCGGGGCGCGCCGCCGCCCTGGACGAGCCGATCGCCATCGTCGGCATGGCCTGCCGCTACCCCGGCGGGGTCGCCTCGCCCGAGGACCTGTGGCGGCTGGTCGCCGACGAGACCGACGCGATCAGCGAGTTCCCGGTCAACCGGGGCTGGGACCTGGAGCGGCTGTACGACCCGGACCCGGAGCACACCGGGACCTCGTACGTCCGCCACGGCGGATTCCTGCACGAGGCCGACCAGTTCGACCGGGAGTTCTTCGGCATCTCGCCGCGCGAGGCCACCGCGACCGACCCGCAGCACCGGCTGCTGCTGGAGACGGCGTGGGAGACGATGGAGAGCGCCGGGCTCGACCCGGCCGGCCTGCGCGGCTCGCGCACCGGGGTGTTCACCGGCGCGATGTACGACGACTACGTCTCCCGGCTGACGAGCTCCCCCGAGGAGTACGAGGGCTTCCTGCTCGCGGGCAACCTCTCCAGCGTGGTGTCGGGCCGGCTGTCGTACACGTACGGCTTCGAAGGCCCGGCGGTCACCGTGGACACGGCCTGCTCCTCGTCCCTGGTCGCCCTGCACCTGGCCGCCAACGCCCTGCGCAACGGCGAATGCGACCTGGCCCTGGCGGGCGGGGTCACCGTGATGGCGGGTCCGAGCGTCTTCGTGGAGTTCTCGCGTCAGCGCGGGCTGGCGGCGGACGGCCGCTGCCGCTCCTTCGCCGCCGACGCCGACGGCACCGGCTGGTCCGAGGGCGTCGGACTGCTCCTCGTGGAACGGCTGTCCGACGCGAAGAGGAACGGCCACCAGGTGCTGGCCGTGCTGCGCGGCAGCGCCGTGAACCAGGACGGCGCCAGCAACGGGCTGACCGCCCCCAACGGCCCCTCCCAGGAACGCGTCATCCGGCAGGCCCTGGCCGCCGCGGGCCTGGCACCGGCGGATGTGGACGCGGTGGAGGCGCACGGCACCGGTACGAAGCTGGGCGACCCGATCGAGGCGCAGGCGCTGCTGGCCACGTACGGCCAGGACCGCCCGGCCGGACAACCCCTGCTGCTCGGCTCGCTGAAGTCCAACATCGGCCACGCCCAGGCCGCCGCCGGAGTCGGCGGCGTCATCAAGATGGTGCAGGCCATGCGGCACGGCACGCTGCCCCGGACCCTGCACCTGGACGAGCCGACCCCGATGGTCGACTGGGAGTCCGGAGCCGTGGAGCTGCTCACCGAGCGGACCACCTGGCCCGAGACGGGCTGCCCGCGCCGGGCGGGGGTGTCGTCCTTCGGTATCAGCGGCACCAACGCCCACGTCATCATCGAGCAGGGCCCCGAGGCTCCCGAGCCCGTGCCCGCCGAGCCCGGACCCGCCGGGTCGCCGGAGCCGGGCGCGGTGCCGTGGCTGGTCTCGGCGCGTGGCGAGGACGCCCTGCGCGCCCAGGCGGGGCGGCTGCGCGACCACCTGGCCGAGCGGCCCGGCCTGAGCGTCGCGGATGTCGGCCTCTCGCTGGCCACCACCCGCGCCGTGCACAGCCACACGGCCGCCGTCGTCGGCTCCGGCCGCGGCGAACTGCTGGACGCACTCGGCGCGTTGAGCCGGGGCGAGCCGTCGCCCGCCGTGGTACGCGGCCCGGGCTCCCGGGTTCACCGGGGCCGGACGGCGTTCCTCCTCACCGGGCAGGGCGCGCAGCGGCTCGGCATGGGCCGTGAGTTGTACGCGGCGTCCCCGGTCTTCGCGGCCGCCCTCGACGCGGTCTGCGAGCATCTGGACCGGGAGCTGGTACGCCCGCTCAAGCAGGTGCTGTTCGCCCCCGAGGGGTCGGCGGACTCGGCGCTGATCGACCAGACGGCGTTCACGCAGGCGGCGCTGTTCGCGGTGGAGACCGCGCTGTTCCGGCTGGCCGAACACCACGGCCTGACCCCCGACTTCCTGCTCGGCCACTCCATCGGCGAGGTGACCGCCGCCCACCTGGCGGGGGTCCTGGACCTGCCGGACGCCTGTGTTCTGGTCGCCGAGCGCGGCCGGCTCATGCAGGCCGCCCGGGAGGGCGGTGCGATGGCCGCCGTCGAGGCCGCCGAGGACGAGGTGCGGGCCACGCTCACCCCGTACGGCGACACGGTGGCCGTCGCCGGGGTCAACGGCCCGCGCTCCACCGTGGTCTCGGGTGACGCACCGGTGGTCGACGAGGTGATGGCGCTCTGGCGGTCCCGGGGCAGCCGGGTCAAGCGGCTCCCGGTCAGCCACGCGTTCCACTCCCCGCACATGGAGGAGATCCTCGAGGAGTTCCGCCAGGTCGCCGGGGGGCTGACCTTCCACGCGCCGCGCATCCCCGTCGTCTCCAACGTCACCGGGGTGCTGGGCACCGCCGAGGACCTCGCGTCGCCGGAGTACTGGGCGCGGCACATCCGGGAGGCGGTCCGGTTCATGGACGGCGTACGGCATCTCGCGGAGCGGGGTGTCACGGAGTGGCTGGAGCTGGGTCCGGACGGCGTGCTGAGCGCGCTGGTACGCGAGTGCCTCGACGAGGAGCGGACCGGGGCACTCGTCCCGGCGCTGCGCCGGGGCCGCCCCGAGGAAGCGGTGTTCACCTCGGCCCTCGCCCAACTGGCCCTGCGCGGTGCGCCGGTGCGCTGGGAGACGGTGTTCCCGGGCGCCCGGCGGGTCGATCTGCCGGGTTACGCCTTCCAGCACCGGCGGTACTGGCTGGACGCCCCGGCCACCGTGGGCGACGCGGCCGGGTTCGGCCTGGCCGCCGCCGGCCATCCGCTGCTGGGTGCCTCGGTCGCCCTGGCCGACCGGGACGAGCACGTCCTGACCGGCCGCCTCTCGCTCCACAGCCACCCGTGGCTGTCCGCGCACGCCGTCGCGGGCACCGTGCTGGTGCCCGCGACCGGGCTGCTCGAACTGGCGCTGCGGGCGGCGGAGCAGACCGGCGCCCCGGGGGTGGAGGAGCTGACCCTCGCCGCACCGCTGGTGCTGGCCGGACCCGGCGGCGTACAGCTCCAGGTGTCGGTGTCGGCCCCGGAGGCCGACGGCGGCCGTGCGGTCCGGGTGCACTCGCGGCCCGACGGCGGCGCGGACGACGAGCCGTGGACCCTGCACGCGCACGGCCGGCTCACCGCCGGTGACGCGCGCGGGGAAGGGGGCGGGGACGGCCGCGACCTGACGCGGTGGCCACCGCCCGGTGCCGTCGAGCGGGACCTGACCGGGGTGTACGACCGGCTCGCGGCGGTGGAGTACGCGTACGGCACGGCGTTCCAGAACCTGCGCCGGCTGTGGACCGGACCGGCGGGTGAGCTGTACGCCGAGGTCGCGCTGGGCGAGGAACTGCGGGGCGGGGCGACCCGGTTCACCCTGCACCCGGCCCTGCTGGACGCGGCGCTGCACCCGCTGCTGCCGGGGGTCGCGGCCGAGGACGGACGCCCCTGGCTGCCGTTCTCCTGGTCGGGGGTCACGGTCCACGCGACCGGCCCGGCGAGCCTGCGGGTACGGCTGACGCCGGCCCCGGAGGGCGATGCCGACTCACCGGTGTACGCCCTCACGGTGGCGGACGGCACCGGTGCGCCGGTGGCCTCCGTCGACGCGCTCACGCTGCGGCCGCTGTCGGTGGAGGCGGTACGGGCGGCGGGCGGCGGGAGTGCGGACGGCCTGCTCCGGGTCGACTGGTCCCCGCTCGCACCGGCGGCCGGGACCGGCGACGCCTCGGCCTGGGCCGTCATCGGCGCGGCGGACACCCTGCGGGACGCCGGGGGCCCGTCGTACCCCTCGCTGGGCGACCTCGGCGGTGCGCTCGACGCGGGTGCCGCGCTGCCGCCCGTCGTGGTGCTGCCGCTGCACGCGGCGGGCGCTCCCGCCGAGGGGGCGGCGGTGCCGGAGGCGGCCCGCGCCGCGCTGCACCAAGTCCTGGCCGCGGTCCAGGAGTGGCTGGGCGACGACCGGTTCGCCGGGGCGCGGCTCGCCGTGGTGACCCGGGGCGCCGTCGCCACGGCCGCCGGGCAGGGCACGGACCTGGTGCACGCGCCGGTCTGGGGCCTGCTGCGGTCCGCGCAGACGGAGAGCCCGGACCGGATCGTCCTCGTCGACCTGGACGGGGACCATCACAGCGGCGGGCAGGACCGGGACGACCGGGCGGACGAGGCACGCCTCCTGGCCCGGGCGCTGGACAGCGGCGAGCCCCAACTGGCCGCGCGCGCCGGGGAGCTGCTCGTACCGAGTCTGGCCCGCACCGGCCCGCCGCAGGACGGCTCCGCCGCCCCCGGCTGGGGCGACGGCACGGTCCTGGTGACCGGCGCCACCGGCGCGCTCGGCACGGTCCTGGCCCGGCACCTGGTGCGGCAGCACGGCGTACGCCATCTGCTGCTGGTGAGCAGGCGCGGTGCGGCGGCCCCCGGGTCGGCCGAGCTGCGTGCCGAGCTGGCCGGGCTGGGCGCCGAGGTGACGGTCGCCGCGTGCGACGTGGCCGACCGCGACCAGGTCGCCGCGCTGCTGGGCACCGTACCGGCGGAGCACCCGCTGACCGGGGTCGTCCACACCGCGGGCGTCCTGGACGACACCACGGTCGCCTCGCTCACCCCCGAGCGGCTGGACGCCGTCCTGCGGCCGAAGACCGACGCCGCCTGGCACCTGCACGAGCTCACCCGCGACCTGGACCTGTCGGCGTTCGTGCTGTACTCCTCCGTCGCCGGGCTGCTCGGCACGGCGGGGCAGGCGAACTACGCGGCGGGCAACACCTTCCTGGACGCCCTGGCCGCCCACCGCCGCGCGCTCGGCCTGGCCGGCACCTCGCTGGCCTGGGGCCTGTGGGCGGAGGCCAGCGCGCTCAGCGGCCACCTCTCCGACGCCGACCTGCGCCGGCTGGCCCGCTCCGGGCTGCGCCCGCTGACGACCGACGACGCCATGGCGCTGTTCGACGCGGCCCCCGGCACCGGCGAGGCGCTCCTCGCGGTCACCCGGCTGGACACCGCCGCCCTGCGGGCCTCCGGCGAGCTGCCGCCGGCCCTGCTGCGCGGCCTGGTCCGTACGGCCCCCAAGCGCGCGGCGAGCGCGTCGGCGGGCAACGGCTCCGGCCCCGGTCTGGCCGAACGGCTGGCCGCGGCGCGGCCGGCCGAACGGGAGGCCATGCTCACCGACCTGGTGCGCGGCCGGGTCGCCGCGGTGCTCGGCCACCCGGACCCGACGGAGATCGCCCCCGGGCGCGCCCTCCAGGAGCTGGGCTTCGACTCGCTGACCGCCGTCGAGCTGCGCAACCAGCTGGCCGCGGAGACCGGACTGCGGCTGCCCACCACGCTCGCCTTCGACCAGCCGACCCCAGGGGCGCTCGCGACGTATCTGCGGGAGCGGCTGGCGGTCGACGAGATGACGGCGGACGAACCGCTGCTGGCCGAACTGGCCCGGCTGCGGCCCGCTGTCGAGGCGGCGGCGGAGGACGCCGACGCCCACGGCCGGATCGTCGCGCGGCTGCGGGAACTGCTGGACGCCGCCGAAGCGGTGGGCCGGTCGGCCCCCGCCGGGGCGGAGACCGAGGACGACCTCGACACCGCCACCGATGAGGAACTCTTCGCCCTGCTCGACGAACTCGAATGACCCGCCGCTCCATCCGGGCGCACACCAGAGGCAACCAACCGATGAGATACAGGAGTTGAGAGAACCATGGCGGGCGAGGACAAACTCCGCGACTACCTCAAGAAGGCGATCGCGGACGCACGTGACGCGCGCAGGCAGCTGCGCGAGGCCGAGGACCGGCAGCACGAGCCGATCGCGATCGTGGGCATGGCGTGCCGTTACCCGGGCGGGGTGACCTCACCCGAGGAGCTGTGGCGCCTGGTGGCCGAGGGCACCGACGCCATCAGCGAGTTCCCGGTCAACCGGGGCTGGGACACGGAGGGCCTGTACGACCCCGATCCGGACCGGGCCGGGACCTCGTACGGCCGCGAGGGCGGCTTCCTGCACGACGCCGACGCGTTCGACGCCGAGTTCTTCGGCATGTCACCGCGTGAGGCCCTGGCCGCAGACCCGCAGCAGCGGCTGCTGCTCCAGACGGTGTGGGAGACGCTGGAGAGCGCCGGGCTCGACCCGGCCGGCCTGCGCGGCTCGCGCACCGGGGTGTTCACGGGCGTGATGTACAACGACTACGGTTCCCGGCCGCACCTGCCGGCCGAGGGCTTCGAGGGGTATCTGTTCAGCGGCAGCGCGGGCAGCATCGCCTCGGGCCGGCTGTCGTACACGTACGGCTTCGAAGGCCCGGCGGTCACCGTGGACACGGCCTGCTCCTCGTCCCTGGTCGCCCTGCACCTGGCCGCCAACGCCCTGCGCAACGGCGAATGCGACCTCGCGCTGGCGGGCGGCGCCACGGTGATGTCGACGCCGGTCGCCTTCGTGGAGTTCTCCCGGCTGCGCGGGCTGGCGGCGGACGGCCGCTGCCGCTCCTTCGCCGCCGACGCCGACGGCACCGGCTGGTCGGAGGGCGTCGGACTGCTCCTCGTGGAACGGCTCTCGGACGCGCGGAAGAACGGCCACCAGGTGCTGGCCGTGCTGCGCGGCAGCGCCGTCAACCAGGACGGCGCCAGCAACGGGCTGACCGCCCCCAACGGCCCCTCCCAGGAACGCGTCATCCGGCAGGCGCTGGCCGACGCCCGGCTCACCCCCGCGGACATCGACGCCGTCGAGGCCCACGGCACCGGTACGAAGCTGGGCGACCCGATCGAGGCGCAGGCGCTGCTGGCCACGTACGGGCAGGACCGCCCGGACGGACAACCCCTGCTGCTCGGCTCGCTGAAGTCCAACATCGGGCACGCCCAGGCCGCCGCCGGAGTCGGCGGCGTCATCAAGATGGTGCAGGCGATGCGGCACGGGGTCCTGCCCAAGTCCCTGTACGCCGACGACCCGACGCCGATGGTCGACTGGGAGTCCGGGGCCGTGCGGCTGCTCACCGAGCGGACCGCCTGGCCGGAGACGGGCCGTCCGCGCCGGGCGGGGGTGTCGTCCTTCGGCTTCGGTGGCACGAACGCGCACGTGATCGTGGAGGAGCCGCCGGCCGGGGCGGAGGCCGAGACCGGGACCACCGCGGCAGACACCGGAACCACCGCACCGGACACCGGCACCGTCCGGCCGGCCGGCGCCGTCCCCTGGCTGCTCTCCGGCAAGACACCACAAGCCCTCACCGAACAGGCCCGCCGGCTCCTGACACACCTCGAAGCACACCCGGACCACACCCCCCTCGACACCGCCTACTCCCTCGCCACCACCCGCACCGCCCTGGACCACCGCACCACCATCACCGGCACCACCCGCGAAGAACTCCTCACCAAACTCACCAAACTCACCGAACTCACCAAACCCACAGAACCCACCGAACTCACCAAACCCACAGAACCCACCGGAACCCCCTCCACCACCTCAACCCCCACCACCGGAAAACTCGCCTTCCTCTTCACCGGCCAAGGCGCCCAACGCATCAACATGGGCAACGAACTCGCCGCCACCTACCCCGCATTCGACCACCACCTCACCACCATCTGCGCCCACTTCGACCCCCACCTCGAACAACCCCTCCGCCACACCATCACCACCGGCAACAAACTCAACGACACCCAATACACCCAACCCGCACTCTTCGCCATCGAAGTCGCCCTCTACCGCCTCCTCCAAACCTGGGGAATCACCCCCGACTACCTCGCCGGACACTCCATCGG